>CAZXMB010000001.1:0-18652 GCA_964641715.1 uncultured Syntrophaceae bacterium
AAGGAGTTTTTGGGGAAAATGGAAGAGGTGATGGAGGCAAGTTTGGTTTAGGAAAGGGCAAAGGTATGAAAGTCACAATTATTGGAGCATCGACTTCAGGGCTTTTTTTAGCCTATCTTTTGGCAAAGGAGGGCGTTGAGGTTGAGGTCTACGAGAAGGAAGAAGTCCTTGGTTATCCTCCTCGTACCTTGATCGTCACCTGTAAGATCAATGATATTCTCGATTTCGTCCCTGAAGAGGCAATCATCAACAAGGTGAACTACCTTGAACTTTTTTCAAGGTCGAACTCTGCCAGGCTCGAATTGAGTGAGCCTGACCAGGTCATAGAAAGAGAAAAGCTTATCCATCTTTTAGCCTCCCTGGCCAAAGAAGCGGGGGCAAAGATCCTCCTTGGGCATCTGTTTAGTGGTTTTGCTCGATTTGGCAGAAAGATTATGGCGACTATCCGACACAATGAGACGGGTGAAGAGCGATCCGTTAGCCCAGATGTTCTCGTTGGCGCAGATGGGGCCCTCAGTACTGTTTGTAAACCATCGTTGAATGGCCACCGTGTCGCTTCATTGCTTCAGGCAAAAGTACCTTTACCTGAGCGTGTTGATTCAAACATCTGCAAGGTCTGGTTCGACTCAAATAAAACGAAGTATTTTTATTGGCTTATTCCGGAATCACAGGAGACAGCCACTATCGGACTTATTGCCGATGATGATGAGCAAGCGAAAGCGGCTTTAGGGGAGTTTCTTAAGGAAAGGAAATTAGAGCCTTTTGAATTTCAAGAGGCAGTCGTTCCCCTTCACCGGTTTGGATATATAAATGGCAGTCAGGTTGATCGAAATGTTTTCTTTGTGGGCGATGCGGCTGCTCAGGTGAAGGTGACCACAGTGGGGGGAGTTGTGGCAGGGCTTTACGGAGCAAGAGCCCTTGCCAATGCAGTGCTAAACGGAAGGAACTACCGAAAGGAGTTACGAGGGCTTAAGCTTGAGTTGGACCTCCACTTTCTCATAAGGAGCGTGCTGAACCGATTCAAGGATGAGGATTACGATGAATTGATTGCCATGCTTGGGGGTAGGTTGAAAGGAGTTCTTGAAGAGTGGAGTCGTGATGAATTGAGAACTGGTTTTTTGAAATTGATCTTAAACGAGCCCCGATTAATTTTCCTCGGAGTCAAGGCATTGATGAGAACTCAGGGGCCCTAAACTATTCAGGATAGATGCCATGGATTCAATGTCAATAAAAGATGCAAAGGGAATTGGCAAATGGATTCTCATTCTTGGGTATCCGCTGAAAGAGAAGCATATCCTCACTGATGATGTCCAAAAGGTTTCGGGTCCCACATTTACTGCTTGTGCATCCTGTAAGTTTCAGCGGGGAAAGGACTTTACGTTCTATAGCGATGAAACCGGGGAATTTCCTTTTATAGTGCATCCCGATGGGCTCAAGTGTGGCTATTCAGAAGAATTGGGGATATTATTTATAGATCAAAAAGAGAACCTAAGCGATGGGGAAAGCAAGTCCAGCTTCAAAGGTGTAGGGCCCGTTTCGTCATTCGGTAAGGTCGTGGGTCTAAAGAACTTGACGTAACCCTCCAACCTACACCAGACGGGCTTCCTAAGTAACCGTGACCTTAATTCAAAAACTGAGGATATTACTCGCTAACTGCCGCCGATAAAGATCCCTCAAAAAAACCCCTTAAAAACCCCTCCTAAGTATTTATCTTCCGCAAAAACTTCCAAAAGTCACCATCTAAGTTTCCCTCCTTGTAATTACCACTAATTTTTTGTTTTTACGACTCGGCCAATTTGTTTGACCGATCGGTGAGTTTTTCTGTCTTTCGTAAGCGATATAGGGTGGCCGGAATCAGCGGAATAGGCAATCAGCGGAAAATAAGCACTTATTGGTTGAGATTTTACCAGGAACTACCCTTGCAGGCAAGGGGTATTGACAGGGAAGGGATTATAAAATAATATTGATCGGTTTCATTAAAGGAGGAATGAATGGAGAAGAAATATCTTTTTTCACCCGGGCCGACGATGCTCCCTCCGGAGGTACTCCTCAAGATGGCGGAGCCCATCATCCATCATCGAGAGCCGGAGTTTGAGAAGATCTTCGCCGAGGTGCGAGAAGGGCTGAAATACCTTTTTCAGACAAAGAACGAAGTGCTGATCTTTACCTCCTCCGGAACCGGGGCAATGGAAGGGGCTGTCTCCAATATCCTGTCGAGAGGGGATAAGGCCCTGGTAATCCGGGGAGGGAAATTTGGAGAGAGGTGGGGGGAAATCTGTAAGGCCTATGGCATTGAATTTATTCCGATCGATGTCGAGTGGGGGAAGGCGGTTGACCCGGATCGAATGGAAAAGGCATTGAAATCCGATCCCTCCATCCGGGCGGTCTATACCCAGGCCAGCGAGACTTCAACGGGCGTCAGACATCCCATCAGGGAGATGGCAGGGATAGTCAAAAGGTATGAGAATGCGGTCATGGTGGTGGATGCGATTACCGGGATCGGTGTCTTTGATATCCCAATGGATGAATGGGGGATTGATGTTTTGGTGAGTGGGTCCCAGAAGGCCTTGATGCTGCCACCGGGACTTTCTTTCGTCGCCCTGAGCGACAAGGCATGGAGATCGGTGGGAAGATCAAATCTGCCCAAATACTATTTCGACTTTAAAAAGGAGTTGAAGTCTGCGCAGAAGAACCAGAATTCCTTTACCCCTGCCATTTCTCTGATGGTGGGGTTAAGGGAATCTCTCAACCTGATTCGGAAGGAGGGGCTTGAAGCCGTATTTCTCCGTCATGAGAGATTAGCGGAGGCGACAAGGGAAGCGGTGAAGGCCTTAGGCCTTGAGCTCTACGCCACTGATTCTCCCAGCAATGCCCTGACAGCGGTTAAGATTCCGGAGGGAATTCAGGGTGGGAAGTTGAAGAATATGTTCTTTGAGAGGTTTGGGATCACGGTGGCTGGGGGTCAGGATCAGGCCAAAGGGAAGATCATCCGTATTGCCCATCTTGGATATTATGGAAAACTGGACATGGTCATGGTTATTTCAGCGCTGGAGATGCTTCTCAAAGAGATGGGGCATGTTTTTGAACTGGGAGCCGGGGTCAAAGCGGCTGAAGAGGTCCTGATGGGATTGAGGTGAACCGGAATGGAAGAGGTGAGGAAGGTATTGGTCAGCGATCCTCTCTCAAAGAAGGGGCTGGAGATATTGGGGAGGGCCAAGAATATCCACTACGATTTCAGGCCAGGGCTCACCCCGGATGAGCTGAAGAGGATTCTCCCTGAATACGATGCCATCATCGTCAGGAGCGAGACGAAATTAAAAAAGGAGATCATTGAAGCAGGCGACCGCCTTAAGGTGATCGGAAGGGCGGGAATCGGGCTGGACAATGTGGATGTGAGTGCCGCAACTAAAAAGGGGATCGTGGTGATGAACACCCCGAAAGAGAATGCCATTGCGGCCGCAGAACACACCATCGCGATGATGCTTTCCATATCGAGGAAGATTCCTCAGGCCACCGCATCTATGAAAGGAGGAAAGTGGGAGAAGAAGAGATTCATGGGGGTGGAACTCTATAATAAGACCCTCGGATTGATTGGCATCGGGGTCATCGGGACGATTGTGGCTGATCGTGCACGGGGGTTAAAGATGAAGGTCATCGGCTACGACCCTTATCTCTCCAAAGAGGTCGCCGAGAAAAAGGGGGTTGATCTGGTTTCCTTCGATGAGCTTCTCAGCCGTTCTGATTTCATCACCATCCATACCCCTTTGACCGAGGAGACCCGGAATCTGATCGGCAAGACTGCCTTTGAAAAGGTGAAGCCCGGGGTGATCCTGGTCAACTGTGCTCGAGGAGGAATCGTTAATGAAAAGGATCTCTACGAGGCGATTCAAGCCGGAAAGGTTTCCGGAGCCGCACTGGATGTTTTTGAACAGGAGCCTGCCGTTGGGAATCCCATCCTCGAATTGGAGGGGGTAATCGGGACTCCCCATCTGGGGGCTTCCACAGGAGAGGCCCAGGAGAATGTCTCCATCGCCATTGCCCAGCAGATCGTTAACTATTTCACCTCTGGAGAGGCACGAAACGCCGTCAATATGCCCGCTGTCAGCCCCGAGATCCTTCCCCTCCTTAAACCTTATCTCCGCCTGGGTGAGAAGTTGGGGAGTTTTTTGGGCCAGATCTCCAACTACGCTATCGAGGAGGTCCTGATCGAATACCAGGGTGAAGTCGTGGAATATGGAACCAAGCCGATCACAATCTCAGTCCTTAAAGGTCTCCTCACACCCTTTGTGGGCGAGACCGTCAATTATGTCAATGCCCCGGTGATGGCAAAAGAGAGGGGCATTCGCGTCACCGAATCGATGAGCGAAAAGGCGGAGGATTTCGCAAGCCTCATTGCCCTGACCGTCCGATCGAAGATGGAGGAGAATTATATTGCAGGGACCCTTTTCGGGAGGAGAGAGTTGCGGATCGTGAAGCTGAATGACTTCTTCATTGAAGCCATTCCGGAGGGATTCATCCTTCTGGTTCATAACTATGACAGGCCGGGGGTGATCGGCAATATCGGGTCTGCCCTGGGAAGCCGCAATATTAATATTGCGACCATGCAATTTGGCCGCGATCGGATAGGAGGGATTGCCATCTCCCTCCTCCATCTGGATTCTCCTCTGCCCCCGGGAGTCGCGGGAGAGATTTTGAGGTTGCCCAATATCATTTCTGTTCGTCAGATTCAAATGAACGGTTAAAAGCGAGACCCTTCACTTGATGGGGTGAGGGGAGGGGGTGAGATCATTATGGCATGTGTCGTCATCGTTGGGGTTCAATGGGGAGATGAGGGAAAGGGGAAGATCGTTGATCTCCTGACCCGGAACGCAGAGATGGTGGTCCGTTTTCAGGGAGGCAACAACGCAGGTCATACGATCGTCCTCCGGGGGGAGAAGTTCGTGTTCCACCTTATCCCCTCAGGCATCCTCTATGGGGGTAAGAAATGTATCATCGGAAACGGGGTGGTATTAGATCCGGAGGTTTTGATCGAGGAGATCGAGGAGCTTAAAAAGAGAGGGTATCTCAAGGATGATTCTCAGTTGATGATCAGCGAGGAGACCCATCTCATCCTTCCCTATCACCGGAAGATCGATCTGGCGAGAGAGAAGATTTTTAAGATCGGTACCACGGGAAGGGGAATAGGACCCGCTTACGAAGATAAGGTAGCCCGCTGTGGCATCCGGGTCATTGATCTCATGGATGAAGAAATATTCCGGGAGAAGCTGGAGGCCAACCTCCTTCAGAAGAATCTCTATCTTGTGGAGGTGCTGAAGGAGGAACCATTGAGGTTTTCAGAAATCCATGATTCCTACCTCCGGTTCAGAGATCGGCTTGAAAAATATGTGAGAGATACTTCGACCATTCTTCATCAAGCAATTGAAAAGGGGAAACCCATTCTGTTTGAAGGCGCGCAGGGAACCCTGCTGGATTTAGACCATGGAACTTATCCTTATGTGACCGCTTCCAATACGGTCGCAGGAAATGCCTGTGCGGGCGCAGGGATCGGGCCCACGATGATCGATTCCATCATCGGAGTGGCAAAGGCCTATACCACACGGGTAGGAGAGGGTCCTTTCCCGACAGAACTCAAGGACGAACTGGGAGAAAGAATCCGTCAACGGGGAGGGGAATACGGAGCCACCACAGGAAGGCCCAGGAGATGCGGTTGGTTTGATGCCGTGGTGGTCAGTCATTCCATTCGAGTCAATGGCATCCGGGAAATAGTCCTTACCAAAACAGATGTCCTAAATGACTTCGAAAAGATCAGAATCTGCACGGGATATCGAGTCAACGGGAAGGTTCTTCATCAAGTCCCTACGAATCTAAGAATGTTACAGAATGCCGAGCCGATTTACGAGGAGATGGAGGGGTGGAAGAAAGAGATCCGCAAGGCGAAAAGGTTTTCGGAGCTGCCTCTTCATGCCAGGCGTTATATTAAAAGGATTGAAGAGTTAGTTAAGGCAAGAATTACTATGGTCTCCGTGGGTTCTGAAAGAAATGAGACCATTGTCATAAAAAACCCTTTCTTAAAAAAGCGGTAAAGAGGCAGGGCTTCGTCATACTTGACAAGTCCGGTCGTTTTCTCTTAATCTGAACAAAAAGGGCCGTTAACTCAGGAGGTAGAGTATCTGCCTTTTAAGCAGAGAGCCGCTGGTTCGAGTCCAGTACGGCCCACCATATCGAATTCGGAATTCAGATTGCGGAATTCGGAATAAAAAACATCATTCCGCATTCGCCATTCCGCAATCCGCAATTTAAATAAAGGTCCCCATCGTCTAGTCGGCCAAGGACACCGGCCTTTCACGCCGGCAACAGGGGTTCAAATCCCCTTGGGGACGCCAATATTATGACAGGCGCCCTCTCAAAAAAATGGAAGTGGATCATTTTCCTTTCCCTTTTGTGTCTCGCCGCTGTTTTTCTCATCCATCGATATAACTCCCAGATATGGCTGAAAGCGGCGGAGCTCTACGGAAAGCTCTATGACCGGCACCAACTGAAAAAACTGATTTCCTCCTTCGGGCCTTACTCCCCTCTGGTATATATTCTTGCCCAAATTATACAGGTCATCGTCGCCCCTATCCCCGGTGGGGCGATTGAATTTTTAGGGGGTTATTTATTCGGAGTAAAGATTGGATTTATTTACTCAATGATCGGCCTTATTTTAGGATCCCTGGGGGCCTTCCATATTGCAAGAATTTTTGAGAAGGTGGCGGTGGAAAAGCTTGTCCCTTCCCAAACGATGAAAAAGTTTAATTACCTCATCGGGCATGAAGGGGTTATTCTCAGCTTCCTTCTTTTTCTAATCCCAGGTTTTCCAAAGGATGCGCTATGTTATATTTTAGGCCTGACACCCATGCACACCGGTATCTTTTTAGTGATTTCCACCATCGGTAGAATTCCCGGGACATTGATCGCTAACCTCCAGGGAAGCGAGGCTTTTGAGCATCAATATAAGGCCCTTTTGTGTCTCCTGGGGCTTTCTGCCCTGGTGATCCTGGTTGTCTATATCTATCACGATGAGATTCACCATCTGATCAAACGGTTGCGGTTCAAATGAGATTCTAAGGAGCTGAGATGACGGAGAGAGGGAAAGAGGAGAGAGAGGGGAAATGGACTGCCGATCTCGTTCTCGATCTCCATTCCAACCTGTTAAAAGAGATCTGGGAGGTGGTGGCCGCTTTGATCGGCGAGGCCGTTTTAGGGCTTCTGTTTCATCTGGCCATCAAAAAGATGGGAGAGAAGTATCTCTTCCTGAATTCTCTCAAAGTGACCGAAGAAGGCATTTCAATGGATGAGGTCGTAGAGGAATGCCGAAGTCTTCCTGCCGCAGAAATCCACAGAGGTTTTCAGGGTCTGATCAATCATCTCTTTAATCTCTTTTCCGCATTGGCGGAAGGGGTGATCAGCCGGGAAGTCTTTCCAAAGGTCTTCCCCAAATTGAGGGAGGCGGAGCGGCTCATCTCTCAAAAATAGGAGAACCGCGTGAGACTCATTTTTAAGAATCTGAATATCCTCCGGTCCACCATCAATGCCATCAACATGAGCTTCGAGATCAAAGAGATTGTGGAATCGGCAGGCCACAATCTTCCCAACCTGTTTGAGTTCTCAGCCTTCGGGATCCTCTGGAAAGAAGGTTCCACAATCTACCTCTATCAGGAGGAATCCTGTCCCCTTTCTTTTACCCAGGAAGTGGCGAAGAATATGGTCAGGGTCTTTTCCACACTGGGAGAAGAGCCGAGCGATGTCACCCGCGTGACCCTTCAGGTGGAGAAGAGGAAACTGAGGCCCACTCATATGATGATGGATTCAAAGGCCACTCTGAAATCCTACCTCACCTTACCCCTTGCGGTCGAAGGGGAGATCATCGGCTGTATCTCCCTGAACAGCGATCAGCCCAATGCCTTCGATGCCCAGGATCTGCAATTCTTCTCTGTCATTGGCTACCAGATGGCCGCTACTCTCAAACATTTTCAGAGGTTCAGCTCGATCAAGACGATTGCCATTTATGACTCCCTGACGAACCTTTATAACCGGAGGTATTTTGAAGAACGGCTGATCGGGGAGGCCCAAAAGGCCTTTTACGGGAGCTCCCCCCTTTCCCTGGTCATGGTGGATATTGACCATTTCAAAAAGATCAATGATACCTTCGGACACACGGAAGGGGATAAGGTCCTTCAGGAGATCGCCTCCCTTTTGAAGGCGTCTGTCCGAAAGAAAGATACGGTGGCCCGTTATGGCGGAGAAGAGTTCGTCCTCATCCTGCCTGAAGCAGGCATTGAGGAGGCTACCATGATTGCCGAGCGTATTCGGCGGCTGGTTGAAAAGACCCTTTTCGAAGTGGGGAAAGCCCAGATGAATATAACAGTGAGCCTCGGAATCTCGAGTTTTCCAATTCATCATGCGGAGTCAAAAGAGGACTTGGTCAGGATGGCGGATCAGGCCCTCTACGATGCCAAACGGGGGGGGAGAAATAGGGTTTGTGTCTTTTCGGGCCTTTAAAATCAGAGGCGCCTTGTTAATCCCGAGATTGATAAAAGATGATTTCCCGAAGAGGAGGTTAGAAGATGAAGAGGTGGCGGAAAGGATTTTTGGTTATTTTTATTGGGCTGATCCTTCTGTTTGGATCGAGCCTTCTTGAAGCCCAACAAAGCTTTTCAACCCTTACCGGGAAAGTGGTCGGAATCCGGGCAAGACTTTGGTTGGACGTCGAGAGTGAGCAGGATAAGGCCGTGGTCAACTTCAGGATTGGGAGAAGGACAGTCTATCAACCCCACCGATATCCCAATGTGGGTGAAAGAGTGAAGGTGGAATACCTGATCAACCGTGGAGTGTCGGTTGCCTACACCGTGACCATCCTTGAATCCAGGAGTCAGAAGTAGGGGGGATAGGGAGGGAAGTTTCAAATCCTTCATTGTCCCGTATCCGGAAAGGCATAGATGACACAGGGGGAACCTTCCGGCATTGCCCAATAAAGGGCTCTTGCATCTTCGGGAGATAAATAGATATTTAATTCGGTAAAAGTCTTTTTTCCTAATGCATTCCATAATGTCCCCAGAGGCATGGTCACCCCGTAGGATTTCAGATGAGAAAATAAGGTTAAGATCCCCGATATCACCCCCTCAGGCTTCGGCCTGATATATAAATGAATACCGTTGTCAAAATCGAGACGGTACCTTACCGGCATGTCCTCAACCTCAAAGACTTGGATATCCGAAGGAGTGTCTTCATTATTCTTTTTAGGTTTAATCCTTATTCTTTTTGGTTTTAGGAGGGTGGCCTTTTTACGGAGGATTAAAGGTGCTGGCTGAACGGATGCCCCCCAGAGATTAAATTTTTCTACAGGTAATTCCTTCAGGAGGATCCCTCTTGCCTTCATTTGGACCTTTTTCCCGACAAGATCAAACAGAATATAGATTTGTGAGGTCCTAGCAAGCTGATACTCTGATTTAAGAAGCCTGTTTTCTTGCATCAGCCTCTGTATCTCTGTGGCAGATGCGGCCTCCATGCTAAAAAATAGGATAATAAACAGAAAGATAAACCTTGATGAATGCATTAAAATATCAGTATTTGTGTACCTATCGGCACGGTATCGTAAAGCGTTTTCAAATCCTGGTCTCCCATCCTGATACATCCATGCGTGATATTTCTGCCGAGAAGCCTGGTATAAAGTGTCCCGTGGATGAAGTATCCATTTCCAAACCCAAGCGCATAGTCTCCCAGCATCCCCGACTCAGCTCTTTCTGCAGATTTTTTAGGGATGGGTTTGCCTTCTTCGATGAAGGCCCAATCCGGCTTAATCCATGTGGGTTTCTCATATTTTGACTGGATGGTGAATTCTCCCCTTGGGGTTTCAAACACCCATTCCCTTTTTCCCGAAGGGTCGGTCAGGATCGTTCCGCTTCCGCAAGAGATGATGGCGCCCAGTATCGTTCTCCTGCCCTTTCTGAGGGAAAGCGCATTGCGTGCTGTATCCACGATGATATAAAGGTCGTTCGGTTGCAGACCTTCCATTTTTTTTCTGAGGAGGGCGTTTTGGAATTTTAGGGAATGGAGAAACCTCTTTTCGGGTTCGGTGATGTGGGGTTCATTTATCCTCGAGGCCTTCCAGGCAATCAGATATCCCGCCCCTTCTATCGCAACCAAGAACGAGAATAAGAATATTAAAACCTTAAGGAGTCTTCTCCTGTCCATAGCCCTGTTGCATTTCCATCAGTATCGAAGAGATGCTGTTTTGTTCATTCAGCGCCCCAACAATCGTCACGGGGGTCCCGATCCCCGCGATGTGATAAAGTTCCTCCATATGGCCATTGTCCAGCGCAATGCAACCGTAAGTGATGGCCTCTTTACTCCCTCCATGGATCTCGATGAGACCACCGATATTTGTTTTTTTCAACAGGAGGCCTTTCCTTTTAGCATTCTGAAACTCCCTCCTGTCATTTTCATTAGGGTAGTTGATGAGCAGGGCCTTATAGAAGCGGCTCCTTGGATTTTTCCCGATGATTCTATATTTCCCTTCGGGGGTCGCATTGTCTCTTGAGCGGCGTTTGTTGAGCCAACCGTTTTTCCCCAATCCCACCGGGTAGGTTTTTACGGGTTCGCCTTTTTTATAAAGGATCAATTTTTTTTCAGACTTGATGATGAGGATACAATAGATGTCCTTTTCCCTCGACTCATCAATCGTCTCCTTCGCCCACTTCTTCCACTTTGAGATCAGGTTCAAGTCGCTGTAACGGTTCAGGAGGGGGGAAATCCCCTTCTCGGTCTCTGTGAGGTAAGTCTCCGCCTCGGTCAGCTTTTTCTCGGAGGAGAGAAATTGATTTCCTTTAAATAGGATCACCGCTTCGCTCAGGGCTACTCCTGCCTTTGCGAGATTGCTTCTCGGCGGGCCCCCTTCATGAAGTATAAAGGTTAATTTGGATAAGACATCGAGCCTTTCCCTGAGGGTTTCCGTCCGTTCGAGAATCAATTTTGTTTTCAGCTCCTTTTCAACCTGGAGCTTTTTGAATAGGTCTTCACCCTGTGTGAGGAGTTGGCGAAATTCAGTTTGAACCGCACTATAATCCCGAAACCATCGAAATTGAGAATTGATCCTCAGGAGGTTTTTTTTTGCCCGGATAAGATTCTCTTTATATTCCGCATACTGGGCAGGCAGGTATAAATGGGTTTCGGCTCTCCAGAGGCTGGCCTCCTGGAGCTCGACGAGGTTGACCTCTGGAGGAACCGGTTTTTCATTGAGACATCCATACAGGGATAAAAGAAAGAGAAAAGAGACTGTGGCTACGATCAGTTTCAAAACTGATGAGCCTCACTTCTTCTTCCCTGGTTTTGCAGCCTTCACTTTTTCAAGAGCCTGGGTAATCTGGCTGGCAACGCCCGATGCTTTTTCTTTCAAGGCATTGGCCTTCGTCACCGCTTCGCCATACTCCTCCTTTTCAATTAATCCCTGAACCTCAGCAAGGGAATCCTCAAGCCCCTTCACATCTCCTTTCAGGGCCTGGATGTCAGCCGCCGTTCCTTTGCCTTTGGGGGCTTTGGCTAAAAGGGATTTTGCCTCATTGACCGCTCCCTTAGCCGATTCCTGCGCTTGGAGTGCATTCTGTTTCGCCTGTTCTTTTTTGGCCGGGAGGGCAGCCTTCATTTCCTCCGCATTCTTTTTCACTTCAGCCAGCATCTGTTTCGCTTTATCATAGTTCTTGAATGTCTTATTGTCCTGTACCTTGATTTCATCCATGGCTGAGGCCAATTCGTCCTTCAATTTCTTTTCATCCTCCGGAGCATATTTTCCAAGGCCCTCGGAAACAACCGCATTCACACTGCCCTGTGTGCCTTCAATCTCCTGAGCCGGCTTTTTCCCGCAGGCAACCAAAAAGGTTAAAAGGATAAGACCCAAGACCAAATACCGTATTGCTCTCATCATTTTTTCCTCCTTATGTATTTGAAATTTTCTCCGTTTGACTTCATTGGTCAAACCCAATTTTTATAAAACGAGGGGACACACGATGGAGGGGTGTCCCCTCGTTGCCGGACCACTGACCTTTACTTCTTAGGTTCTTACTTCTTCGGTGCTGCCTTTGGCACAGCCACTTTGATCGCTAAGGCAAGCATCTTGTCTCCATCCTTTTTATATTCGACAGAGACATTCATTCCACCCTTCAGATCAGCGAAAGAAAGGGCCTCTTTTCCCTTTGTGATCTTTGTCTTGTCATCGGTCACAAACGTCTTCTCAGCTTTCTTGCCCTTCACCACAACAGCCTTTGCCATCTCATCCACTTTCTCAATCACCCCGCTGAACTTCTCCGCTTTCACGGCTGCCGGTTTGGCAGGTGCAGGAGTGGTCGCTGCCTTTGCAGGAGCTGGAGTCGGTGCAGGTTTCGCTTGCTGGGCCATCACTCCGGAAGCGAAAGCTGCCAATACTAAAAGAGCGATTAAAAGAGATATTCTCTTCATTCAATTCACCTCCCTTCTTATATGATTTCCTTAGAGTTAACTTATCCTATAAGCAAAAGAGGTGCCAAAATGATAAAAATAAATGATTTTTAACTTATTGAAAATATTTATATTTTTTTGAAAGGGTTTAAAGAAAGAGAAGATTGTTTTAAAATCCTACATATTAAAATGAGGGCTATGATGCAGATTTCTACACAAAGCCTTTAAGTTCCCTTTTCCAGGATTCTATAGAGCGTTGTCCGGTCAATGCCCAAAATTTCTGAGGCCCTCTTCTTGTTACCGCCTGTTTCCTGTAAGACTTTTAATACATACCTCCTTTCCACTTCTTTTAATGTTAATAATTCTTCTGGAGGTCTGAATTCAGCTTTTTTCATCTCTTCAGACATCTTCTTGGGCAGATCTTCCGGGAGGATAATGGGATGGTTGGAGAGGATGACAGCCCGTTCGATCGTATGCTCCAGTTCCCGGACATTTCCTGGCCAGGGATATTGAGTGAGGATGTCAAGAGCCTCTGGAGAAAAGTGGGAGATGTTCTTTTGATTCTCCACGCAAAATCGCTCGAGGAAGTGTGTGGCCAGGAGAGGAATGTCCTCTTTTTTTTCCCTCAGGGGAGGAAGAGTGATGGAAACGACGTTGAGCCGATCAAAGAGGTCCTCCCTGAATTTACCATTTTTGATAAGGGGCTCCAAGGCCTGGTTAGTCGCCGCAATCACCCGCACATCAATCTTCACATCCTCCATTCCCCCCACCCTTTTGATTTCATGTTCTTGAAGAAACCTTAAGAGTTTGACCTGAGTGGAGAGGCTGAGATTGCCGACTTCATCGAGGAAGAGGGTCCCTCCGTCCGCTTCTTCGAATAGTCCTCTTTTAGCCCAATGGGCTCCTGTGAAGGCGCCTCGGACATGACCGAATAGTTCACTTTCCATCAGCGTTTCGACCAGAGAGGCGCAATCGACAGGGATGAAAGGCCGATGATTCCGATTGCTGTTGTAGTGGATGGAACGGGCGATAAGTTCTTTCCCCGTGCCCCTTTCTCCGTAGAGAAGGATGGTTGATTTCGAATCGGCCACCTTTGCAATGGTTTTATAGACCTGAAGCATCTGAGGAGTTCGTCCGACGACATTCTTCATCTGGTATTTTTCCAGAAGCTCCTGGCGATAGAATTTGTTCTCCTCGAGAATCTTCCTCTGATCGAGACACCTTTTGATGGTGAATTTGATCTCTTCGAGCTTAAAGGGTTTGCTGATGTAGTCAAAGGCCCCTTCCCGGATCGCTTCAATGGCGGTATCCATGGATCCAAAGGCGGTGATCATAATCACGGAGGCCTCCGGCGAGGTTTTTTTGAAGGATCTCAGAACCTCCATCCCATCCCTCTCTCCCATACGGACATCGGTGATGACAATATCGAAGAAGTGATCCGTCCCAAGGGCAATGGCCTCTTCCCCGCTTGAGGCGGTCGAAACCTGATACCCCTCTTTGAGGAGGACTTCTTTCAATAGATCGAGCGTGACCCGGTCATCATCCACGATCAGAATATGGGTTGAGGTTCTATCCATTCTCTTCTTTCCCTTTACGAACAGGAAGGTGGACGAAAAAGGTGCTTCCCTTCCCGACCTCACTCTTGACTTCCAGGTTCCCGGAATGGTCCTTGACGATTTTTTCGCAGATCGAAAGTCCCAGACCCATTCCTTCACCCATCTTCTTTGTGGTGAAGAAGGGATCAAATATTCTTTTTCTTGCTTCCTCTGAGATGCCAACCCCTGTATCGGCAATCGAGATCTCCAACCATTCCTCATTCTCCGGAGATGAGGGGGAGGAGGTTTTTTGTGTCTGAATCGTGAGTATTCCCCCGTTGGGCATGGCATCCAGGGCATTCGTGATGAGGTTGAGGAAGAGGGTCTGAAGATGCGTGGAATCCCCCAGGATCAGGGGGAGGTTGGGGGAAAGAGAGGAGTGAAGGGTGATACTGCGGGCGTGAAGCCAGGGTTCGCTCAGAGGGATTAGTTCTCTCAGGACCTCGTTGACATCCAATCGTTTCAACTGGGGCTTGGGTTGACTGGTATAGGAAAGCATTTTTCTGAATGATTCAGCCAATCGGTCCAGTTGAGATTCGATAATTTTCAACCGGTGCTGATCGGTCGGTTGAAGATTTCCTTCCTGTAACATGAGTTGGATATATCCGGAGATGGAGTTCAGAGGGGTTCCGATCTGGTGAGCCATCGTTGCGGTCACCTGTCCCAGAGCGGCCAGTTTTTCGGATTGGCTGAGCTGCCTTTGAGCCTCAAAAAGGGCTTCGTGGAGGAGTTTAAGCTCCGAAGTGGCGGATTCGACTTTTCTGGTCAATTCCTCATTGAATTTATTCACCCGGGAGAGGAGTTGGATATTCTGTTCATGGGTTTCCCGGATCGTCCTGATCATCCGGTTAAAATGCCTTCCCAGTTCTCCCAGTTCATCCCGGCTCTGAATGCGGGTCTCCGCCTCCAGATCCCCTTTCTCAGCCTTATCCATTGCCTCGACCAGTTTCTGAACCGGATTTCCGACCAGTTTTTTGAAAAAGAGGGTGAGCATGATGAGGATGATGAGAATACTGGAGAAGGTGAGGAGATAAGTCCAGTTCTTCTTCTTGCTCAAATAACTGTGGGCCTCGTCCAAGGAGCTTACGATCCGAACCCCACCGATCACTTTTTTTCTGGAGTGCAGGGGGACGATCACCTCCAATTGTTTCTCCCCTTCGACCTCTTTGAGGTTCGAAAGATATTTATCCTTTTTCAGGTCTTTGACCTGCTCATTCGTTAAGGTAAAGGTTGTCGGGTTGGTATGCTTGGAATGGGAGGTCAAAAGATCCCATCCTTTGGGAGAGAAAAGGAGGACGTCTATTTGTGTCAAACTGGGGCGACTCAATAACCATTCCTCAATCTCATCGCGAATTTGGGGAAGGTTCTCCATCATTCTCTGGTCAGGGATACCGATATCGATCTGCATGGCGATGTAGAAGTTACGATCCAGGTAAAGGTCAATCTGGGCCTTCTTCGAAAGTTGAAAGTCGAGGTAACTGGCAAGGAGGAGGATTCCCGTGACGATGAGAAGGATGAGGAAGGTAATCTTTGCCTTCAATCCGAAAGATCTCGAGGGAATCCATCGGCCTAAAAGGGATACCGGATTGAAAGACCAGTGGTGCATTTCCTTCATCTTTCAGGGAGGGGGGTCTTAGGAACAGCCCTTCTTTTCTCTATGATTTTGACCAAGAGGATCCCGATTTCGAATAAGATATATAAAGGCCCCCCCATGAGGGACATATTAAATATATCCGGGGTCGGGGTAATCACTGCGGATAGGATGGCAATGATTAAAATAGCATACCTTCGGTTTCGAGTCAAAAAGGAAGAGTGGAGCACTTTGATATAGGCCAGCAGGGCAAGGATCAGGGGAAGTTCGAAGGTCAATCCGAACCCGAAAATGAAGGCCGTACAGAAGGAGACATATTTCCCCGCTGAAATCATCGGTTTGATATGGGCGGATTGATATCCCAGAAGGAATTGCACGCCGAAGGGCAGGGTGACAAAGTAACAGAAGAATGAGCCGAGATAGAATAGAAAGATAGAGATGAGAAGAATGGAGGTGAACGATTTTCGCCCTTTCAGATGGAATGGGGGAGAAAATGCCTTCCAGATTTGATAAAAGATGACCGGGACAGAAAAGAAGAGGCTCGTGTAGAGGGTCAGTTTGAGGAGGGAGAGAAAAGACTCGGGGAGGCTGAAGGCAACGAGGTCTGTCCTGAGAGAGGTTTGATGGAGGTGTTGAAGCAATTTCTTTGAAAACGGGAAGAGGATAGTCCCGATAAGAACGACGGTGAGGATGATTTGAAGGAAGCCTTTTCTTAATCTGCTCAATGCCTGAAAGATCTCACCTCGATCCATTTTCCCTCCTGGCTCTTGCCTGCAGCCGTAGCCTTTGATAATGTAACATAAAAGGGGGCCTTCCGAAATATTTTTTCTTTTTTTATGTTCAAATCGATGTGAGATCGGGGTTGACAAAGATTGAAAACAGGGGTATACAAAATTTTAAACCATCGTGCTTTTCCAATGGAATTGCGAGTAGGGATCACCTATAATTTAAAAAAGGATTTCACCGATCAAGAAGATCGGCCGATCGACCATTTGGAGGAGTTTGATTCAGAGGAGACGATCGATGCGATTCGAAAGGTCCTTGAAGGCGACGGACACCGGGTGGTCAAATTGGGAGGAGATACCGGTTTGATCAACCGGCTCAGAGAGTCCCCTCCTGACATCGTCTTCAATATAGCGGAGGGAAGTCAGGGACGAAACAGGGAAGCACACATTCCTGCCCTCCTTGAGTTTTTAAATATCCCCTATACCGGTTCTGATCCCCTCACCCTTTCCCTTACGCTCGACAAGTCCATGGCGAAAAGGGTCGTCATGAGCGAAGGGGTACCCACCCCTCGATTTAAAAAAGTAAAAAGGATGGAGGACCTCCGTGATCTGGGTCTTCGATATCCCCTTTTTGTAAAGTTGTGCGATGAGGGATCGAGCAAAGGGGTCCGGCTGGATTCAAAAATTACAAACCCTTCTTCACTGACGGAGAAGGTAAGGTGGCTTTTGGAGATTTACGGCCCTCCTATTCTTGTGGAGGAGTTTGTGGCCGGACCGGAATTCACCGTGGGTGTTTTGGGCAATGAGCACCCTTCTGTGCTGGGGGTCATGCAGATCCAGATCAAGGGCATTCCTCCCCATGAGGCGATCTACTCCCTGGAGGTGAAGAGGGAGTGGGAGCAAAGGGTTCGTTACCTCTGTCCCCCTCCGATCTCATCCGAACTCTTGAAGAGAATCGAGGATGTGGCCCTCCGAGCCTATCAGGCCCTCGATTGCCGTGATGTATCAAGGGTGGACATTCGGGTCGGAGAGGATGGAGTCCCCTACTTTTTAGAGATCAATCCCCTTCCAGGCCTCTCCCCGGTCTATGGTGATCTCCCCATCATGGCAAGGCAGATGGGGTGGGAATATGCCCGATTGGTCAAAACGATCTTTCATCATGCTTTAGAACGGTACGGTTTGGCGGAGTGAACGGTTCAGGATGAATCGAGTCGAATCAACCCTTTCCGAAATCATCTTAAAGAATTTAAAAGAGGCGGTTGTCTTTGCCGATACCGAAGGACGCATCCAGATCTTCAACCGTGTTGCAGAGCAGTACTTTGAGATGAAGGAAAGGCAGGTGTTGGGAAAACGGGTGGAGCGGGTGATTTCCCATCAAAATATCCGGAAGCAGTTTGCCTCGGTTTATGAGAAGAGAGAAGGCCATCAAGATATTGAACTCGCGATCCATATTCCAGCGGGGTCGGATTCTGAGAATGAAATGAGATTGCTCCGGTGCAGTTTCTATCCCATCTTTGACAGGAAGGAAACTTTTTTAGGATGCCTGGCCATGTTTGCGGATGTCACGGAGAAGGGTTTGCTCTCGAGGGAGATCAGCAAAAGCAAGGACCTCTCGACCATCGGGGTTCTGGCCCGATGGATGGCCCATGAGATTCGAAATCCCCTGAGTTCCCTCAATATCAATATTGAACTCTTGAGAGAGGAATTGAAGGAGGAGGCCCATTTCGGCACAAAAGAGGAGATTCAGTCCCTTCTCAATTTTATCAGCTATGAGACCCTCCGGCTGGAAAATAATCTGAAGGATTTTTTGGATTTCAATCGTCTTCCCCCCCTGACCTTTGAATGGGTTGAATTGAACGAAGTACTGGACTCCATCGTGAGGCTCCTCAGGCCGGATGCCCAGATCAAGAATGCGAGGATGGATACCCACTTTCAAAAGAATCTGCCCATGGTCAAGATCGATGTCAGTCAAATCAATTTGGCCATATCCAATCTTATTATCAACAGTATTCAGGCGGTCTCTGAAAGAGGGGAAATTCATCTCTTCACCCGCTCTTCGAAAAAGAATGTCTTCATCGTCATCAGGGATAATGGGACGGGGATCTCCAAGGAGCATCTTCCCAGGATCTTTGATTTTATGTTCAGCACCAAGCCCTCGGGATCAGGATTGGGTCTCTCCATTGCCAAGAAGATTATTTCAGACCACCATGGAGAGATCACCGTCAGGAGTGAGGTCAATCGAGGTTCAACCTTTAAAATTAGGCTTCCGCTTA
>CAZXMB010000001.1:18752-20900 GCA_964641715.1 uncultured Syntrophaceae bacterium
GATCCTGATTGTAGAGGATGATCCCAATGTCGGGGAAAGCCTTTGTCTCCTGTTTAAGAAGAAAGGCTATACGGTACTTCTTGCCTCCAACGGAAAGGAAGGCCTTCAGCTCCTCCGCCGGGAGATAGTGGATTTGGTGATTACGGATGTGGTCATGCCCAAGATGGACGGGATTGCGCTTTTAGAAGCGTTAAAGGGTCTGAGGCCGGAGACAGAAGTGATCGTTATTTCCGCCCAGGGGACGGTTGAAAAGGCGGTCCAGGCGATGAAGCTGGGTGCCTTTGATTTCATCGAAAAGCCCATCAATCCCAGGGTCATTTCCCTCCTGGCGGAGAGGGCGCTGGAGAAACAGAGCCTGGTTCTTCAGAACCTGGATCTGCGCACGAAATTGGAAGACAAATTTCATTTCAAGAACATCATCGGGAGAAGTGAGAAGATGGTAAAGATCTTCGATCTCATCCAGCACATTGCTCCCTATGACAGCTCTGTCCTGATCATCGGGGAGAGCGGGACAGGGAAGGAGCTCATCGCGAATGCGATTCATTATCATAGTCCAAGGGCATCGAAGCCTTTCGTCAAGGTGAGCTGTGCCTCACTGAGCGAAGGGATCATCGAAAGCGAACTCTTCGGCCATGAGAAGGGGGCCTTCACCGGCGCCATTTCCTCGAGAAAAGGTCGATTTGAAATGGCCCACGAAGGGACCCTCTTCTTAGATGAGGTGGAGGATATCCCTCCCTCCACTCAGATCAAGCTTCTCCGGGTCCTTCAAGAGGGTGAATTCGAAAGGGTGGGGGGAAACAAGACCATCAGGGTCAATATCCGGATCATCGCTGCGAGCAATCGGGATTTGCAGGAAGCGGTCAGAAACGGAACCTTTCGAGAGGATCTCTATTACCGGCTCAATGTGGTCAATATCAAGCTCCCTCCCCTCAGGGAGAGAAAGGAGGATATCCCGTTCCTGGTCAATTTTTTCATTGAGAAATTTAACCAGAAATATCATCTGAAGGTAAAGGGAGTTTCCCAAAGAGGGATGAACCGTTTAATGGATTATCAATGGAGCGGAAATGTGAGGGAGCTTGAAAATACCATAGAGTCCGCTTTAGTGGTCAACAATCCGGAGACATTAGATATCCAGCATCTTTCGCAGGAGATCAGGGATTACCAAGAATCCCGGGGGGTGATTCCTTTTAGGATCGGGACCCCTCTTGAAGAGGTGGAAAGGGAGATGCTCATCCAAACCCTGAAGGCCACCAAAGGGAATAAGCGAAAGGCAGCTAAGCTATTGGGGATCAATGTGCGCACGATTCACAGGAAAATGGAAGAGCTTCAGGAGCCCCCTTCAATATCCTGATCATGAGAAAGGAAAGAGCGACAAAGAGTCATACTTTCTGGTTAAAAAACTGAAAAATAATGGCAATTTGTCCTTATTTATTAGATTTATATATGTCATTTTTACTTATTTTTTCAGATATAAAATAAAGGTTCGCCAAATTCTTTTATGAATAGAAATTATAACTTTTGAATATCATTAATTTTTTTAAGGCCCTCCTTTTCTGGGCCTCCCTAAAATTGGCACGGAAATTGATATACATAATTAATTATGAAGGAAAGGGAGAAATGGGCATTTATTATTGATAAAGATGAATTTGTCCGACTCAGCCTGAATAAGATTTTGAGAAAATATGGATTTCAGGTTGAAGAGGTGGAGGATATCCTTTACCTTGAAAAGAGGAAAAAGGATATCCGGGATGGCATGATATTGGCCGATTTGGAATTGGAGGCCCTGGAGAAATGGCTTCCTCTTGTGAGAAAATGGAATGATCGTTTTATCCTGATGACCCCTCTGGTCACAGATGAACTCAAACAGCGATTGAGACGATCCGGGATTCACCGAATCATTAAGAAGCCCGTAGAGCCGAGGCTTTTAAGAAAGGTGATTCGAGAAATTTCCTTTCCCGATGAAGTTAAACTTCCTTCATCGGTTAAAAAAAGGGGAGGGTCCCCGACTCAATTAGAAAGGAGGTGAAGACAGATGAGGAAGTGGATTTTGCTTTTACTTGCACTGGTTTTGGTCATTAATTTCGCTACCGTGGGTATTGGATGCAAGGCTAAGGCCCCAGAGAAACCAAAGGAGGAGGCAAAACCTGC
>CAZXMB010000001.1:21000-47747 GCA_964641715.1 uncultured Syntrophaceae bacterium
GCTGAGGCGCCAGCACCCGCTGCACCCGCAGCGACACCTGCGCCTGCTCCAGAAAAACCCGCCGAAGCTCCGAAGAAATAAGGTGGGGCTATCGGAAAGACAACAGCGGGTATTTGGGTTGTTGGGAGGTTGGTGCCTTTTCAATGATCAGGGAAGGCGCCAACCTCAATGTTCAGTTTAAGTTAGAGTGGCAAAAAGGAGTGGAGATCATTCGACGTAATCCAAAGAAAAAGAAAAGGTGCATGCTTGCTCTTCAGGAAAGAGGGCATTTCCATTGTCTCGAAGGAGGAGGTATCGGATGATATCTCCTTTTTTATTTCCAAGGGGCCTGAATCCTGTTTGCAGGGATGCGGGAAGGAGTGAAGATGGAGCCTGCCTCAGACTCTAATTTATCTGTACCGCAGAGGACCATAGAGAGACCTTCACAGCTTATACTATTTCCCGTTTCAGATGAACGAAAGGGGATGGAGGAGGTTAAAGAAACCATCCCGCCTTATTGGAAAGGGGTATCGGAGAGGGAGTGGAATGACTGGCGATGGCAACTCCGTCATCGAATTACCACTCTGGATCAACTCAAGGAGATCCTGGAATTGACTCCCGAGGAGATTGAAGGGATCAGTCATTCTAAGGGGAGGTTGGCCTTAGCCGTGACCCCCTATTTTGTCAGCCTGATGGATCCGGGCAATCCGAATTGTCCCATTCGAAGACAGGCCATTCCCAGGAGGGAGGAACTCTATCTCTCCAAAAACGATATGGTCGATCCCTGTGGGGAGGATAAAGACTCCCCTGTCCCCGGTCTTGTCCATCGCTACCCGGATCGGGTGCTCCTGCTGGTTACTGACCAGTGTGCGGTCTATTGCCGGTACTGCACCCGAAGACGATTGGTGGGAAGTACAGAACGCTCGATCACCCAGGGAAACTTCGAGGAGGCATTAAAATACTTGAGAACCCACAAGAAGGTAAGGGATGTCCTCCTCTCGGGAGGTGATCCTCTCCTACTTGAAAATGAAAGGCTGGAGGAAATGTTGAGCCGCTTGAGGGCGATCCCTCATATTGAGATTCTTCGAATCGGGACAAGGGCCCCCGTGACCCTTCCTCAAAGGATCACAGGGGGACTGGTGAGGATGTTGAAGAAGTATCATCCCCTGATGATATCCATCCATTTTTCTCATCCCAAAGAGATCACGGATGCCGTGAAGAGGGCCTGTAATGAATTGGCGGATGGTGGGATTCCCCTGGGGAGTCAAACGGTCCTGCTCAAGGGAATCAATGACAAGCCTCAGATTATGAAGAAGCTTGTCCATGAGCTGTTGAAGATCCGTGTCCGGCCCTATTATATCTATCAGTGTGATTTGGCCATGGGGACGGAACATTTCAGGACCTCCATTGCCACAGGGATTCAGATCATCGAGAAATTGCGTGGCCATACCACCGGCTATGCCATCCCCACCTTTGTGGTGGATGCACCCGGCGGGGGAGGGAAAATTCCGTTGGAGCCGGATTATGTGATTTCAAGGGGAAAGGGTAAGGTGGTGTTAAAGAATTATGAGGGGAAGATCTATGAATACCCGGAGCCCAATATCATTGAATTCAAGAAGACGAGATCCAATGGAGAGGAGAAGGCCGCTACGAGAAAGGTGATTGCATAGGCTCTGGAGGTTTCAGATAACGGGTGAGAAGGGTTTTTTAGGTGGGAATTCAAATTCCCTGAAGTCTCCGGTTTGAAATCATCTTTGATCCATGGCTTAGGGGAGGAGATGGGTGAAAGAGATTGGAGTAAAAGTAGCCCTCCTTTATAACCTTCTTGAGCGGCTCGAAATGGGGGAAGAAAAGGATATTCTTGCTGAGGAGGCTATTGTTGAAGAGATCGGCGCTATTGAAGAAGCGCTCCTCTCCCTTGGACATCAGTGCTTCGTGATGGCCATCCGGGAGGATATTCATCCGGTGGTTCACTGGTTGAAGGAGATTCGGCCCGATGTGGTTTTTAACCTCTGTGAAAGTGTGTATGGCGATGCCTGCCTGGAGCCGAATATCCCGGCCCTGCTCGATCTTTTGCGGATCCCTTATACAGGATCTTCTCCCTTGACCCTTGGATTGTGCTTGGATAAAGGAAAAGTGAAGGACATTCTTGCCTCTCAGGGTATCCTGACTCCCCGATATAAGATATTTGATCACGAGATCAATCATCTCAGGGGAAATATCTTCCCGATCATTGTCAAACCTCTTCATGAAGACGGGAGCCTTGGAATATCCAGGGAGAGTGTCATCTATGATGATGATGGGCTCAACAGGCAGATTCGATATATCCTCGAAAGATATCGGCAGCCCGCCCTGGTCGAAGAGTTCATTGATGGAAGGGAATTAAATGTGGCCCTGATGGAGACGGATGGAAAGGTTGAGGTCCTCCCGATTTCTGAGATCGACTATTCAGAGTTTCCAGAGGGGACCCCGAAGATATGCGGGTACGAAGCAAAATGGGTTACAGAGAGTATCGAATATCAAAAATCAAAACCCGTCTGTCCCGCTCCGCTGGAATGGGTTTTGCAAAAGAGGCTGGAACATATTGCGGTCAAAGTTTTTAAACTTTTTGGTTGCCGGGATTATGCTCGAGTGGATATGCGTGTGGACCGAGACGGGAAGATCTATGTCCTGGAAGTCAACCCCAATCCGGATATTTCTCCGCAGTCAGGGATGGCCAGGGCCATTAAGGTCCAGGGGATGGCCTATAGTGAATTCGTTAAGAATGTGCTCGAGAAGGCCCTGCATAGGAAAAATGGGAGACTATCCGGTTGATGCTCGTTTCTTTTTTTTCCGTTCGTTAACACGTGACCACATAAAATCCCAATCACCAAATTCCAAACACCCAATAATCACCAATCACCAAATTCCAATCACCAGAAACTTATGAACCGTTTAAAATTTTGGTCATTGATGATTGGTTATTATTTGATGATGGGTGCTTGGAATTCGGTTATTTTTTAGACAGATGAATATATTGCCAAAGATCATGCTTAAAAAAGGAAAAGAAAAACCACTGCTCAGGGGGCACCCCTGGGTTTTCTCAGGAGCGGTGGGAGAGATCGAAGGGGATGTTTCTCCTGGAGATCAGGGGGAGGTTTACTCCGCAGAAGACCAATTTTTAGGAATCGGGCATCTCAACCCTCACTCTCAAATCATCCTCCGCCTTCTGACCCAAAAGAAGGAGGAGATCGGGTACGATTTTTTTAAAGAAAGAATATTGAGGGCCGCAGGGCTGAGAGAGAAATGGGCCGGGGGAAAGGCCAATGCCTTTCGTATGATCAATGGAGAAGGAGATTTTCTTCCGGGGCTTGTTGTGGATCGATATGGGGATATCCTTGTCCTTCAATGTCTGACAGCGGGAATGGATCGGTTGAAAGATCTCATCGTAGAAATTTTGGTCAAACATTTTCATCCTCAAAGCATCTATGAAAGGAGCGATGTTCGATCCAGAAGAGAGGAGGGGCTGGAAGAGACAAAAGGCCTCCTCTACGGGAAAGAGGTTCTTCATCCGGTTGAAATAGAGGAATACAGCTGCCATTTCAGAGTGGATATTGAGGGAGGCCAGAAGACCGGTTTTTACCTGGACCAGAGGGAGAATCGCCTCTTTTTAAGAGAACTCTCTCACGGAAAGAAGGTATTGGATTGCTTCTCTTATACCGGGGCTTTTTCCATTCATTCAGGGTGCGGGGGAGCGGAGCAGATTACCCTTATCGAATCCTCCGGAGAGGCATTGAATATGGCCAAGGAACACTTTGTCCTCAATGGTTTGAATAAAGTCCCCTTTCAGTTGGTCAGAGGAGACGCCTTTGAAGTTCTAAGAGACCTTGAGCCCCGATACGACCTCATCATCCTTGACCCACCGCCCTTCGCCAAAAAGAAGGGACAACTTCAGGGCGCTTCGAGAGGTTATAAAGACCTTAACCTCCAGGCCTTCCGTCTGTTAAGGCAGGGAGGTCTTCTCTTCACCTTCTCCTGCTCCCACCATATGAGCTGGGATCTCTTTCAGAAGATTGTCTTTGCCGCGGCCGTAGATGCGGGCAAGAAAGTTCAAATCTTAGCTAAGAGAGGGCATCCCATTGACCACCCCTTTTCTTTATCCCACCCCGAGGGAGAATATCTAAAAGGCTTCCTCTGCAGATTGCTATAACTTCTTGACCGCATTATAAGATTCGGTTAATATTACAAGTCACCAATCACGGTGAATGAATGATGATTGACCTCTTAGGCGACCTGAGAAGAACAGATTACTGTGGTGACCTCCGGAAAAAGGATGCTGGACGAAAGGTTACTCTCTTGGGGTGGGTCCAGAGGAGAAGGGATCTCGGCGGCCTCATCTTCGTTGAGATGAGGGATCGGGAGGGGATTGTTCAGACAGTTTTCAACCCGGAGATCCATCGCCAGACCCATGAGAAGGCCCAGTTGCTTCGAAGTGAATACGTAATCGGGATCAAAGGGGAGGTGGTGGCAAGGCCGAAAGGCACGGAGAATCTTAAACTCAGCACAGGAGAGATCGAAGTATTGGTGGAGGAACTGAAGATACTCAACACCTCCAAGAACCCTCCTTTCCTCATCGAGGATGAGGAGGAGGTCGCAGAGAATACCCGGTTGAAGTACCGGTATTTAGACCTCCGAAAGCCAGGGCTCCAAAAGAATTTAAGGCTGAGACATCGATTGGCCAAGGAGGTGAGAAATTACTTTGACCGGTTGGGTTTCTTAGAGATTGAGACCCCCATGCTCACAAAGAGCACACCCGAAGGGGCAAGGGATTTCCTGGTACCGAGCCGTCTTAACCCGGGTCATTTCTATGCCCTTCCTCAATCCCCTCAACTCTTTAAACAGATCTTGATGATCTCCGGGTATGATCGATATTTTCAGATTGTGCGCTGCTTTCGCGACGAAGACCTCCGGTCTGATCGTCAGCCCGAGTTTACGCAGATCGATGTGGAGATGTCCTTCGTTTCTGTCGAGGATATTCAGAAGACCATGGAGGGGCTGATGGTCCATCTCTTTCAAGAGGGTCTCAAGCGGGAACTCAAAACCCCGTTTCCGGCGTTGAGCTATGAAGAAGCAATCAGCAGGTTCGGGGTGGATAAACCCGATACCCGTTTCGGGTTGGAATTGCATGACCTGACCGAAGAGTTCAGGCATTCCTCTTTTAAGGTGTTCCGCGAAGGAGTGGACGGAGGAGGGATGATCAAGGCGGTCAATGTAAAAGGGGGAGGTTCCTTTTCAAGAAAGGATGTGGATGAGTTTACCCACTTCGTCCAAAACTTTGGTGCCAAGGGATTGATCTCAGTGAGAGTGAAAGGGGACGGATGGGACTCGGTCCTCCAGAAATTTGTCACTCCTGAGGAGAAAAAAACGGTGGAGGAAAAACTTCAGACCCGGGAAGGCGATCTTGTTGTTTTCGTGGCAGGCCCCCCCAAAGTGGTGAATCAATCCTTGGCCAACCTCCGTCTTCATCTCGGGGAGAAGATGGGACTTATCCCTAAGGATCAATTCCAATTCGTCTGGATCCTCGATTTTCCTCTACTGGAGTATGACGAGACCGAGAGGAGATTTGTGGCTGTTCATCACCCTTTCACCGCACCCAGGGATGAGGACATTTCCCTGTTGAAGGACCATCCGGAGCGGGTTAAGGCCAAGGCCTATGATCTGGTTCTCAATGGGTCGGAGATCGGAGGGGGAAGCATCCGGAACCATCTGAAGGAGGTCCAATCGCTTCTCTTCGAAAAATTGGGGATGGATGAGGGTGAGGCGAGGGAGAGGTTTGGGTTTTTGTTAGAGGCCCTCGAATACGGAACCCCACCCCACGGGGGAATCGCCTTCGGATTTGATCGTCTGGTGATGATCCTCAGCCATTCGGAGTCGATCCGGGACGTGATCGCTTTTCCGAAAACCCAGAAAGGGACCTGTCTGATGACCGAGGCTCCTTCCAAAGTGGATACCAAACAACTGGATGAACTGTGGGTTAAATTGAAGGTCTAATTTCATGGGGGGAGGGAGGAAGTATGACCATCACCCGAAAGAGGAAGGTATTTCAAACCCAATCCAATAAAGGCCCCTATCCCCTCCTGGATGTCCAGGAACCGAACCTTTACCGACACATCTTTCCATACGAAGAGGTCTGCAGGATAGAGTTCGACAATAAATTTGTCTTCACCGATCCTCCCGAAGAGATCTTCATCACCGACACGACCTTCCGGGATGGACAGCAGGCCAGGCCTCCTTATACGGTGGAACAGATCGTTGACCTCTATGATATGCTCCACAAATTGGGAGGGGTCAATGGGGTGATTCGCCAATGTGAGTTCTTCCTTTACAGTGAAAAGGATAAAGAGGCGGTGCGAAGATGTCAGGAGAGGAATTATCGCTATCCTGAGATTACCGGATGGATCCGCGCTGTCAAAGAAGACTTTAAACTGGTGAAGGAAATGGGGCTGAAAGAGACAGGCATCCTCACCTCCATCTCGGATTACCACATCTTTTTAAAACTGAGAAAGAACAGGAGGGTCGTTTTAAGGGAATATCTCTCGATTGTCTCTTCGGCCTTAGATCTGGGGATCATCCCCCGTTGCCATTTTGAGGATGTCACCCGGGCCGATATCTATGGCTTCTGCGTCCCCTTTGCCCAGGATCTCATGCGCCTCTCCGAGGAGGCGAAACTTCCGGTCAAAATCCGGCTCTGCGATACCATGGGATACGGAGTCACCTATCCGGGAGCTTCCCTTCCTCGGTGCGTACCCAAAATCGTCCGGGCCATGGTCGATGATGCAGGGGTTCCCTCAGAGTCCCTTGAATGGCACGGTCATAATGATTTCTACAAGGGATTGACCAATGCGACCATGGCCTGGCTCTACGGATGTGCCGGTGCCAATGGAACACTTTTGGGCTTTGGGGAGAGGACAGGCAATACCCCTATCGAGGGGCTGATTATCGAATATATCAGCCTCATGGGACATGACCATGGCATCGATACGACGATGATCACAGAGATCAGAAATTACTTTGAACGGGTGGTGGGAGTCCATATTCCTCCGGGCATGCCTTTTGTGGGCGCAAACTTCAATGCCACCAGTGCGGGGATTCACGCGGATGGCATTCTGAAGAATGAGGAGATCTATAATATTTTCAATACCACAAAGATTCTCAACCGTCCGATCTCGATTTCGGTCAACGATAAATCAGGCCTGGCAGGCATTGCCCAGTGGATCAATTCCCATTTTGCCCTGACCGGGAAGGATCGGGTCGAAAAGACGCATCCTGGAGTGGCCAGGATCAACCGCTGGGTGACCAAACAGTATGAGGAGGGGAGGACGACCTCCATCTCAGACCAGGAGATGGAGAAGGTGACCCGGAAGTATCTGCCCGAATATTTTGTCTCCGAATTTGACCGGTTGAAGGCGAAGGCCTATGAGATGGCGGCTCATATCGTTGAACGGGTGATTGAGAAGCCTGAGCTGAAATCGCTCAATCCAGCACAGATAGAACCCATCTTGCAATCCTTACTGGATGAATATCCCTATCTCCAGTATGTCTATGCCGTGAATGTGCACGGGATGAAAATCACGCGGACGATCGTCCAGCCGGTGGATCAATCCAAATATGAGAATATTCCTCTGGGGGAGAATTACTCAAACCGGCCCTGGTTCATTGAGCCCTTGAAGAACGGTAAGATCCACGTGACCAATCCCTATTCATCAAAACATACAGGGGTTCTCTGTATCACTGTCTCCGGACCCATTCGAAATGAAGTTGGAGAGATCCAGGGCATCCTTGGGCTCGATATCCGGTTTGAAGACCTGACCAAGAGCGAAGAAGAATAATTACCTATAAAATGAAGGGTTCGTTTAACGGCAACGGTAACGATGCCCGTATCGTGATAAAAGGCTACGTCTCTCGTATTAATTTTTTTAACGTAACCGTTACCGAAAGACTAAACGGGCTTCGTGTCCGTAACCCTAACCCGAGCCTCTGGAGTATTTTCATCCTTCGAAGGTGACGGAACCCTTCACGAAAGATTGTTAAGAGAGGATTATAAAAAGATGATTCTGACGGAGACATTGGTAAAAGCGCTTAAACTCTTTCCCGAGAAACACGCCATCGTGTGTGGAAAGAAAAAATGGACCTATCAAGAATTCTACAACCGAATCAATCGTCTCTCTCATGCCTTAAAGGATTTTGGGATTCAGAAGGATGACAAGGTGGCTATCCTTCACCCCAACTGCCACTATTTCTTGGAATCCTATTACGGGATTGCCCGGATCGGGGCTGTCTCCGTCCCGATCAATTACAGGCTCTCCCCTTCGGAGATCGCTTATATTCTTAAGGATTCGGAATCAGAGATCCTGATTTCTGACCCTGTGTTCGAGAAGGCTGTTGATTCGATCAGGGGGAAGCTCTCAGAGATTAAATGGATAATCTGGACAGGAGAGGTGAACGTCAACAAGGAATCTCGAGATTTAAATTATGAAAAGATGATATTTCAGAAAAATTCCGATGTCATTCCTGAGATTCATATTGACGGGGAAGACATCGCCCAGCTTTACTATACGAGCGGGACAACGGGGAGACCCAAGGGAGTGATGCTATCCCATAAGAATGTGATGAGCCATGCCCTTGGGACCATTGCAGAAGTGCATCTTTCGGACCGGGATGTGTGGATTCATGTGGCTCCCCTCTTTCATCTGGCGGATGCCTGGGCTACCTGGGCCATCACCTGGGTGGGGGGAACCCATGTCCTTGTGAGAGAGTTTGACCCGAAGAGAGTTCTCGAAACAATCGAGAGGGAAAGGGTCACCCTCACCAATCTCATCCCCACAATGCTCAACCTCATGGTCAATGATCCGGAGGTCGAGAAATATGATTACCGTAGCCTGAGGGTCTTATTGAGCGGAGGCGCGCCCATTGCTCCTGAAGTGGTAAGAAAGGTGGTGGAGACCTTTAGATGCGACTACATCCAGACCTACGGGATGACCGAAACCAGTCCCTATCTGACGCTCTCCATTTTAAAGGACCATTTGAAGGGGTTATCCAGTGAGGACCAGCTTCGGTTCAAGGCAAAGACAGGAAGAGAATTTATCGGAGTGGAGTTGAAAGTGGTCAATGAACAGGGAAAAGAGGTTCAAAAGGATGAGAGAGAGGTTGGAGAGATCATTGTCAGAGGGGACAGTGTGACCAGGGGGTATTGGAAACTGCCAGAAGAGACGGAAAGAACGATCAGGGATGGATGGCTCTATACCGGCGATATGGCAGTGATCGATGAAGAAGGTTATGTGACCATCGTTGACCGAAAAAAGGATATGATCCTGACTGGCGGAGAAAATGTCTATTCGACAGAAGTTGAGAATGTCCTCTACATGCATCCTGCCATTTTAGAGTGTGCGGTCATTGGAATACCCGATCAAAAATGGGGTGAAGCGGTGAAGGGAATCGTCGTGTTGAAACCCGGTCAAAAGACGACTGAACAGGAGATCATTCAATTCTGCAAAGACCGTATTGCTCATTATAAGGCTCCCAAATCGATCGATTTCATTGATGCGCTTCCGAGAACGGGTTCCGGAAAGATCCATAAAAAGGGGTTAAGAGATCAATATTGGAAAGGCTACGAAAGGAAAGTCCATTAGATAGACCCCCTTCGTATTCCCTTCTTGGTTGGTGGAAAACCTTTCCCTGAGGCGAGGATGGTTTTCTTTCTTTCGTTCATCTTTCCTGAGTTCGATGGGCAAAAGAATGTCACCGCCATGCCTGAAGGCAGGCAGGTATAGGATTTTTTTAACACTCCCGCCCTGTAGTAGGTTAGGTTCAGGACCTGCCGGATCGTCAGATTTCCCCGATCGAGAGAGACATCAGCCGGAAATAGGTTTTTTCTTGACAAGGAGTTTTATTTGATGTTAACGTTAACGCATCATTTAATAATTTGTAGCAGGAGAGAGGGGAAAAGGTCCAACCAATTTAGATTATAGAAAAGGAGAGGAGAAAATGGATAATATGGATAAGATCCCGAAGAAGCCGATTAAGATAACGGATACTACTTTCCGGGATGGGCATCAATCGTCTTTAGCCACACGGATGAGGACTGAAGATATGATCCCTGTAGCTGAGGAACTGGATCAGGTGGGATTCCATTCGGTTGAGATATGGGGAGGAGCGACCTTTGATGTGGCCCATCGATTTTTAGGGGAGGATCCGTGGGAGAGGGTGCGGACTTTAAAGAAGCTCATGCCCCGGACGCCTTTCCAGATGCTACTCCGCGGGCAAAATCTGGTGGCCTACCGGAACCATCCTGATGATCTGGTAGAGGCATTTGTGGAGAAGTCAGCAGAAGTGGGTATTGATATCTTTCGTTGTTTCGATGCGGTCAACGATGAACGTAATTTTGAGACCGCTTTTAAGGTGATCAAGAAGTGCGGAAAGCATATTCAGGGAACGATCTGTTATTCTTTGACCGAGCGAAGGATGGGAGGGCCGGTCTACAACCTCAACTATTATCTCAATAAGGCGAAGATCTTGGTGGATATGGGATCGGATTCATTATGCATTAAGGATATGGCTGGGCTGCTGGCCCCGTATGATGCTTATGAATTGGTCAAGGCCCTCAAAAAAACGATTAAGATTCCCCTCCAATTTCACACCCATTATACAAGCGGCATGGCGTCGATGACCTACCTTAAGGCGATCGAGGCAGGGGTGGATATTATTGATACGGCGATGGCTCCTTTCGCACTCCGGTCTTCCCAGCCTGCAGTGGAGCCCATCATTGTGGCTCTGGAGGGGACACCGTGGGATTCGGGTCTGGATCTCGGGAGGATATTGAAATTGGGAGAATATGTGGAGACGATTGCCCCGAAATACAGGGATTTTTTGGATACGACAAAGATGGCGGTCATTGATACGAATGTGCTCAGGCATCAGATTCCCGGAGGGATGATTTCAAACATGGTGAGCCAGCTTCGACAGCAGAAGGCCCTCCATCGGATCAATGAGGTCTATGAAGAGCTCCCAAAGACGAGGAAGGATCTGGGATATCCACCGCTGGTCACGCCGACTTCCCAGATTGTGGGAGTCCAGGCAGTCCTCAATACCCTTTTTGGTCGTTACAAGATGGTGTCAAAGGAGACACAGGACTATGTCTATGGGCTTTATGGGAGATCCCCGGTCCCCATCTCAGATGAGATTAAGAAGCTGGTCTTAAAGGGGTATAAGAGAGGAAAGGAACCGATTACGTGTCGGCCTGCAGATTTGATAGAGCCGGAGCTGGAGAAGGCAAAAAAAGAGACCGAGGGGTTAGCCAAGGATTTATGCGATACCCTGATCTATGCCCTTTATCCGAAGACCGGTATTGAGTTTTTGAAGTGGAAATACGGGGTGGAGCCCATTCCTGATCGGGTGAAACCAAAATCCTTAGAAGATGTGAAGCGGGAGGATGAGGCGATCGCAAAGGCCAAAGCCGAAGCCATCAAGAAATGATCATCCATTTCGATCCTGTAATAAAATGAAGAAAAAAGTGAATATCAAGGATATCGCCCGATTGGCAAATGTCTCCCACACCACGGTCTCAAGGGCACTTAACAATAAGTCACGTATCCGCGCGGAAACAAAAGAAAAGATTCTTTCCATTGCCCGGGAGTTAAACTACCGGCCTGATTTCATTGCCCGGAGTCTGGTCATGAAACGGACCAAAACACTGGGCCTCGTCATTACCACCATTGCTAATCCCTTCTATACGGAACTCTCTAAAGGGATCGAAGCGATGGCTGTCCAATTGGGCTATAACATCATCCTCTGCAGCACCCATTCAGACCTTTCCACTGAGAAAAAATATATTGAAATGCTTCGAAGCAAAGGGGTCGATGGCATCGTCTTCTCCTCAGCCCACAGGGAAGATCCCAATATCGTTGATTTGGCCGAGGAAGGATTTCCCATTGTCCTGGTCAATCGGAGGACCTATCACCCTGTGGTGAAGGGAAAAGTGGATTATGTGGGAGTGGATAATGTGCGGGGTGGATTTCTGGCGGTTGAACATCTCATCCGGATGGGCCATCAGCGGATCGGAATGCTCGGAGGATCATCGGAATCTTCTGTCGGGCTTGAACGTCTGGAAGGCGGGAAGAAAGCGCTTTCGGCTTATGGTTTGGAATTGAAAGGCGATTATTTTTTGGAGGGTGATTTTTTAAAGGAATCCGGTTACCAGGGGGGAAAGGAATTCCTGAGGATGAGCGAACCTCCGACCGGGATTTTTGCGACGAACGACTACATGGCATTAGGCACTTATCAGGCGATTGCTGAGGAGGGGATAAAAGTTCCAGAAGAAATGGCATTGGTTGGATTTAATGATATTGAATTCACCTCCATGAAGGGGATTGAGTTGACAACGATTGGCCAAAAAAAGTATGAAATGGGAACTTTGGCTGTCAAGACATTGGTGGAAAGGATTGAGGGAGGAAAGGGCGGACCTTCAGAGGAGATTATTCTGGAGCCGGAGTTGATCATCCGAAAGACCTGCGGTTTCCATTTGAAAGGTTATCAACTGGCATCGCATAAACGATGAACGATGATAATGAACGATGGACGATGAACAATGAACGATGAACGATGAACGATGAACGATGAACAATAATCTACTCTCATGGTTCATCGTCCATGGTGCATAGTTTAATAGGAGGTGATTTTATGGGAAGGAAGAAGATTTCCATTATCGGAGCAGGATTTGTCGGGGCAACGGCGGCACACTGGGCCGCTGAAAAGGAATTGGGAGATGTCGTTTTAGTCGATATCCTTGAGGGGATTCCCCAGGGCAAGGCCCTTGATCTTTTCGAAGCCTCACCCATTGAAGGGTTCGATTCAAGGGTCATCGGGGCGAATGGATATGAGGAGACGAAGGGTTCGGATGTGGTCATCATCACCTCGGGTGTTCCGAGAAAACCCGGGATGAGCCGGGAGGATTTATTGGAGATTAACAAGAAGATTATCGAATCCGTGGTCACTCAGGTCGTGGAGAGGTCGCCCCAGGCCATCCTCATCATGGTCACCAATCCCCTGGACACCATGACCTATTTAGCCTATAAGAGGAGTGGCCTCTCAAGAGAAAGGGTCATGGGGATGGCAGGCATTTTGGATACCGCCCGGTTCCGGGCCTTCATTGCCATGGAATTGGGAGTATCGGTGGAAGATATTCAGGCCCTTCTGTTGGGAGGGCATGGGGATGAGATGGTTCCGCTCCCAAGGTATACAACCGTGAGCGGTATCCCCCTCTCCCAGCTCCTTCCCAGGAGTAAGATCGATCAACTGGTTGACCGAACCCGAAAAGGCGGTGGAGAGATTGTCAATCTCCTCAAGACAGGAAGTGCCTTTTATGCCCCTTCGGCAGGGGTGATTCAAATGGCAGAGGCCATCCTCAAAGATAAGAAGAGGATTCTTCCCTGCTGTGTCTACCTCAATGGAGAATATGGTTTGAAGGATATCTGTTTCGGTGTCCCGGTGAAATTAGGTGCCAGGGGGATTGAGTCCGTCATCGAGATCGATCTGACAGAGGACGAGAAGAAACGGGTGACCCAGTCAGCGGAGAGTGTGAAGAAGAGCATTGCAGAGTTGAAGTTATAAATAGGGCGAGGCGTTCTTAAATAGAGCGGGGAGATCATGCGAGAGATCAATGTTCAATTGATTACCGAGAAGGTGAGGGACCTCTGTATAAAGGCCAATTGCGATTTGGGTGAGGATGTTCTTCAGGCCTTTGAGAGTGCCATGAAGAAGGAAGAATCTCCACTGGGTGTGGCGATTTTAAAGGAATTGAAGGAGAACGCCCGAATTGCAAAAGGAGAGAGTGTCCCGATCTGTCAGGATACGGGAGTGGCCGTAGTATTCGTCGAGTTAGGCCAGGACGTCCATTTGGTCGGAGGGGATCTGAAGGAGGCGATTTTCGAAGGAGTGAGGCAGGGGTATCGAGAGGGTTATTTGAGGAAGTCCATGTGTCATCCTTTCACACGGGCCAACACAGGAGATAATGTCCCGGCCATCATCCATACAGAGATCGTTCCGGGAGATCAGGTAAAGATCACAGTGGCTCCCAAAGGAGGGGGCAGCGAAAATATGAGCAGGGTGGTCATGCTTACCCCATCGGAAGGGGTCGAAGGGATTAAAAGATATGTGGTTCAAAGGGTGAAGGAATCGGGTTCAAACCCCTGTCCTCCGACGATTGTTGGGGTGGGGATTGGTGGAAATTTCGAGCAGGCCGCTCTCCTTGCAAAGAAGAGTCTGCTCAGGCCCCTTGGAAGCAGGAACCCCGATCCGGAGCTGGACAGGCTGGAGTCGGAGATATTGGAAAAGATCAATCAACTCGGTATCGGACCGGAGGGGCTGGGAGGGAGAATAACCTCCTTGGCCGTCCATATCCTGATGATGCCATGTCACATCGCCAGCTTTCCTCTGGCGGTCAATATTCAATGCCACGCGCAAAGGCATAAAGAGGTAACCATATAGTTCAATAACCAAACTCCAATCACCAAACACCAAATAATCACCAATATCCAAATTCCAAGATTTAAATTTTTTGGTATTGGGTGATTGGAATTTCTTTGGAGCTTGCCTGCCACAGGTAGGGAATTTGGTTATCGGAATTTAACTTGGAGGATTTATGGCCGACCCCATTCGTTTAAAAACACCCTTGACGGATAAGGATGTGGAGAGATTGAAAATCGGCGACCGCATCCTGATCAATGGAGTGATCTATACAGGCAGGGATGCCGCTCATAAGAGGCTTTCCGATTTATTGAAAGAGGGAAAGAACCTTCCCTTTGACATAAGGGGGCAAATTATATACTATGTGGGGCCAGCCCCTGCGAAACCGGGTAAGGTGATCGGGTCTGCGGGTCCCACAACCAGTTATCGGATGGATGCCTATTCTCCTGTCTTGATCGAGAGGGGTTTGAAAGGGATGATCGGGAAAGGGATGCGATCCGATTCGGTCAAAGAGGCAATGAAAAGGCATAAGGCGGTTTACTTTGCAGCCACAGGAGGGGCCGGGGCCCTTCTGGCCAAACGGGTGAAGAAGGCGGAAGTGATCGCCTATGAAGACCTGGGCCCTGAAGCCATCCGGAGGCTGGAGGTGGAGGACCTCCCCGTCATTGTCATCAATGATGTGAATGGGAATGATCTCTATATGGAGGGAGAAAGGAAGTATCGAAGGGGTTGATTTTAACCGAGTATGATTTTCTCAGACATCCCTGCTGGATCATTAGATCCGTACGGAAGGTTGGGGCATTACTCAGGAAAAGGTGAGGGTCGAATCATGAAGATCGAACTGACAAGACATAAGGTCCATAATGAATTTGCAAAGAAGGTGGAGTTGATCAGCGGGCAGAACCTTTTTGCCTGTTATCAATGCGGGAATTGTACGGCCGGATGTCCGGTGGCTTTTGCCATGGAGGTCGGTCCTCACGAGGTCATTCGATATACCCTTCTGGGTCTGGAAGAGGAGGTCCTCGATGTCAACACCTATTGGCTCTGTGCCTCCTGTCTTCAGTGTACATCAAGATGTCCGAAGGGGATCGATATCGCCCGGGTGATGGATGCCTTGAGGATGGTGGTTCTCCGCAAGAAGGAGAGAAAAGACCGTATTCAGATATCAGAATTTCCGGAGGGATTTCTGGAAAAGTTACCTCAGATCGCATTTGTCAGTGGTTTTAGAAAATTTTTATCATAACTAAAAAATCTCCCCTTCCCTGGCGGGAGGAGATAGAGGAGAGGGGGTGAAAAGCTGATTCCCCCCCTCCCCCATCTGGGGGGAGGGAAGTTTGGAGAGGAGATTTTATGGATTATCTCTATTTTCCTGGATGTACCCTCTATACCAAGGCTAAAAATTTTGATCAGACCGCACGGAACTGTTCGCTTTTACTCGGATTTGAGCTTAAGGAACTCCCGAACTGGACCTGTTGCGGAGCGACCTTTCCACTGGCGACGGACAACCTGATGGCCCTTCTTCCACCTGCGAGGATCTTAGCCAATGCGAGAGAACAGGGGACCACCCTCACCACCCTCTGCGCCATCTGTTTCAACGTGATCAAACGGACCAACCGATTAATTCAGCAGGATGGGGAGAAGAGGGACAAGATCAACAATTTTATCGAAAAGAATTACCGGGGAGACCTCCGGGTCCTTCACTATTTGGAGATCCTGAAGAAGGAGATCGGTTTTTCTCAACTCAGAGAGAAGGTGAAGAAGCCATTGGCGGGGCTCAGAACAGCGGCCTATTACGGGTGTATGCTCCTTCGTCCCTTTGAAGAGATGGAGTTTGACGATAAGGAGAGACCCACTCTCTTTGAAGAGTTTCTGGAAGGACTGGGAACAAAGGCTATCGATTTTCCGTTCAAGATCGAATGCTGCGGATCATTTCAATCGGTCGGTTCACCGGATGTCGCCACGGAGTGTGCCTATAAGATTTTAGGCTCTGCCATTAAAAGCGGGGCGGAGATCGTTGTTTCCACCTGTCCGATGTGTACGTTTAACATCGATCACAAACAATCCGATATCCAGAAGAAGTATTTAGATTTTAAAACCATACCGGTCCTCTATTTCACACAGCTCCTCGGGATCGCCATGGGGCTTGATTATCGGTCGTTAGGATTTGAGCAGAATGCCGTTGATCCTGTTCCCCTCTTAAAAGAGAAAGGCCTCCTGTAGATGAAAGCGGATGAGACATTCACCAAGAGGGCAATGGTGATCGGGGGAGGAATCGCAGGGATCTCCGCATCCATCGATATTGGAAATGGCGGGTATGAGGTCGTCCTGGTAGAGAAGTTGCCCTCCATCGGCGGCCGGATGCTACAGCTTTCAGAGACCTTTCCAACCCTCGATTGTGCCCAGTGTACGCTGACGCCAAAGACCGTGGAGACAGGCCAGCATCCCCGAATCAAACTTCTCACCTACTCGGAAGTGGACAGCGTGGAGGGAAAGGCAGGAGACTTTACCGTTAGGATCCGTAAAAAGGCAGCTTATGTGGATTGGGAGAAATGCACGGGTTGTGGTCTCTGCCAGCAGAAATGTCCATCCAAGAATCCCTCTGAATTTGACCGAGGCATGGGATTGGGAAAGGCCATTTATACTCTTTCGCCTCAGGCTGTTCCGAATAAACCCGTGATCAATCCTGACCAATGCAGGTACTTTTTAGAAAAGAAATGCAGGGTCTGTGAAAAGGTCTGCCCTGTGGGAGCCATTGACTACGAACAGCAGGACCGTTTTGTCGAGGAGAGGGTGGGGGCGATCATCGTGGCTGTCGGATTCGATCTCATTGCGAAAGATCGTTTCGGCGAATATGGCCATGGTCAAATTCAAGATGTGATCGACGGGCTTTCCTTTGAACGGCTCAATTCCGCTTCCGGGCCCACGACGGGAGAGATCAGACGACCTTCAGATGGGAAGATTCCCAGGGAGGTCGTCTTCATCCAGTGCTCGGGCTCAAGAGACCCTGAACGCTATATGCCTTATTGTTCGCGGGTCTGCTGTATGTACACTGCCAAACATGCGCGCCTTTATAAACATAAAGTTCACGATGGACAGGTCTATATTTTTTATATGGATATTCGCTCGACAGGAAAGGGATATGAAGAGTTCATTCAGCAGGGAATGGAGGAGGAAGGGATCCTTTATCTGAGAGGTCGGGTTTCAAGAATCTTTCAGGATGGGGAGAAGGTGGCCATCTGGGGAGTGGATACCCTGACCGGAAAGAAGGTGGAAATTTTCGCGGATCTGGTGGTCTTAGCCACAGCCATCGTCCCCCAGAGGGAGACAAAGGAGCTGGCTAAAAAATTAGGGATCGTTGCAGACGAATACGGGTTTCTCACCGAGGCAGAAAGAAAACTGAGACCGGTTGAGACGAATCAAGAGGGGATCTATATCGCGGGTTGTGCCCAGGGCCCAAAGGATATTGCAGATGCGGTGGCTCATGCGAATGCTGCGGCAAGCAAAGTCCAGGCTCTGTTTGCAAGGCATTAGAGGAAATAATGGAATACTGGAATGGTGGAATGATGGGCTAAAAACATAGAATAAATAAAGGCCCTTATTTGTTCCCCAATATTCCATTGTTCCAATATTCCAACTTGAGAGATCAAAAGAAGTGAGTAGATGAATATAACCTTCTGAGACGTTACATGAAGAAGCTGGGTGTCTTTATCTGTCACTGTGGAGTCAATATTGCCGGCACCGTGGATGTTAAATCGGTCGCTGAAAAGATGGGCAGGGTTGAGGATGTCTGCCATAGCACCGATTATATCTATATGTGCTCCGATCCGGGGCAACAGCTCATCCGGGAGGCGATCCGGGAAAAAGGGCTGGAGGGGGTGGTCGTAGCCTGTTGCTCACCCAACATGCATGAGAACACCTTCCGAAAGGCCGTGAGATCTCAGGGGATGAACCCCTACCTCTGTGAGATCGCCAATATTCGGGAACAATGCAGCTGGGTTCACCAGAAGGAGAAGGAGGAGGCCACACGAAAGGCGGAGGAGATCATCCTGGCCACCTTAGAGAAGGTGAGACGAAACGAAGAACTTGAAGCGATTGCAATGAGCATCCACAGAAACGTTCTGGTGATCGGGGGAGGGATCGCGGGGATGACCGCTTCCCTCGATCTGGCCAACGGAGGCTATGAGGTCATCCTGCTGGAAAGAAAGTCCGCTTTGGGAGGCCACATGGCCCAGCTTTCAAAGACCTTTCCCGATCTTTCTCCTGCAGTCCCGGATCTCCTCACCAAAGCATCAGAGGTTGAGAAACATCCGAGGATTGATCTTCATTGTAATTCAGAGCTGGAGGAGGTCAAGGGATTTGTGGGAAATTTTGACCTGACCCTTCGGGAAAAAGCCACTTATGTGGATCGAAAGAAGTGCAACGGTTGCGGCCTCTGTATCGAAAGCTGTCCTGTGGAATATGCCTCCCCATTCGAAAGAGGGCTCGGTATGCGGAAAGCGATTGATCTGGCCTATCCTCATTGCGTTCCCCATCAGCCCATGATTGCTCGTGACCGGTGCCAATATTTCAAAGATGGGAGCTGCAGAAGGTGTGAAGAGGTTTGCCCCGAAGCGGCCATCCGTTTTGACCAGGAGGATGAAAAGATTCAAAAGAAGGCCGGTGCCATTGTCGTCGCCACCGGTTATGAACTTTATCCCAGGGAAGCATTGGGAGAATATGGGTATGGTGAGATTTCGGATGTGATTGATGGCCTCACATTTGAGCGGATGCTATCACCGGATGGGCCCACCCGTGGAAAGGTCATTCGACCCTCCGACGGGAAGATCCCGAAAGAGATGGTCTTTATTCAGTGCGTTGCCTCAAGGGATCCCGATCGCTATATGCCTTACTGTTCCCGTATCTGTTGCATGGTTACGGCCAAGCAGGCAAAAATTTATAAAGAACAGGTCCCGGATGGTCAACCCTATATTTTCTATATGGACATCCGGTCCGATGGGAAAGGCTACGAGGAATTTCTCCAGAAAACGATCGAGGAGAAACAGATCCTCTATCTCAGGGGGAGGGTTTCAAGGGTTTTCCAGGACGATGGGAAGGTGAGGGTCCTGGGTGTGGATACCCTCACCGGGAGGATGGTGGAAGTCGGAGCAGATATGGTCGTATTGGCCACAGCCATCGTTCCGAGCAATGGTGTGAAGGACCTGGCGGCCAGACTGAGAGCGACCGTAGACAAACACGGATTTTTAACAGAGGCCCATATCAAGCTCTATCCGGTGGAAAGTTCAACGAAGGGGATTTATCTTGCGGGTTGCGGTCAGAGTCCGAAGGACATTACGGATACGGTCTCTCAGGCATCCGCCACAGCCAGCAAGATTCAGGCATTGCTTTCCACGGACCAACTTTTACAGGATCCCCTCATCGCCCATGTGGATGAGGCTATCTGTAGCGGTTGCGGCATCTGTGTTGAGATATGTCCCTATGAGGCGAGGGAGATGGATGATCGACGGGGGATTTCAATCGTTCACAGCGCCCTCTGTCAGGGGTGCGGCGCCTGCATTGCCGCCTGTCCGAACTTTTCCTGTGAGCTCAGAAATTCCTCCTCAGCCCAAACCCTTCGCATGGTGGATACGTTTATCACGTAATCCCCCCAACCCCCCTTTAGAAAAGGGGGCGAGAGGGGATTTTTGTAGATGAAATAAAAGGAGGTTTCAGAATTGGAATCGGTCGCCATCATGGAAAAGGATATGTCCCCTTTCTTGGAAGAGGCCAAGAGACGTAGCGGAGAGGACCTGAGCCTCTGTTACCAATGCCTGAAATGCACGGCGGGTTGCCCGACTGCTCCTTATATGGATATCCGACCCAATCAAATCATCCGGATGATTCAGATGGGGATGAAACAGGAGGTTTTAGGGAGCAGTGCCATCTGGCTCTGTGTCTCCTGTGAGACCTGCGGGACACGATGCCCGAATAAGATCGATATCGGTGTCCTGATGGATGCTTTGCGAGAAATGGCCATTGAGGAAGGGGTGACGGCTAAGGAGAAGAACATCCATCTTCTTCATGAGGCTTTTGTCCAGAGTATCAGGCGGGGGGGAAGGGTCCATGAAGCAACGATGCTGATCGACTACAAATTGAGAAGCAGGGATTTCCTGACCGACCTCGTCCCGGGCATGGTGCTCTTTATGAAAGGGAAGATCCCTCTTTTTCCAAGTTTCGTGAAGGGGCGGGATGAAATTAAGAGGATCTTTGAGAGGTGTACTAAGGTGCGATAATTCCAAGGTTCAAAATTCAAATGTCGAAGGAATTTCAAATGATACAATACCAAGACATTTTGGAATATTTGGGCTTTGAAATTCGTTTGAGCTTTGGCGTTTGGCATTTGGAAATTTACGGAGGTTTGTAATGAGATTTTCCTATTTTCCGGGGTGCACTGAACATTCTACATCCGTCGAATACGGGATGTCCACCCATGCGGTCTTTGAAGCCCTGGGGATGAACCTGATCGAGATTGAGGACTGGAACTGCTGCGGTGCGGCCGCCACGCACAGCATCAATCATCTTCTCTCCCTCTGCCTCCCGGCGAGAAACATCTCAAAGGCCCAGTCCGCTCAGGGGGGTCCCCTGGTCGTTCCCTGTGCGGGATGTTTCAATATGCTGAAGAGAACAGAATATGTTCTCAAATACGATGAGGCTAAACGCAAGGAGATCGAGGAGATCGTAGGATTTCAATATCAGCCCTCCTTTGAAATTCTGGCATTGATGGATGTGATCCTGAACCGGATCGGCCTGGAGAAGATCCGGGAAAAGGTCAAAAGACCCCTGAAGGGATTGAGGCCTGCCTGTTACTATGGTTGCGCCTTGGTCCGGCACCCCAGGGTGACCCAATTCGATGATCCTGAGAATCCGCAATATATGGACCGGTTGATGGAGGCCCTCGGTGCCCAACCGGTGGAGTGGTCCTATAAGATTGACTGTTGCGGTGCGGATCTCGCTCTTACCTATGGGAATGTGGTTAAGAAGCTGGTGGGGAGGATCGTCTCTATGGCAAAAGAGGCAGGAGCACAGTGTATCGTTACCTCGTGCGGCCTCTGCCAGGCCAATCTCGAGATGAGACAGGATCTGGGTCTTCCTATCTTTTACTTTACGGAATTAATGGGAGTGGCATTCGGTGTGGAGAAGCAGGAGAGCTGGTGGAAGAAGCATATGATCTCTCCGAAGGGATTATTGGAATCGTTGGGCCTGGTATAAAATAATCTTCCCTTTCCCCTTTCGTAGGGAACGGTTTCAAACCGTTCCCTACGGGGTTGGGGGATTTGAGAGGACAAGGATGGAGCAGAAGAAGATGAGGGGTGACAAGAGTTCGGCATTGGTGATCGGCGCAGGGATTGCCGGGATGCAATCCAGCCTTCTCCTTGCAGAGATGGGACGGAAGGTCTTTCTTTTAGAACAGGGACCGGCCATCGGAGGATATTTCCCCTTATTGGATAAAACCTTCCCCACCAACTCCTGCGGGGTCTGTTTCATGACGCCCACCCCTCCTGCCTTCTGTCCAATCTATGAATGTCGTCTTCACGATAATATTGAACTCCTTCCCTATTCAGAGGTGACGGGAGTAGAGGGAGAAGGGGGAGATTTTAAGGTCTTTATCCTTCGAAAGCCGCGGTTCGTTGACCCCAATCGATGTACGATGTGTGAGGCCTGTATTCGGGTCTGCCCGGTTGAGGTTGAGAGGGAATTCGGCGGCGGGCTAGAGAAACGGAAGGCCATCTACCTTCCCTACCCCCAGGCTATCCCTCAGAGCCTTGTGATCGATCCAAAAACCTGCACACGGTGTGGAGAGTGTGTCAGGGCCTGTACTCCGGGTGCGATCGATCTGGAAATGAAAGAAGTGAAGGAGACTCTTCAGGTTGGGTGTATTCTCCTGGGGTTTGGATTTGAACCCTTCTGGGCTCAACGGAAAGGGGAGTATGGTTTTGGCCGGTATAAAAATGTGATGACGAGCATCCAGTTTGAAAGACTTCTTTCCACTTCCAGCCCTTCGCAAGGCTTTCCGGTTCGCCTTTCTGACGGAAAGAAGATGGAGAAGATCGCCTTTATCCAATGTGTCGGATCGAGGGATCCATCCTGCGGTCAGGAGCACTGTTCTACCATCTGCTGTATGTATGCGACCAAACAGGCGATGATCGCTAAAGATCGTTCCCCTGGTCTTAAAGTGGCCTTTTTCTATATGGATATCCGACCCATGGGCAAGGATTATGAACGATATTATGAGAAGGCAAAGAATGAATATGGGATCGAATATATCCGGAGCGCCATCTCTTCGATCAAAGAGGTTCAACAGACAAAGAATCTTCTCATCAACTATGTGAGGGAGGATGGGGCCTTCGAGGAGAAGGAATTCGATGCGGTCATCCTTTCTGTTGGATTCACTCCACCCCAAACGATCCAGAACTTCGCCCAGGGCCTGGGCCTCCGGTTAAATCCCCAGGGATTCTGTCAGACCGATGAGTTTCATCCGGCAGAGACATCGGTCAAAGGAATTTTTGTGGGGGGAGCATTTCGCAATCCCAGGGATATCCCGGAGACAGTGGTTGAAGGTTCAAGTGCGGCGGCGATGGCGGCCTCTTTTCTTTCTCCCCATTCGACTCTTAAGGAAAGAAAGGAATATCCTGCAGAAGGAACCCTGGGTGAGGAGATTCCGAGAGTCGGGGTCTTTATCTGCCATTGCGGTGAAGAATTGAAGAAGAATCTTTCCATCGCTGAGCTGGTCGAAGGAGCGAAGCGTTTAAAAGAGGTCGTCTATGCAGGAGAAATTGGATTGGCCTGCCTTCCCGAAGATCTCAACCAGATCAAGATCAAGATAGGTGAGGACAGCCTGAACCGGATCGTGATTGCCGGTTGTTCCCATCGGGAGATCCGGAAGTCCATGGAGGAGATGGCCAGGGGGATGGGTTTTAATCCTTTTCTCATGGAGTTCGCCAATATCCGGGAGCAATGTGCCTTTGTCCATCGAGAATTTCCGGAATTAGCTACACAAAAGGCGATGACCCTGATCCGGATGGCCGTCGAGAGGGCGAGGCGGGTTCAACCCCTTCGAAAGGGGAGTCAGAAGGTTGAGAAGAAAGGATTGGTGGTAGGTGGAGGGGTGGCCGGCATGACCGCTTCTCTCCGGTTGGCCGAGAGAGGATATGAGGTCTTTCTGGTCGAGAAGGAGAAGGAGCCGGGTGGAAACTTGAGGGGGTCTTACTATACCCTGAAGGGCTCGGATCCTCAACTCCTTTTGAATGATCTGATTCAAAAAGTGAAAAGCAGCCCCCTCATCCATCTCTATTCAGAGGCAGAAGTTTCGGGCTGTGAAAGGAAGAATGGTCGCTATCAGACGAAGATCCGTTACCCTGGTGGAGAGGAGATTTTAGACCACGGAGTGATCATCCTTGCCACAGGGGGAAAAGAGGTCACCCCGAAAGAGTATTTATACGGGGAGGACCCCGGGGTGATGACGCAGAGAGAATTAGAAAAGATGATTCACTTTCGTGATAGTGGGCTGAAAGATCTCCGTTCGGTCGTGATGATTCAATGTGTGGGCTCAAGGGATGAAGAACATCCTTACTGCAGCCGCATCTGTTGCAGCCAGGCCATTAAGAACGCCCTCCGGCTGAAGGAGGAGGCCCCTGAGTTGAATATCTACATCCTCTACCGGGATGTAAGGACTTATGGATTTTATGAGACTTATTATCAGGAGGCAAGGGGTAAGGGAGTCATTTTCATCCGGTATGATCCGGAGAATAAACCAAAAGTAATATCCCGGAATAAAAGGCTTTCTGTTTTGGTTTTTGATCCGGTCATAGGAAATCAGGTGACCCTCCCTGCAGACCGGGTCATCCTCAGCGCCGGAATTGAACCTCATGACCACCGGGGTTTGGCAAAGATCTTTGATGTGGAACTCACCTCCGATGGTTTTTTTATGGAGGCCAATCCAAAATCCGCCCCTCTCGATTCGGTGGACCGGGGGAAATTTTTCTGCGGTCTATGCCATTCGCCCAATTTCATCGAAGATTCGATCTCTCAGGGGAATGCGGCTGCCGCTCGAGCGGAGACGATTCTTTCTAAAGAGAGGATGGAGGAAAAAGCCTACCGTGCCTATGTGATTAAGAGACTCTGCTGTGGATGCGGTCTCTGCGTGACGGTCTGCCCCTATGAGGCCCGGGAACTGAACGAAGAGGAAGGCAAGGCTGAGGTGATCGATTCCCTCTGCCAGGGCTGCGGAAATTGTGTCATCGCCTGCAGAAACGGGGCTTCCCAGCAACAGAACTTTGAAAAAGGCCTGAACATGGCTGTCCTTGATGCGGCCATTGACTGAAGACGATAGAGGTTTAAGGAGCGGTCGTTTTGACCTTGAGGTTTGAGACTAAAGATTTTTCCTCCCGCCTTAAGCGAAGCGATCCTCAAACGAAGTGATCCTTGAACTTAGGAGGTAAATCATGTCTGACTTCGAACCAAGGATTATTGCTTTTCTCTGTCACTGGTGTACCTATACGGGAGCCGACCTCGCCGGGACAACACGACAGCAATATCCGCCCAATATCCGTATCATCCACCTGATGTGTTCGGGAGCGGTGGACTCGATTTATATCCTGAAGGCACTCATTGATGGTGCAGACGGAGTGCTCATCGGAGGGTGTCATCCCGGGGACTGCCATTATCAAACGGGAAATTTTAAGGCCCGCAGGAGGGTTGCCATTTTAAAGAACATTCTTGATCAGATGGGTTTTAAAGAAGATCGGATCTGGATGAGGTGGATCAGTGCGAGCGAGGGAAAACTTTTTGCGGATACGGTGACCAAGATGGTTGAAGAGCTGAAGAAGATGGGGCCAAATCCAATGAAACAATTATGGAATGCCTAATAAAAAAAGACGCTGAGCGCCTGGCGATATGCGCATAGCGAAAAATGAAAGGAGAATGACCAGAAATGGCGAGGCAGGCAATGCTGAGAGTTTCAGAAGGAAAGACAGAAGGAGCGATGATTGGGTTTCTGAAGTCTCTTTTAGAAAAAGGAGTTGTGGAGGCAATGCTCATTCCCAAGGCTCTCCCTTCACAGGACGGATTTGCACAAACACTCATCCGGGACCCGGAGAAGTTAAACGGAGTGTGTATCCTATCACCCACCCTGCCGGTTCAATCAGCAAGGGTTGCGTCCTTTCTCTCTATTAAAAATTTGAACAGGAAGGTGGCAGTGGTACTCAAGGCATGTGAGATCAGGGCCATCGTGGAGCTCTCCAAATTCCTTCAGGTCAAGTTGGATCACCTCTGTCTGGTCGGGGTCGACTGCCCCGGAACATTTGAGGTTCCTGATTATTCGAAGATGGCACAGGAAGGAAAAGGAGGCGAACATCTTTCCCGGGAGATATTCAGAAGGATGGAAAACGGGGAGGTGATTCCTCCCCAGGGATACTCCTTCCGGAACGCCTGTCAGATATGCGAATATCCAATCACAAAGGCCGATATCCATATCCAATTATTCGGCTACAAAACAGACCAGACGATAGGGCTTGAGATCGGAGAGAAGCTGGAGAAAGAGCTTGAGGAGAAAGGGATACTCCTTGATCCAGGAGGGGAATCGGCCCGGAGAGGAGATGTCCTCCAGAAGCTCATCGCAGAGAGGACGAAGAGAAGGGATTCGGTATTCCAGGAGTTCAAAGGGATGGTCAAGGATCTCGGATCCTTTCTGGACCGGTTTTCATCCTGCATCCGATGCCATAACTGCATGGTGGCTTGCCCGATCTGTTATTGCAAGGAATGCGTCTTCAGAACAGCGATCTTTGAACATGACGGAGACCAATTTTTAAGATGGGCGGATCGTAAGGGAGGAATTCGAATGCCTACTGACACGCTTATCTTTCACCTTATCCGGATGTCCCATATGGTCACCTCCTGTGTCGGATGCGGTCTCTGTGATAGTGCCTGTCCAAGCCGACTGCCGGTTGCCACTCTCTTCAGGAGTGTGGGGGATAGAATTCAAAGGATGTTTAACTATGTCCCGGGAAGGGATGCCAGTGAGACACCACCTGTCGCCTCCTTCAGGGAGGATGAGTTGAAGATCGAATCAGGAGCTTTATAGAAATTTACGATGGCAAATGCCAAAGTTCGCACGAAGTGATGAACCGAAGGTGAATCAATTTCAAATCAAATCCAAAGCCCAGATGTCAAAAAAGGAAAATTGGAATGATGGAACGTTGGAATTCAATGTTGACAAAAAATATTTTGCTTTTCGT
>CAZXMB010000002.1:0-14215 GCA_964641715.1 uncultured Syntrophaceae bacterium
AATAAGATGAAGAGAGTTAGCCGAAGGGATTTTTTAGAATATACGGGGGTCGCCGGAGGAGCTTTCATTTTAGGTATGGGTGGAGGTGTTGCTATGTCCAAGAAAGCCAGTCATGTTTCTTTGGTGAAGACAGATGATCGGAAGAACGGAGTAAAGACCTCTTTGAGGGCCCTTCATATGAATCCTGTCAAAGGGAAGGATGTCCTGATCAAACCCAATTTTAATACGGCAGATATCACACCCGGCTCCACCCACAATGATACCTTGGTTGCGTTGATCGAAGAGGTCTGGGAAATGGGGGCAAGGTCGATCAGCCTTGGAGAGAGAAGTTATCCACCCACCCAAGAGGTAATGGAGAAAAAGGGCATCCTGCCCATTCTCAATAAGTTGCATGTTAAGGTGATCAACTTTGATGATCTTGACAGCAAGGACTGGGTGTTATTCAAACCGAAAAAGAGTCACTGGCCCAATGGGTTTAGGATTGCACGGCCCATTCTTGATGCAGAGTGCCTCCTCTCAACCTGCTGCCTGAAGACCCATCAGTTTGGAGGGGTTTTCACCCTGTCCTTGAAGCTCCATGTTGGAGTGGTTCCCACATTCAGACACGGATATCAGTACATGGGTGAGCTTCATGGCTCTCCATATCAGCGAAGGATGATTGCAGAGATCAATGAACCCTTTAAACCCGCCCTGGTCATCCTTGACGGAATCGATGCCTTTGTGGATGGCGGCCCCATGAACGGAAAACGTGCAAAGGGGGAGGTCTTCCTTGCCTCCACCGATCGCATTGCCATTGATGCCGTCGGATTGGCGATTTTAAAACTCCTCGGAAGCAACGAGAGTATTATGAAACCGAAGATCTTTGATCAGGAGCAGATTGCAAGGGCAGTGGAGCTTGGGTTGGGGGCATCGTCTCCCTCAGAGATCGAGGTGATCCCTGCGGATGAAAAAAGCCAGGACTACCGGAACCGGGTTTTTGAGATATTGAAGAAGGGATGAGAGGATGGAGTCCCTTATTATCCTAAAAAGGAGACTGTGAAGATGGAATATTATGACGCCCATATCCATTTCTTTTATGACTGTTCTTTGAAAGAACTCCAGCAAAAAATTGAGCTTATGGAAAAGACCGGTCTGGCAGGGATGAATATCCTCGTCATCAGCGAATTTCCACCCGAAAGGGAGACTTATTTGAAAATGATTCCAGGGGATTATCATTCCCATGTGACTCCTGAAGCCCTTGAACATCAAAACGACCCCTTTGAAGTTATTCACTTACCCCTTCACCTGAAGATCGTTCCCTTTTTAGACGCCCGTTTTATGGAAGATCATATTGAAGAGAAAATAAAAATTTACAGGGAGAAGGGGTTTAAAGGACTTAAACTGCTTTATGTTCCAGAAGAGGATACTGTGTTCCGAATAGGTGGCATGAAAAAGACATTTGGTCGGACGCGTAAGCAATCAGAGAAGATTACATCGTTGATCATCCAAAATGCTTCATCTCTGGGAATGCCCATCCTGATCCATGCTGATTTGAGAAAATACGGTGATTTTGTTGGTGAGATGATCAGAAGTTACCCGGAGACTCATTTTAATATTCCGCATTTTGGGTTTTCCAGAAAGGCGATATCCAACCTGTTAGACCGATATCAAAATTGTTACACAGATATGTCCTCTCTGGTTTCTTTTATGGAGAAAGACCAACCATCTTATAAAAGCTTTATTAAACAGTATCAAGGCCGGATACTCTTCGGAAGCGATGTCGTGATCGGTCATGCTGAAGGAGTTCAAAAAACACTTAAATTTATGGATCAATTTATAGGAGACAGGGAGATACTCCATAAAATCGTTAATAAGAACTACAAAAAATATATGAAATTTTCATGAGACCTATTAAGCCTGGACAGAGCCTATAGATATATGTATAATTTTTTTATAACAAATAAAAATAAATAATTTCGATTATTTAATTAATAAATCATAGTTTAAATCCCCAAAAATGTATAATTAAAATATTCATTTTGACTCTTAAAATCTCCACTAATAAATCCTGATTTTTTAAAAAATTAAATAATTTCAAATATTTAAATAATAATTTTCCCTCTGGCATGCCAAATGCATTATTTAGGTCGAACATTAAAGAAAGGGGGAAAAGACAATGGAAAAAAGAATAAAAGGATTAAAGACAGGGTTGATGGTTGGGTTGATAACTTTGATGGCCTCCCCGGCATTCGCACGCTCCATAAGCTTGAAGGGAGCGGGTACAGCCCTCTGGATCTTCATCATTATTGGTGCCATCATTGTTCTTCTCCAACTGATCCCGGCAGCCATTCTCTTCTTCAGTTTCATCGGAACAGCGACCGCCACTGCCTTCAAGAAAGAGAAGAAGGTTGAAGAAGAGGTAGTGATCCCTGGTGCTGAGCCGGTAGCGGTGAAAAAGTAGAGAATGAAAAAAAACGGGTAGAGGTGATCCCATGTCCAGCAGTTTAAAGAAGATTCTGATTATTTTAAGTCTGGTATTTATCCTGTCGGTGGCATTAAGCTCATTGGGGATTGCTTATGCCGGAGGAGTAAGAGGGGTCGGGCTTTTAGGAGCCTGGTTTTTCCTGACCTTTGGGATCATTGTGGTATTAGGCCAATTGATTCCGGCAATGATCCTCCTCTATTCCTTTATTTCATCGGCATTCTTCCCTTATCGAAAGACTGAGTCACCTATTTTGGCAAGTTAGGATGGGGCAAAAGAGGGGGGTTTTATGAAAACGAAAAAGATCCTCATCGCTTATCAAGATGACCTTGGAGGAAGATCCCTCTCCATCTACCTCCACGGTTTGGGATATAAGGTTGAGACAGCCCGGATACTGAGCGAGATCATCCGGAAGGTCAGAAATGGAAATTTCCAGGTCGTCCTTCTCGATGACGAGATCGAGGGTTTAAAAGCGTGCGATGTAGTTCCTCTGTTGAAAAGGATCCATTCGAAGGTTCAAGTCATTTTGATCTCCTCCGAAGAATCTCTTGGCATGGTAAGGCTCCTCAGGGGGGCAGGAATCTTTTATCAGGCGATGAAACCGATTGACCTCGAGGAGATCAAATCCGCAGTCCAGTGTGCTTTTGAAAAGATTGAACGGGAGAGTATCAAAGAAGGTCTGTTCCCCTTCTTTCTTCCAAAACTGGCTCCGGCCTCATAAAAAATAAAGGGGGTGAAGGATGGTCAATAGCCGAATTTTATTCGGCTATTTTTTTCAACCCGATCATCCCTTCAGAACTGAATCTCCCATATCGTGATCAAGAAAAGAAGAAAAATGATCAGAGGTATCCAGTGGGAATGCGGTATTTTAGGGAAATCGGTCGGTAGGTCCTCCCGGTAACCTCTTGCAGCGAGGGCCAAAGTGACCTCTTCAACCTCTAAAATGGAGCGCCGAAGGATCGGAAAGCCAAGAAATTTTACCATACGAATCGGATTCCTCTCTTGGTCTCCCAATCGCGCCCGGTAAGCCAGGTTTACCTCTTCATACTGATCTAAAATCCTGAGAAGAAAACTTAAGGTCAGGGAGACCATGAGTCCGATTCTGCGTTCAGGCAGAAAAGGAATCGGTTTTAAGATCCAGACCAGGGCATCTCGAAGCTCACGGGGACGGGTCACGGCTGTAAAGAGAACCGCATATCCAAGAATGAGGCCCAGTCGCCAGCAGGTCAGGCCTCCGAGAAGAAGTCCCTGCCTGCTGATGGGAAGGAAGGCGATCAATGAATACCTTTCTCCCGGCGAAAGGAAGACCTGAAAGAAGAAGAGGATGAATAGTAGGACGATCCAGCTTTTCATATCCCTTAGGAATTTTTTCAGGGGGAGCCGGGAGAGAAAGAGAAGGCCCAGAAGGAGAGATGAGTCAAAGATGAATAACAGGGCTCCGGTCTGAATCAGGGTTGCTGAGATCATCAGGAGTCCAAAAAATTTGCATCGGGCATCCCATCGGTGGAGGAGAGAATTTCCGTGGAAGTAGTGAAAAGCTATTCGAGCCATGAGGTTTTTTCTCCTCCTAACAGCACATAACAAGGAGGCCGAACTCCAAAACGTGGGAGTTGCGTAACTAGGGGATCAGGGGGACCCAACGCCTTGATTTCCCCGTTTTGAATAATGGCCATCCGATCAATATGAGCGATCACTTTTTCGACATCATGGGTGGTCACTATCAGGGTATGGCCTTCTTGATGCAATTGGATCATATACTTGAGAACCTCTTGAATGCCCGGATAATCAAGGTGGGAAAAGGGTTCATCGAAGAGGATAATCTGAGGCTTCATCGCCATCACTCCCGCAATGGCAAGACGCCTCTTCTCACCACCCGAAAGCAAGTAGCAGGGTTTTTCCGAAAGAGGTTGAAGGCCCATTTTCCGGAGTGCCCAATCCACCCGTTCGCTCCTCTCCTTTTTTGAAAGTCCAAGATTTTCAGGTCCAAAGGCGATGTCTTCTCTTACCGTTTCTCCGACAATCTGGCTGTCCGGATCCTGGAAGATCATACCGACCATCTGTCGAACCATTCGAGAGTCCCTTGCGGGGTTAAGACCCCCAATCTGAATGAATCCTCCAGTGGGTTTCAGAAGGCCGCTCATCATGCGGAGCAGGGTGGTTTTGCCGCTCCCATTGGGTCCGCAGATAAGGAGAAATTCTCCTTTTTGGATGGTCAGGGTTATGCCTTTTAAAGCGTGGGTCCCATCGGGATAATGATGATGAAGATTTTGGATCTGGATCATAATGTTCTGAGAATAAAAGTCTAGCCAAAAATATTTGAAATTTCAATTAGTTAACCCCTCCACTCTTTCATGGGGAGGGAAGGTTTCTTCATGATTCTTTTGATAATGTTAGAGATAAATTCTCAGATTTCAATATGTAAGAATCTAATGTTCAATGGTAAGGGTAACGATGCCCGTTTCGTTAAAAGGTTATGTTGTTCGTCTTGAAATTCTTTTAGCCGTAACCGTTTGACTATATACGATACGCCTGCCTGGCGGTAGGCAGGGGCTTCGTAACCTTTCCCAAAGACTATTTTTCGTTGACCATTGTTGACATGCTCATTTGCCTCTTCAGAATGGGGCGGACAGACTTCGCAAGGATGACAGCAACAACAGCTTTAATGGTATCGCCAATAAGAAATGGGATGACGCCCACCATCAATGTCTTCGTCCACGACATTTGAGTAACCCATTTAAGCCAGGGAACCCCTAAACCATAGACGGCAAGCGATCCAAGGATGACAGCAAGGATATCGAGAATCAGAGAACCCGGGGAACGCTCTGAGATAAAACCCGTGACCCATGAGGAAAGAGCGAAGCCGAAAAGGTAGCCTCCTGTAGGACCGAAAAAATGGGCAAGTCCTCCTTTTCCCCCTGCAAAGACAGGGATGCCAATAGCTCCCACTAGAAGATAAAGGCCCATACTGGCGACGCCCCAGCGACTTCCCAGAAGGAGACCCGACAGAAGGACGAAGAGGTTGGTCAGGACAATGGGAACAGGACCGATGGGAACATGGATATACGCCCCCACAGCCATTAAGGCTGCCATGAGAGAAGTCAGAACAATCATTCGAATTTTTTTAATGGACATAAGCAGTTCCTCTTCGAGATTTTAATGATACCCGTTATTTAAATAGGCTGTCATTGCGAGAAGTCCGGCTTTATCGTGACGACGAAGCAATCCAGCGAAAGATGAGATTGCCACGCCATTCGGGCTCGCAACGGCAGCGAGTGCGGACAAAGTGCTAAACTCATTTGTATCCATTCCGCAATCCGCATTCCGAAATCCACATTTGGAAAGATTGTCAACTTCAATTTTGATAAAGGTTAACAATTTAAATTGGATTTGTCAAATGTTCCGGTTGACGGAAAATAGGGATAGTGATATGGATAGAACAGAAATGGGGGAAAACGGTGTTCTTGCTGGTTCGATTGATCATCAATATGGTTGCCCTACTGATCATCGCCTACCTTTTCCCCGGGTTGATCTGGGTGGATAGCTTCTGGGCGGCTTTAGCCACCGCTTTTCTTCTGGGGATCGTCAATGCAATCATCAAACCTATTCTTGTTTTTTTCACCCTTCCCCTCACCATATTAACCTTAGGCCTTTTTCTATTGGTCATTAATGGGTTGATGCTCTGGTTGGTCTCAGCCCTGGTGAGGGGATTTCATGTCAGCGGCTTCTGGGGGGCAGTGTTCGGAGCAATCCTCATCAGCCTCGTCAGCTGGATTTTATCCAGATTTATACCCCGCTGATTTCCGGTTTAAGATTTTCCAATCCGAAATTTCCGTCTACTCTCCGTCGAAGGTATGATGTTCGATTTTTCGATACCACGAAGTGGGATCAATCAAATACTCCTCGGTATCTTTCAGGGAGAGATAATGTTCATTCTCAATCCTTGAGAGAAGGTCAAAGAATTGTTTTTCCTTGGGATCAGATACTTCCTCTCTTAGATTGGCGTAATACTTCGCCCCTTTGGCCTCAAAATCGATGGCCGTCCGGACAGCCTCCAGGTCATCCGCCTCGCTTTTCGATGTCTCATCAACCTTCTTGAGAAAATCTGTCAGGATGTCCTTAACAATGGTATCCTTTACTTTGAGGGGCACCGTCTCAGGCCATCTTTCCTTTTTTGTCCACTTCTGGTGAAGTTGCTTCAGCCGTTCGTAATGTTCCAGTTCATCGTCCCCGATCTGCTGGAACATTTTTTTGCCGAGAGAATTTTTTGTTCTTCGGGCATTTTTCAAGTAGAATTCCCGCTCCTTCTTTTCATTGTTGAGGGCTACTTCAAGAGCATTCAAACGTTCTTTTTCATTCATGTTATTTCCTCCCTTACGGATCTCTTTTTTAATATTATCCCGGTCTTTTCTATCTATCAAGAAATCTCTGTTGAAGGTAGTGAATTATCCCTTTACCCTACGAAGTTCCATCACCACGGGATTGAAAGGATCGGGGCAGGCGACGGTGGTTTTATCCCTGTCCTCCTCCCAGGGAAATTCTCCTCCGTGACGAAGCACGCGCCATGAGGGGAAGATGACATGGAAGGCAGAAGGACAGATGGCCCTGGGATTTCCTGATACCCCCAGAAGGAAGTCCTGGCTCAGATCAAATTCCTGGCCGGCGAAATGCCCGGCGGCACAGGTCCCTTTGACAGACACAATCTTTAAAATGACCTTTTCCGGGTTTGGCATGGAGAATGCCTCCTTTCTTGGTTTTCATACGACCCGATTCAGGGTAGACATGCGGCAACCATCGCCCTTAAATAAATGAAATAGAAAGAGATGAAGCTTTTTCACCCTCTTTGTCATTCCTATTGATAACTCACTTTAGTCATTCGACCTTAGCCTAAGGCCCAGATTAACCCCAAAATAGCGCCCAGGGGGACACTGAGAAAGGGGTTGCAGGTGAAGGCTCAGCTACTTCCGACGCTCCGGGTGAGGTAGCTCAAAATAAAACCGGCCAGTCCGCCAATGATCAAACCTAAAAAGATCCTTAAAATCATCTCTTCCTCCTTATTTAAAATAGCATTCAAGTTGAGCTAAATCAAGGAAGAGAAAGAGAAATAAAAAAAACCTTTTCCTATTCCGTCATACATGTGAGGTCGTTACAAACGTGGAAATCTCATTGAGAAAGCCGGGATTGCTTTACTTCTTTCACAATGACAATTCTTTAAATCGGAATTTTAAAGAAATAAAGAGATGGTGAGATTGGGGGTCGGGGTGAAAGGTCTTTCTCCGGTTCACCCTACTACCTTATCTCCTCCTCTCTTTTTTGAGTAAAAGGCGTAAAAGATGACGCTGGCGGTCATACTGAGGAAGCAGATGAGAAAAGAGAGATGATAAGCCTCTGCAGAGTAAGAGGACCCTGTCCTCGGGAAGGATTCGATCACCCTGCCGATCAGAGGCATGAAGACTCCTGCTCCTGCCATGGTAAAGAAATTGACATTGGTCATCACCGTTCCCGAGATCGCCACAGGGAAGTGATCTTTAGCATGAGCATAGATCAACATACCGAAGCCATGGAAGAAGCCAATAAAGAAGAAGATGAGACCGAACAGGAGAGAATGCTCGATTTCCCATATCCCGATAAGGGGGATGAGGCTCACGCAATAAAGGCTCAGTCCCATCAGGGCGACGCCCTTGCGGGAGTGAAAGCGGCGGTCGGAGAGATAGCCTCCAATGGGGCTTCCTAAAATGACACCCACGGCCAACAGGATCAGGAGATTTCCTGCTTGAACGGGAGTAAATCCTTTGATATAAATCAAATAAGGTCCTAACCATAAACCCTGAAGACTGACAAAGATTCCGTACCTGAAGAAAGCCACTGCCCCGAACTGCCAGAAGGCGAGGGAACTGATGATGAGGCGAATCGATTGTAAAGCTCCCATCTTAGGTTTATCATGAGAGAAGGAAGATGATGCTCGGATCTTTTCACCCCTTAAGATCCAGAAGACCAGGAAACTGAGGAGGATGGTCATGATTCCGGTGATCAAAAAGGTCACCCTCCATCCTATGGCGGAGGTGAGAAAGGCAAGGGGAGAGGTGGCAAAGATATTCCCGATGGTTCCCACCGAAGAGATGATGCCCACAAGAGTGGCAAATTGTTCCGGAGGGTATCTCAGGATAAATGTTTTAAATGAACCCATCAGCATCGGAGCCATCCCGGCTCCAATCAACACTCTTCCCAAGAGGACGGAAAGGAAGGAGTTACCGAAGGCGAATAGAAAGGCTCCGAGGGCTCCGGCGAGACAGGAGACTGACATAATGATACGTGGACCGATTCGGTCAAGCATCGGGCCCATGGGGATTTGAAGCAGGGTGAAGGAATAGAAGAATGCGCCACCGAGAATACCTAACATTTCTGCGTTCAGTCCAAGGTCCCGAATGAGATCGGGAGCGATGACCGCATTGGAGACACGGTAGAACTGGGAGAGAATGAAAAGGGCTGAGAGGATGGAGAAGATCAGTGGGAGTCTCGGGGAGGAAATTTTTTCCGCCATGGGATTCAGATTAAAAGAAGTTGCTTCATTCGTCAATGATCATTTGAATTGAAAAAAAGAAGGATGCTCGATAATTTTTCATCCACCTCAGATCAAAGGATTTAAATATGATTCTTGAATTCAAAGGGAGATACCCGAAGATCCATCCGACAGCGTTTATCACTGAAAATGCCATGATCATTGGAGATGTGGAGATTGGACCGGAGAGCAACATCTGGTTTTACAGCATTGTCAGGGGAGATCAGAACTATATCCGGATCGGATCCCATTGTAGTATTCAGGATGCCTGTATCCTTCATGTGGAGGATAACCTCCCGCTGATCATTGAGGATCAAGTGGCTTTTGGCCACCGGGTCGTGGCCCATGCATGTAAAATCAGTAAAGGTTCCCTCATTGGAATCGGAGCCATCGTTTTAAACGGCGCAGAGATCGGTGAGGAATCCATTGTCGGTGCGGGATCGGTGGTCACCCCCAATACGGTCATCCCCCCGAGAACGCTGGCCCTGGGAAATCCGGCCAAACCGATTCGTTCTCTCCGTGAAAAGGATCTTGATCTGATCCGGCAGACGATCAACAATTATCAAGGGTTAAAAAAGATTTACGAATCTTCCCCCAGGTAACATCCCCCTTCCCGATCTCATCCTTTGAGGAAGGAATCCGAAGGAAAGGGACCTCAGGTGAAAGGTGACTTCCTATGGAAGAGAAAAGAACGACAAAGGAAATCTTGCAGGAAAAGTCAGTAGAGAGGAAGCGGACCCCTCTGTATAACCCGGAGGTTCTTGAAAAATTGCGCCAGGAGTTTGAGAGATGGCGAAATACAACAGTTCCTGAGGAGGATCGGAAAAATTGGCGTGTCATCCCACGGACCATTTTAGGATCTGATCTCCCCAGAGAAATGCTCTATACGCCGCTCAACAATCCCGATTTCGACTATATTCAAGATCTGGGTTACTCGGGTCAGGAACCATTTACGAGAGGGATCCATGCCAATATGTATCGCGGCAAAGAGTTCACCATGCGTCAACTGACAGGTTTTGGCGGGCCCGAGGAGACGAACGAGAGGATTAAATTCATGTTAGCCCATGGGGCCACAGGTTTAAATGTGCTTTTTGATCTGCCAACGATTCAAATGTATGATTCCGATGATCCGCTCTCCAAAGGGCAGGTGGGTATGTCAGGAGTGGCGATCGATTCCGTGGAGGATATGGACCTGGTATTCAAGGACATCCCTCTTGATCAGGTCACCCTTTCGCTGGTCACCCATTATCCCTCTAATACGGCGATCCTGTTTCCCATGTACCTGGCACTGGCCGAACGGAGAGGGATCCCCTGGGAAAAACTGCGTGGCAGTGTGCAGAATGATATCACGCTGGAAGAAGTGGTTCGAAGCGGCCCTGAGTATATTCCCCCGAAAGACTGTTTCAGGATCCAGTGTGACAATATCGAATTTATCAGGCAGAATGTGCCCCGGTGGAACTTCGTCACCTATAATGGATACAACCTGAGAGAGTTCGGGACTTCGGGGGTCACGGAGATGGCCGTCGCGTTAGCCAATGCGATCGGAACGATTGAAGAGATGCTTCGAAGAGGGCATGATGTCGATTGGGTGGCCGAGAGAATAGCATTTTTCTGGTCTCCTGCGAGCGATTTCTTCGAAGAGGTTGCCAGAGTTAGAGGGGTGAGAAGACTATGGTATAGAATCATGAAATACAGGTTTCAGGCCAGGAGCCCCCGGTCGATGTGGATGAGGTGTCATGTGCAGACCTCCGGCGTTTCACTGTTGAGGGAAGAACCCCTGAATAACATCATCAGGGCTGCCTATCATGCCCTGGCTACCGTATTGGGCGGGGTCCAGTCCTTACATGTGGACTCTTATGATGAGGCCTACTCCGTACCCACCGAGGAAGCGGCATTGCTGTCGTTGAGAACCCAACAGATTATTCAGGCGGAGACAGGGATCACGGAAGTGGTGGATCCTCTGGGTGGCTCTTTCTATGTCGAGGCCCTGACCCATGAGATTGAGAAGAGAATTCTTGATGAGGTGGATGAGATCGAGAAGATGGGTGGGTATGTCACGGCGATCGAGAAGGGTTGGTTACATAAAAAGATTGCCGAATATTTCTATAAAGAAAGGGACATGGTCGAGAAGGGCATTATCAAACTGGTTGGCTATAATACGTATAAGACCCCTGTGGAATTGCCCTCCATTAATGTGTTTCAATATCCGGAGGGAGTGGAGGAAAGGCAGAAGGCGAGATTGGCGAAATTAAGAGAGCAAAGGGATAATGAGAAAGCAGGGGAGGCCCTCCGGGGGCTTGAAGATGCTTGCAGGAGAGGAGAGAATGTGGTGCCCCATACCCTTCAATGTGCAAGAGCGGATTGCTCCGAAGGGGAGATATTTAAAGTATTTAAGAAGGCCTTTGGCCTATGGAGACCGCCGGTATTTTGGTAAAAAGAAGGCGGGACCCGGGGTTCAGGAGGTTTGCATTGAGGATGGCGGGTAAGATCAAAGTATTGCTGTCAAAACTGGGTCTGGATGTCCATAGCAGGGGGCTGATCACCGTCGCAAAGGAATTGAGAGATGCAGGGATGGAAGTCGTTGTCATCGGTAATGCGCTTCCCCGGGAGATCATTAACACCGCTCTGCAAGAGGGAGTGGATGTGGTTGGGGTAAGTTCCTTAGGCGGTGCCCATCTCACCCTCGGAGGGGAACTGATGGAGCAGGTCAAACGGGAGGGGCTGAAGGAGCATATGATATTTATTATCGGAGGGGTTTTTCCACCGGCCGATGTAAAAAAACTTGAAGAAATCGGGTTTGATCAAGCCTTTGTGTCCGGTGCTTCCCGGGAAGAAATCGTCTCATCGATCCGGAACCTGGTGTCAGAAAAAACGAAAAGACCCCTGTGAACGAATATCAATGGCCGTTCCTCTCAGGGGGGTCATCACAGAAGACAAGGAGAAGATGGTTTATGGTAAAACACTGGCCGCCACAATATGATCGCTCTTATATTCCTTCTTCCGATTCCGGCTATTGGTTTAAAGACTTGGAAACAATGGATCCGGAGGAAAGGGAGAAAAAAATTATTCTCCCAAAGCTCCAGGCACAGCTGAAGTATGCCTATGAAAGGTCTCCTCTTTATAGGAAGAAATGGGATCGTGCCGGTGTTAGACCCGAGGATATCCAATCACTGGCTGATTTTGAGCAGATCCCCTTCCTCACCAAGGAGGAGATCCGCCAGGATCAGAAGGAAAATCCTCCCTTTGGTAACAATCTGTGTGTTTCTCCAAAGGATCTGGCAAGGGTTCAGGGAACCTCGGGAACCACGGGAAAACCTACGGCTTTCGGCATCAGCAGGGGAGATATGGAACGTATTGCCGAAGCCCACGCCAGAACCATGTGGGGGTTCGGGATGCGCCAGAAGGATATCGTCTTCATCGGGTCCTTTTTCAGCCTCTACTGGGGAAGCTGGGGAGCCCTGGCGGGTGTCGAACGCCTGGGATCCGTGGCTTTCCCTTTTGGAGCGGGCGTTGCAGGACAGACCGAACGGGCGATTGATTGGATGAAAGAGGTGAGGCCAACGGTTTTTTACGGAACGCCTTCCTATAGCCTTTATATCGCTGAAAAGGCTAAAGAAAAGGGGGTGGATCCGGCCAAGGATTTTAATTTCCGCCTCCTGTTCTTTTCAGGCGAACCCGGCGCGGGTGTTCCTTCAACTAAAAAACGAATCGAGGAGACCTATGGCGGAATTTGTATTGACGCAGGCTCAACGGCTGAAATGACACCCTGGATGTCTAACTGCGAGTGTGAATATCGGAAAGGAATGCATCTCTGGCAGGATATTGTCTATGCGGAATTGGTGGATCCGGTTACAAAAAAGAGGATACCCTATGGCAAAGAAGGGGTGACGGTTTATACCCATCTGGAGCGGACCTCCCAACCCATGATCCGTTTTTGGGCGGGTGATCTCTCGATGTGGGTTAATGATCCATGCCCCTGTGGCCGGACCTATCCCCGATTGCCCAGAGGCATCTATGGCAGGGCGGATGACATGTTTGTGGTCAGAGGGGAAAACGTATACCCCAGTGCCATCGAAGATGTGATCAGGGGGATCAGAGGATTCGGGGATGAATATCGGATCGTTATTACGAGAGACAGGACGATGGACGAGATGGTCGTTCAGGCGGAGTGGGCTAAGGGAGTCGATCCCGGGGTCATTCCTCATCTCAAGAAAAAACTCGAGGCCGAATTGAAGGCCCGCGGGCTCCGGGCAATGGTTCAGATGATGGAACCCGACCGTTTGGAGAGAACGGAGTTTAAAGCGAAGAGGGTGATCGATAAAAGAAGCTTATACGACGAAATGATTAAGCCGTGACCCTCGGCTAAGCTTTTTCAAACATATCTTTGGGAGCGCCGCAGGCCGGGCAGACCCAGTCTTCGGGAAGTTTCTCAAAAGGGGTATCCGGAGGGATTCCTCCGTCAGGATCGCCTTTTTCCGGATCGTAAATATACCCGCAGACAGAACATTTGTATTTTTCCATCTCCACCTCCCACCTTAGAAAATTCCAGATCCCAAACTCCCTGCCTACCGGCAAGCAGGCAAATTCCAAATAATCCCCAATATCCCAATTCCAATTCCCTAAATTTTTGGTCATTGGTTATTGGAATTTATTTGGTTATTGGTGTTTGGTGATTGGTGCTTACTTTAGGATCTCATCATCATAGATTTTTTCCAGTCTCAGTTTGTGTTTGGCCTCCTCATTGGCCAGGAATTCGAAGAGTTTTTTTAAATCCGCATTCGTATTCGACTTCTTCATGTCCGTATAGAGGTTGAGGGACTTCTCCTCCATTTTCATGGCGATCCGAAGAATATCAGCATAGGGAAGATCGGGTTTATATTCGATCTCCACCAGGTAGTCACTGATCCGGAGATCAGGAACCCTCTCAATCCGTACCCCGATCACTTTTTCCCTATCGAGCTTTTCGAGCATTTTCCGGTGTCCCACCTCTTCCCTGGCTAAATCGGAAAAGAGCTCTTTTGCCCCTGAGAATTTTGCAAGCTTGCTGGCCTCCGTATAAAAATTAAAAGATTTGATCTCTTTTTCAATTGCGAACTGGATGGTCTCTTTAAATTTCTTCTCTTCCATGGTCCCTCCTGTCAGTTCCTAAAATTGGCCTCATTTTAAAGAAAGTCATCTTCAGGGTCAAGATAAATCTC
>CAZXMB010000002.1:14315-42475 GCA_964641715.1 uncultured Syntrophaceae bacterium
TCCTAAAATTGGCCTCATTTTAAAGAAAGTCATCTTCAGGGTCAAGATAAATCTCTTCCCATAATCACCCGATCGCCCTATCACCCCAATCCTCGTTAATCTGGGGAGATGGGGAGATAAGGAGATAGGGAGAAAAAAATCAGGTGCTCCTGCGTAGCAGTCTCATGGAGTTGAGGATGACCAGAAGCGAGCTGGCCTGATGCATCATTGCTCCGAGGATCATGTTCACCCACCCCTGGGCAGAGAGAAGGACCAGCACCGTATTAAAGACAAGGGCAAAGGCGATATTCTCCTTTATGACACGAAGCGCCTTGCGGGAGAGGCGGATGGTGGTCGGGATCTTTTCGAGTTCGTCGGTCATGAGGGCGATATCGGCCGTTTCGATGGCCGCATCCGTTCCTGCCGCTCCCATGGCGATGCCGACATCCGCAGCGGCCAGCGCGGGCGCATCATTAATCCCATCGCCGACCATTGCGACGATCCCGCCTCGTCTCTTCCACTCCTTTACCTTCATCACCTTCTCTTCGGGAAGAAGTTTTGCCTCGTAACTCACCTTCAATTCTTTCCCCATTCGGGCAGCCACCTGGGGACGATCTCCGGTGAGCATCCAGATTTCGGAAACTCCCTCTTTACGGATCTTCTCAATGGCGGTCTTGGCCTTTTCCCTTAAGGTATCCGCAATAGAGATGAAACCAATGAAACGCTGATCCAATGCGGTAAGAAGAGGGGTCATCCCTTCCTCTTCTCTGGTCCTGAGCCGTTTTTGGATGGATTCGGAAGTCTCCATCCCTTCTTCTTCGAAGAATTCTGGACGGCCTACGAGAATCCGATGGCCATTCCATCCGGCCCGGACCCCCTTTCCTTTGATATTCTCAAAAGTGTCTGGATGGGGGATATCGATTCCGTTCTCCCTTGTCTTCTCCATGATGGCCTTTGCAAGGGGATGTTCTGACCGTTTCTCGGCAATGGCTGACCAGTAGATTACTTCTTTCTCACCCCATCCGTTCAGCGTCTCCACCTCCACCACCTTGGGTCTCCCTTCGGTGAGCGTCCCGGTTTTATCCATCAGGAGAATTTTTAACTTTCCCATCTGTTCGAGATAGGTCCCCCCCTTGATGAGGATTCCCTGTCTGGCCGCATTCCCGATGGCTGCCACGACTGCCGTGGGTGTACCCAGAACGAGCGCACAGGGGCAGGCCACGATGAGAATGGTAATGGCGCGAATAGGATTTCCGGTGATGAAGAAGGTAGCCAGTGCAATCAGAAGGATGGCCGGGATGAAATACCGTGCGAAACGGTCCGCCACCCTCTGGGTGGGAGATTTTTCAGCCTGAGCTTCAAGGATCAGGCGCTTGATCTGAGCCAGTTTTGTATCTTCAGCGATCTGAGTAGCCTCAATCTCACAGGACCCTGATTCGTTAATGGTGCCGCAGAAAACCCGTTCCCCAACTCCCTTCTCGACTGGAAGGGACTCTCCCGTTAACATGGACTGATTGATCGAACCACATCCCGAGACGATCCTCCCATCCACAGGAATCCTCTCACCGGGCTTGACGATCACGATCTCTTTCGACTTCACCTCCTCAATAGGAACCCGGATTTCTTCTTCCTCCCTCCTCACCCAGGCAGTCTTCGGAGCCAGCTGGATCATGGAGGAGATCGCCTTGCGCGCCTTTCCCACGGTGAGATGTTCCAAAAATTCTCCAAGGAGCATGATGAAGATAACCGTTGCGGCTTCCGGATAAGCTCCGACGGAGGTGGCGGAGATGGCGGCAACGGAGACCAGGGTATCCACATTAAGATCGGGGATGAGAAGAGCTTTGAGTGCACTCTTCACAATTGGATATCCGCCTATGACCAGAGAAGCAGTGGCAAAGCCAACTGGAAGGGAAGTTGATTCGAGGCCCAGCCAGCCAAGGAGCCAGGAAAGGGCAAGGGTGATTCCCGAGGTGATCAAGAAAATGAAATGTCTGGTCTCCTTCCACAGAGTCCGTGTCCTTTCAGCAAAGGTTTCCCTGAGCACATAACCGGGCTTGGTGATGGCCTTTTTGATTTTCTCCTCTTCCACCCGATGCGGATCGTAGTAAATTGTGGCTGAGGAGAGGACATAGCTCACCTCTGCGGAGAGCACGCCGGGCAGATGTTCCACCGAACGTTCAATGTTGAGGGCACAGTCCGCACAGTGGATGCCATCGATATTAACGATGATCTTGGATTTGCCTTCGAACTTTTTCTCTTCCATCGGTCAATAAAATGACGTGACCATGTCCCTGCCTACCGCAGGCAGGCGTGCCACGTGTCCGATTCACCCCTATCCAGGGGGAGGTAAATTATTTGAATTTTCGTTTTTCAATCTGCAATCCGAATTCGGACATCCGAAATGGAATCAGTCTCCCCAGCTCCAGAGTCCCGAATTATGGAGACTGTAATATTGATCGTTCAATAACTTCTCATGAAGCTCTTCTTCGCTGGCCAGTCGTTTGTACATATCCTTTCCGCGGGGGTCTTTGGCCAGCTCGGCCATGGACCGGTAGTAAGCCCGTGCCTTCTTTTCCTCCCGGATGGCAATCTTTAGGGCATCCATGTCCGTCAGTTGTTCCTGGCCTTTCGGTTTTTCAACCTTCAGGGGGATCTTCCTCTTTTTAAGGCCCGTCCCTTCGTAGAGGATCCACTCTCCACGCTCCTCAAGGGATTGGAGAAGGGCTTTCAATTTTTGATAGTGGTTCATCTCAAATTCGGAGAGCTGTTGAAACATATCCTTCCCTTTAGGATTTCTCGTCATCCTGGCGGCCTTCGAATAGGTCCGGTGGGCCCCCATTTCTGCCTCCATAGCCACCCTGATGGCTTTGATATCCTCTCTCTCCGTCCATGGAAGTTCTTTGCCACAGGATTTGCAGTGAAGTTCCTTTTCTCGTTTTATGACATCTTCGACGCTTTCAAACCCTTCAAGGGTCAGATCCGCCTCTGCACCACAACTCTTACAGGTTAATGTCTCTCTTGTGCTCATTTCATTCTCCTTCATATAGGAAATAAATGTTGAGGGTCCATTTGACCCCAGACTTAACAGGCCCCGTCATCCCGACCCAAAAGACTCATCCCATTGGGCGATAGCTCATTTCCAAGGTTCTCGGGCCATCAAGTGATCATCCAATATTCACTTGGCCAAGGCGGCAATGATTTCCCTGCAGAAGGCAGGCAGATCATCGGGTTTTCTTGAGGTGATGAGGTTTCCATCCCTGACGACTTCCTCATCGACATAGTTTGCTCCGGCATTGATTAAATCATCTTTAATTGCAAAAAAGCCGGTCACCTTTTTCCCTTTCAGAATTCCGGCAGAAACGAGCATCCAGCCCGCATGGCAAATGGCTGCAATCACTTTTCTCTTCTCGTGCGCCTCCTTGACAATCTTCACCATTTCCGGATAACGCCTCATCATATCGGGCGCATAGCCTCCCGGAATGACAACCCCATCATATTTGGACACATCGATCTCTTTGGCCTCTTTATCCACATCAATTGGACACCCATATTTTCCAGTGAAGGTCCGACTGCTTCCAGACCCTACGACGGTTACCTCTGCCCCTTCCTCCTTCAGACGATAATAGGGAACCCATAACTCCAGATCTTGATAGTGGTTCTCCACAAGGAGAAGAACCTTTTTCCCTTTTAGTTTCATTTGTTTCCCTCCTTTCTCTCCTTATCATAAGATCATTGAATCGGGTTTTGATTTTCATTTGAGTTTCACTTTCAACCCTATTTTTCATTGATCGGCTTATCCTTCTTCCCCACCAGTCTTGGATCGATCTTCCCTGGCCCTCCACAATCCGGGATGTAACAGGTCACATCACTGAAAGTGCAGGACTGCTTGCAGGAAGGGCACCGCTCCGGTACGGTTTCAGCTCCGAAGGTATAACCGCAATTCGAACATTTCCACTGCGTCATTGGATCACCTCCTCTCTCCAGTTGAGAATCCGGATTGCAGATTTCAGAATTTTTAATCCGCATTCCGCATTTCCAAAACAAGTCTCTTTCCGGCCTCAAAGGCCTGACGGAGGGCTTCCGGATGCTTGAGTATGTCGTCTCTGGCCTCAATGCCTTTGAAGAGAAGTTCCCCGGCATATTCTGCGTTTAGGACATCGAAAAAATATTTCGTCGTCAGGATGGCCCCCTCAAAGACCCTCTGGCCCTTGGTCGCACCCACCGAGATGAAGAGACCTTTTCTCTTCTTTCCATCCTTTCCCAAGGAAGGGTCCTTTAAGAGATATTTCCTGGCCCAGAAGGCCTGAGACCGATCAATCAAGGCTTTGGCCCAGGCGGTCACTCCGTAAAAGAAGATGGGTGAGGCGAGGATGATGAGATCTGCCTCAAGAAGTTTCGGGTAGATCTTTCCCATATCGTCAAGGATGACACATTGACCTGTTTGATCGCAACCATGGCATTCCTTACAGGGGGTAATGGAATACTCTGTCACGTAAATCCGGTCGACCTCTGCCCCTCCCTCTTCCGCACCCCTGAGAGCCTCTTCCAATAGAATATCTGTATTCCCTCCTCTTCTCGGACTTCCAAGAATTCCCAGGACCTTCATGAATGCCTCCCTGAATTTGGTAGAGTTTCAAAGCTTTCTTCTGAACTCTCCTTCTAAAGGAACCTAAAGACTTCCCTCTGTCTTCTTCCCTGTATCGGGCCAGGGGATGGTGTTGAGATCTCTCAGGCCGTCCAGATGAGGCATCGGGATTCCTTTGTACTGAATCAATACCTTGAACATCTCACCCATCCCTGATTCCGGCTCAATGAGGTGAAGGATGGAGAGCCTCAATCTCAATTTATCCAATTCTGACCTCTCCTGGTTCAACAGTTCCATCTCCTGAAGAATGCCCAGGGCAATGAGAAAACGGTACTGGGGTACGAGGCCGGCGAGGTGAAGTCCGAGCTCTTCGCCTTTTTTAATAAGACCCGTAAAGTTCACATGGGAGGTGATATCCTGCTCTCCTATCCGTTCATAAGGGTTTTCAGAGATTTGATGGTGGTAATAACAGAGAAGCGTTCCCCTGGAGCGGTGAGGAGCATAGAGTTCTGGAGCAAGATAGCCGTAATCGATCGTCAGGACAAATCCCTTCTCTAAAAGCCGTCCCACCCTTTCCATCCAGTCCAGGGCCTTGAGATTGACTTCAGCCCTCTGTCCCTCCTGAAGCGTGATGGCCATCGATCGGAGGGTGGAGGCAATCTCCGGATTCGAGAGCTCCTCTAACTGTTCTTTCAATTGACCGCGAAGTTGGGTGACATAAATCTCCTTCAGATTTCCCTGATCGAAGACGACCTGATGAACCGGAAAGGCATCCACCAGTTCATTGGAGAGAAAGCAGCCTGTGATCTGTTTTTTCCCTTCTTCAAAAACGATCGGATCCATCCAGGAGACCTTCCCCTTTTTCTCATATTCCTGAAGTCTCTCTTTTTGCTCCTTCAGAAGATGGGGACCTGTCTCAAGAAGGGAGTATCGAATCTTCTCAAAGAGATGGGGTGCCCTTTGTTCCATCCACCCAAGGATGTCCTGGCAGAGAAAGCCTTGACCTCCCCCCATTTCCACCACCTCGAAACTCTCTTCCCCCAAGATCTCTGCCATCTGGAGGAGTTGTTTGGCAATCATTCCTCCGAAGAGGGGATGAACACAAGGGCCTGTATAGTAATCGCCTTCCTTCCCGATCCTGATGTCATCGGATTGGTAATAGCCATCGTCAGGATGATAGAGACACCATTCCATAAATTGGGAAAAGGGGACGGGCCCCTTTTCTTCGATCTGGGAGAGAATGAACTGTTTCAATCTCTCTCCCCGGCTTTCCTTCTTCTTCTCCATATGCAGGGGAGCCCCCGGACCCTCCTTGAAATTTTAATCTCCCTTTCGATGTTTGATCGGGCCTTCCTCAAATGCCTCATGAACCCAGTTCAGAGCAGAGATCATCTTCGGTAAGAAAATGGAAAGGTATTCTTTTTCATCTTCTCTTCCTTTCACCTCAAGGTAATGGTGTATTTCTTGGTCATATGGTGAGGAAAATAGGATTCCTTTGCCTTTCTCAAACCCTCTTCCCCCAGATCCTGCTCCCGATTGACATAAGTATATCCTGACCAGTGATTTTCGAGAAAGGCCTGGTTGATCACAGGATAGAGGCCTTCAAAGGCTGGATTCGCCTTTTCGATATGGATGACCACCGTGTCCCGGTTGAGAGGTTCTCCCAGGGTAAAGGCCTCCACCTTGCCATTGATGAGGATGATCCCACCCTTTAGCCTCAATCTTTCAAAATGATCAAAGGCCTCCTTAATGGCGATGGACTCACTCCGCAGCCCCGGGACCACCTCACAGCGGCGAAGATCACACCAATCGGTTTGAAGTTTCAGACATTCTGAAATGTGATCACCCGTGAGCGGGATATATTGGTAAGGGTATCTCTCTTTGAACTGTTTGATATGATTTCTCTTCCGATGATACTTTCTGCCTTCGAGTTTGATCAAGTCCTCTGTGAGATAGACATAATCGCTTTGATCCCGATCGAATTCAACCGCCCACCCCTCAGATTCCCAGTCCACCCGATTGGCTGTCTCTTCGGGAACACGGCCGATCTTCGGAATGTCCCCCCTCTCTCTTAGAGATTCGAGTAGCCTGCGGTAGCATTTTACCATATCTCCTTCCCCGATGGGAGGAAAGAAAAAGGGGTTTCCATCTTTTTCTCCTGAGAGGCAGAGAAAATTTTCCATCCGAAATATTTTGATGAGGTAGGCATGACGCCAGATGAAGAGATTGGTAAAGGTAAATTCAGAAATGACAGGGGGGAAACGGGAGAACATGAGATCGAAGAGAGATTTATCTTCGAGTGAGAGGTCTTTCATCCGAGGAAATTCGGGAATGTCCCTCCATAAATCCTCCATCTCAGATAGGCTCCTTCCATTGATGAAATTAACGGATTAGGTAGTTGACCATGGTACAGATCTCTTCTGGATTGAAGGGCTTATAGAGGAATCCATAAACACCCAGATCGATCGACTCTTTGAGAAAGGGATCTCCTCTCTCTGAGACGATGAGAAGAATTCTTGAGGGTTTTCTTTTTCTTAATTCGAGAAGAAGATTTCTATCCCGGACCCCAGGCGTGTCGATATTGAGGATAAAGACATTAAAGAATTCCCTTGAAAGAAGAGATTTGACCTGAAAACCGCTGTCCAATAAATAAACCTGGTATCCTTCTTTTTCCAGACATTCCTTTAAATATTCCCTGCTCGTTAAGTCATGGTCGACAAGACAGATTTTGCCTTTCACAGTCCTTTCCCTTTCAGAGAGATTTTAACTGAACTCGTTCTCCTGAAAGGAAGGTTATCGTTTCCCCTGCTCAAGACGATTTTCAAGGATCACCTTGTCAACGATCTCACCGCAGAAGATACATCTCCAGCCTAAAAAATCCTCTGAGATACCATAAAACTTCTCCAGGACCATGACTCCGCCGCAACGATAGCACTTCATATTTAACCTCCTGAAACTTAAAATAAGCAATTTTCATACCAGAAATAGAATTTCAAAGGCCTTTAGGTTCAGTTTCAACCGGTAAAGTCTCTGATAAATATGAAATTCAGGGACTAATGTCGATCTACTCGTTATAATACTGGGTAGAAGTCTGATTTAAAAAAGGTAGGATTATTGGGGTATAAAATGTATATTTTTTGGACAATAAGATGATTATTTAATTAAAAAAATTTAAAAACATTTTTTATTTTAACTAATTATATTTATGTCTATTTTTAGACCGTGACGTATTAAAACTATGCTTTGGCCAGACCATAGCGCCTTATCTTTCCATAGAGGGTTGACCGATTAATTTTTAATTTTTTTGCTGCCTTATGTTTGTTCCAATTGGTTTCTACTAGGGTCTTAAAAATGAGATTCTTTTCAAAATCTTCAAGAGATTCTAAATCCTGTGTTGTTAAAGGCCTCTGGAGGAGGGATTGGGGAAGGTCCTTAAGAATTATTTTATCCTTCTTACCAATGATGACAGCATGTTCAATCACATTCTCCAATTCACGGACATTTCCGGGCCAGGAGTGGGCTAAAAAAACCTCCATGACTTCGGGTGAAAAGCCTTTGATCTCTTTATTTCTCTCCCGGCTAAACCGCTGGAGGAAACTCAATGCCAATAGCGAAATATCGTCCTTCCTTTCACGGAGAGGTGGGATGAAGATGGGTATCACATTGAGTCGATAATAGAGGTCCTCCCTGAAGGTACCCTTTTTCATCTCCTCTGTCAGATTCCTGTTTGTAGCTGCGATGATCCTGACATCGACCTCTAAGGTCTCTTCTCCTCCCACTCTCTCAAATCGATGGTCCTGAAGGACCCGGAGAAGTAAGATCTGTGTGGGGGATGAGACCTCCCCGATCTCATCGAGGAAGATCGTTCCTCCATGGGCCAGCTCAAACCTGCCGGTCTTTCTCCGGATGGCACCAGTAAAGGCTCCCTTTTCATGGCCAAAGAGTTCGCTCTCCAGCAGATTCTGGGAGTAAGCAGAGCAGTTGGCTACGATGAAAGGCTTGTTCTTTCTCGGACTATTGAAATGGATGGCCCTGGCAATGAGTTCTTTTCCGGTTCCGCTTTCGCCCTGGATGAGGACGGTGGAATCCGTGCTCGCAATATCCGAGATCAATTCAAAGATCTCCTGCATTCGGTTGTTCTTTCCAATAATGTTGTCAAAGCTGTATCGCTTCTCCAGGGCCTGAGCGAGAAGGATATTCTTATTGCGCTCCCTCTTCAGCTCGTCACGGAGGTCTTTGATACGGAGCATCACCTTCACCTTGGCCAGCAGTTCCTCATTGATAAAAGGCTTGGTGAGGTAGTCATCTGCTCCGAGATTGAGGCCATTGATCTTATCCTGGAGGCTGGAGCGGACCGTGAGGATGATCACCGGGATGAATTTCAATAACTCATCTTCTTTAATCCTCCGGCAGATTGTTCTTCCATCCTCATCCCCCAGCATGACGTCGAGAAGGATCAGGTCCAAAGGGGCCTCCCCTTCCGGAGACTTCTGCCGTTCGGCCTCTAAGAGCCTCATGGCCTCGGCTCCGGAAAAAGCGGACATGACCTGATAACCTTCCAATTCGAGAAGGGCGGTGATCATTTCCACCGTATCCCTCTCATCATCGACTACCAATATCCTCTTCAGCCTTCCTTTTTCCATCGTGTTGAATGCCTCGATGCGGTTTGTTTATCTATATCATTTCATAAAAAATCTTTCCATGTCAATTAGGTTCTAAAAAGAGTGATTTAAAGGCAGCTCGGCGGAGTGACTTGGTCAGTGGGCGGGAAGCTTTTCTATAAAATAAAAGGTTCACCATTAAATAGGGCCTTAACCTATCGCAAGGATGACCCACCCGGAGACCCTTCAAGTTGTTCCAAAACAAAGAATGGGAAGTTCCTTGCCCCAGCCAACCATTCAGAAGCCAATAACGCAATAGCTTTCACCTCTTCAAGGAAATGCCGGGAATGATAAGGGTTTCCATAAATTGACAATAGAATTGCATAAGATTATTCTTTATTGTAGATTTCTAAATCATTAAATACTCCGGTTCTTAGAAGACCGAAAAAGGAGGATGGGTGGAAAAAGAGAGGTCCTTTTATATGGGTCCCCTGAGTTTATTGTTAGTTATTCAGGTCCTTCTTGTTGCTTGTTCCAATGAGAAACCGGGAAAGCCTGTTTTTCCGGCGGTACCAGTTACCGAGGGGACGGTCATCCAGAAAACGGTCCCCATTCAAATTCGCATCATTGGTAACATTCAAGCCTATTCCACCATCACGGTGAAATCAATCGTGGGAGGAGAAATCAGCCAAGTCCATTTTACCGAAGGGCAGGAGGTGAAGAAGGGTGATCTTCTCTTCACGATCGACCCCCGACCCTTTGAAACGGCCCTCAAGCAGGCTGAGGCTAATCTGGCAAGGGATATATCCCAGGTGAGTCAGGTGGAGGCAGACCTGGCAAAGAATATCGCTCTTGTAAAACAGGCAGAGGCGAACCTCGAAAGGGATATGGCTCAGGCCGAAAATGCAAAGGTAGAAGCAAAGCGTTACGAATCCCTTATCGAGAAGCAGGTCGTTTCCAGACAACAATATGATCAATTTCGGACGAATGCAGAAGCCCTCGAGGCTTCGGTCCGCGCGGATAAAGCCGCCAAGGAAAGTGCAGAGGCAGCCGTCCGTTCCTCGAAAGCTGCTTTGGAGAATGTTCGGGCCGCTGTCCGTGCAGACCAGGCAACAGTCGAAAATGCTAAGATTCAACTGGGGTATTGCTTTATCCGTTCCCCCATGGATGGCCGGACCGGTAATCTCCTCGTCAAGAGAGGCAACATCGTTAAGGCGAATGACATTGACTTGGTCACCATCAACCAGATCAGCCCGATCTATGCCGCCTTTTCTGTTCCCGAACAAACCCTGCCACAGATCAAAGAATATATGGCAAGGGGTCCGTTAAGGGTTGACGTGCTCGTTCCGAATGATATGAGTGGCGCCAAGCAGGGGGTCCTGTCCTTCATCGATAACGCTGTGGATAGAACAACGGGAATGATCCTACTTAAAGGGACCTTTTCTAACAAGGAGAAAGGGCTCTGGCCCGGGCAATTCGTCAATGTCATACTGACCTTAACCACACAACCCAATGCAATCGTCATTCCCTCTCAAGCTGTCCAGACCGGGCAAGAGGGTCAGTATGTCTTTGTGATCAAACCGGACATGACTGTGGAGACCAGGAGAGTCACGGTAGACCGAATCATCGATGGTGAGACGGTCATTCAAAAAGGGCTCAGCCCAGGCGAAAAGATCGTTACGGACGGACAGCTCCGGCTCTTTCCAGGAGCCAAGGTAGAAATCAAGAGTTCGAATTCAACTCCGGCAATCAAAGAGAAATCCAAATGAACCTTCCTGAGATTTTCATCAGGCGTCCTGTCATGACCACCCTTGTCATGCTCGGCATTCTCCTCTTCGGCATCATGGGATATCGTTATCTGCCAGTGAGCGACCTTCCGACCGTGGATTTCCCCACCATTCTGGTCATTGCTGAATTTCCAGGCGCTAGTCCGGAAACAATGGCCACGGCAGTGGCCACTCCGCTGGAACGTCAGTTTTCAACCATTGCAGGGTTAGACTCCATGAATTCGACGAATGCTCAGGGGATCTCTCGGATCACCCTTCAATTCAACTTGGACCGGAATATTGATGCCGCAGCCCAGGACGTTCAGGCCATGATCGGGAAGGCGGCACGCCAGCTCCCGCCAGACATGCCGAATCCTCCTTCCTATCAGAAGGTGAACCCTGCTGACTTCCCCATTCTTTTTATCGCCTTGAGTTCACCCACTCTTCCTCTCTCAATGGTCCATGAATATGCGGATACATTTATCGCTCAACGTATCTCCATGGTGAGCGGTGTGGCCCAGGTTCAGGTCTTTGGGGCTCAGAAATATGCCGTTCGTGCACAGCTTGATCCAAGGACCCTTGCTGTACGCGGAATTGGTATTGACGAAGTGGCCAGTGCCATCCAGCGTGGAAATGTCAATCTGCCCACAGGAACTTTATATGGAACTCACCAGGCCTTTACCATTGAGGCAAGTGGTCAGCTTAAAAATGCAGAAGCCTATCGCCCCCTTATTGTCACTTATCGAAAAGGTTCACCGGTCCGTCTGGGTGAACTGGGAAGGGTAATCGACAGCGTTGAGAATGATAAGACCGCAAGCTGGTACAACGACGTTCGCAACATCGGCTTGGCTATTTACCGCCAGCCCGGGACCAACACTGTCCAGGTAGTTGATTTAATCAGGAAACTCCTGCCCACCTTTAAAAGGCAAATGCCTGGTGGGTTGAATCTCAATGTCCTCTTCGATCGCTCCAAGTCAATCCGTGACTCGGTTAACGATGTCAAGTTCACTCTTTTTCTGACCATCTGTTTGGTCGTCCTGGTCATCTTTCTCTTTCTCCGAAACTTCTCTGCAACGGTCATTCCAAGCCTCGCTCTTCCCATGTCGATTATCGGGACCTTTTCATTGATGTACCTTCTCGGATATAGCCTCGATAATCTTTCGTTGATGGCCTTAACGCTCTCTGTAGGTTTCGTGGTGGATGATGCCATCGTGATGCTGGAAAATATTGTCCGTCATATGGAGATGGGGGAGAAACCCCTCCAATCAGCTCTCAACGGATCGAGAGAGATCGGGTTTACAATTGTCTCCATGACCCTTTCTCTTGTAGCAGTTTTTATTCCGGTCCTTTTCATGGGAGGAATCATCGGTCGACTGCTTCATGAATTTGCAGTGACCATTGGTGGAGCGATTTTAGTGTCGGGTTTTGTCTCTTTAAGTTTGACACCCATGCTCTGCAGCCGGTTTCTCCGGCCATCCGCTGAAAAAAGAAAGAGCCGTCTCTATGCTGTCTCTGAGCGCTTTTTTGAGAGGATGTTTCAGGCCTACCGATGGAGTCTCCGGTTTGTATTGAACCACCGTCTCGCGACCCTCCTCATCTCCGGTCTCATCTTCATTGTCACGATCGTCCTATTCATGACCTTTTCCTATGGATTTCTTCCGAGCGAAGATATCGGTCAGATCTTTGGCTTCACCGAGGCTGCCCAGGGTATTTCTTTTGAATCCATGAAAGAACATCAGTTAGCCGTGGCAGAGGTGATCCGCCAAGATCCCAATGTGGACTCCTTTTCCTCGATGGCAGGAGCAGGCGGGCCCTCCTTGACGGGAAACCTTGGTCGCGTCTTCATCTCTTTGAAACCCCGGTCAGAACGTCGTTTGAATGCAGATGAAATTATTCAGGAATTACGTCTGAAGGTGGCCAAAATTCCAGGCATTCAGGTTTTCCTTCAGAACCCTCCTCCTCTTCGGATCGGAGGGCAGTTAACCAAGGGGCAATATCAATTTACGCTTCAGAGTCCTGAGATCAAGGAGCTTTATGAACATGCTTCCAGACTCGAGGCGAAGATGCGGGAATTGCCGGGCCTTCAGGATGTGAACAGTGACCTGCAGATCAATAATCCCCAGATAAATGTTGAGATTGATCGGGACAGGGCTTCGGCTCTCGGCATCACAGCCAATCAGATTGAAGACGCCCTTTTCAATGCCTATGGGGCGAGACAGATTTCAACGATCTTTACCTCGATCAACCAGTATCAAGTCATTATCGAATTGGAACCAGAATATCAGCTGGACCCTTCCGCTCTGTCCATGCTTTATATCCGATCCTCCTCCGGTCAATTAATTCCTTTAAGCACCGTTGCAAATCTGAAACGAGGTCTTGGTCCCCTCTCCGTAAACCACCTGGGTCAACTTCCTTCCGTCACCCTCTCTTTCAATATCAAACCAGGTGTCTCCCTTGGGGATGCCGTATTCTCTGTTGAGAAGGCAGCGAGAGCCACGCTGCCTGCAACCATCAGCACGAGTTTTCAGGGAACGGCCCGGGCTTTTAAAACATCCTTGCAAGGAATGGGGCTCTTATTGATCATGGCGATTTTGGTGATTTACATTGTCTTGGGAATTCTCTATGAGAGTTTCATTCACCCCCTAACCATTCTTTCGGGTCTTCCTTCCGCCGGCCTTGGAGCCCTGGTCACACTGATGATTTTCAATGTTGACCTGAACCTTTATTCCATGGTCGGTATCGTCATGTTGATCGGAATTGTCAAGAAAAATGCTATCATGATGATCGACTTTGCGTTGGATGCACAGAGAAATCAGGGGAAAAGCCCTGCCGATGCTATCTATGATGGATGCCTCATCCGTTTCCGTCCCATCATGATGACCACCATGGCGGCCATCATGGGAACCTTGCCCATTGCCCTCGGGTATGGGGCAGGCGCAGAGGCTCGCCGTCCTCTCGGGCTCGCTGTGGTCGGCGGTTTGGTTTTTTCCCAGCTCATCACCCTCTATATCACTCCGGTGATTTATATCTATCTCGAAGCTGCCCGAAATAAAGTGAAGAACTGGCGCCGTAAATAAAGTTTGGAGTTTTAATCCACCCTGTTCGACCTGTAATCTAAGCTTGGCTGGTCTCACAGGGCGGGATTTTTTCTTTGAGTTGCTTCTTCTTTGCGGCTGTCAGCTCCCTCATGATGATCCAATCCCTTTGGGCAAAGGAGTCCTGTGATTTAATGAGAAGCCAATTCTTGCCCGATTCTTTCCCTTTCATCAGGACAAGGGAAAAATCTCCTTTCAACTTCTTTCCGTTTAGAGTGAAGCGGAGTCTACCCTGTCTTAAGGCGATCTCAGGGTCTCCTTCTGCTTTGAACTCCCCGGAATCCCAGATAAGAACCGCTCCAGCTCCGTAATGGCCCTGAGGAATAATTCCTTCAAAGTCCCCATATTCGAGAAGATGATCCTCAACCATGACTGCGAGTCTTTTATCCGCCGGGTTCATAGAAGGTCCCTTGGGGATGGCCCATGACTTAAGGACTCCGGCAATCTCCAATCTAAAATCATAGTGGAGACGTGTGGCATGATGCTCTTGGACGACAAATCTCATTTACTTGCTTCCTTTTCTAAGAGCGGTCAGGATTCCGGCAAAGATCAGGATTCCCCCGATGACCTTAAAAGGGGTTAACCCCTCTTCGAGAATGAAGAAAGCCAAGATCGTTGAACCCACCGGCTCTCCTAAAATTGCGATCGCAACCATAGGTGCAGTTATATATTTCAAAGCCCAGTTGAACGTGGTGTGACCGATCAGCTGGGGAATGAGGGCAAGGAGGAAAAGATAGAGATAGGTGGATGAGGAATATCCGAAGAAGGATTTTTGAAATGCGAGGGAGAAGATGATCAACACCATTGCCCCTGCTGAATAGACTGGGAAGATATAGGAGAGAAGGTCCTGTCCCTTCCTCATCATTCTTCCCACAAGAAGATATCCAGATGCGGTGATGGCACCGAGCAAGGCCAACCCATCTCCCATCAATGCCTCTTTCGATAGGGCCACATCTCCGAAACTGATCAGTCCGCTTCCAAGAAACGAAAGGCCGATTCCGACCATTAAGTTCCATCCCAGAGACTCTTTAAGGAAGAGCCAGGCCCCTAATCCGACAAAGAGGGGATTGGTGGAGACGATCACAACCGAACTGGCGACCGAAGTGAGTTTCAGAGAGGCGATCCAGAAGGTAAAGTGAAGAGCGAGGAAGATGCCGGAAAGAGTTAACCATCTCCATTGAGATCCATTCCTTTTCTGCCAGATCCTTTTATGACAGGCAAAAGGGGCCAGGAATAAAGAGGCGAGAGTCAACCGGTAGGCTGCAATCACCAGAGACGGCGCATCACAGAGTTTGATGAAGATGGAAGCCGTTGAGATCGCAATGATGCCAATGGGAAGAAGAAGATAGATGCGGATCATGCCAAACAGCTTATCGTAATTCGAGGTTCACTTCAAGGCAATTTCTCTCAGACCCATAATCCGTAACCAAAAATGAAAACCTTAGCAATATCGCTGTCATGCTGAAATTTTTTCAGTATCTCGCTTTTTCGATAACCCATAGATCCTGAAACAAGTTCAGGATGACGATTACGGATTATGGTCAGACCTGCTTGCCTTGACACTTGTTGGGATTATTGTTAATCCTACTATAACCAGAGGTTAAGGAACAGCAATGCAACGAGAAGTTCCCCTTACCATCACAGATGCCTATCGCCAGCGATTTCCCGATCTTCCCTTTGGGATCGGGAACGTTTCGGACTGTACCTATTTTGAGAAGAGCGAGGCCTTCAAACTTTACAAGAGAGAGCTTCTGAGAAGGATGCGAAGAAGGGCCCATCTCGCCCAGATCGAAGAAGGCATTCAACTCTATGACCGGTTCTTTCAGGAATGGGGATATCCCTGTCCTCTTCCGGGCCACCTGAAACGGACCATTGAGATGGGGTTTCCGATTGTTAATCTTTATATTGATACCCATATCATGGCAGAGATGTGTCACGGAATCCTGATGGCCATCCAGGATCTGGATCGGTTCGAGGGGGACTGGAGACTTGACCTCGCTCAGGAGGGAGAGACCTTTCAGGCTGTTTCAGGTAAAATGATGATCTGTAAAAGGGATGAGATCGTCCTTCGCGATGAAAAAGGAATCGTCTGCTCTCTCTTTCAGGGGCCTGATTTCAAAACCAGGATCGACTCGTCCAGCAAGAATATCGTCGTCTATGTCTTCACCGCTCCCGGAATTGTGGAGGAGCATGTATCGGATGGAGTTCAATTAGCCCTTGAGATCTTACAGCAATTCGGCGGCGGAAAAGAACCATGGCGGAAGGTCTTTGGGTCCTCTTAAATCATTAAGAGGACTAAGAGTGAGGGACTTCTCTATTGGCAAAATTGGAATGCCTCAAGTTGAGATCACAAATTGACATGGTTTCCAAATGATGTTATTTTTCAACGCGAAGGGTTTGAATTTCCTAAAAACTCAAGGGAGAAAAGAGGTGAACAATTTTCAAAACCATGAGGAATCCTAACACTGAGAAAGGAGGTCCGGTATGACAAAAAAATTATGTTTCTTTCTGATCCTTGTACTCATTCTATCCGTTTCACTTTCTTTTGCTCAGGAGAAAAAAACCAAGAAGATTTTCAAGATCGGTGTGACCCAGATCGTCTCCCACCCAGCTTTGGATGCGGACGCAAAGGGATTTGAAAAGGCGTTGGCCGATGCGGGATTCAGAGAAGGGGTGAACGTCACGTATGATCGACAGAATGCCCAGGGGGATATGGCCAATGCCCAGACCATCGCCCAGAAATTCCTCGATGCCAAGGTCAATATGGTTCACAGCATTGCGACTCCAACCTCCCAAGCGGTGGTAAAGACCATTAAAAACATCCCGGTGGTATTCTCATCCGTCACCGACCCTGTAGATGCAGGGCTTGTTCCCAAAGACAGCGCTCCCGGGAAGAAGTCAGGCACCAATGTCACAGGGGTCAGCGACCGCTGGCCAGTATCCCTGCAATTCGAGATGTACACCAAATTCGTTCCCAAAGCTAAAAAATGGGGGACGATCTATAATGCGGGGGATGCGAACTCCATGGTCCACATCAAAGAGATGAGGGAGGCTGCAAAAAAATTGGGAATTGAACTGATCGAAGCGGCGATCTCCACCAGTGCTGAGACCCTGCAGGCCGCTCAATCCCTCGCGGGAAAGGTTCAGGCGATCAATATTACATCGGATAATACCGCTGTCTCCGCTTTTGAAGCTATCGTGAAGGTGTGCAATGAGAAGAAGCTCCCCCTCTTTGCGGGTGATGTGGACAGTGTCCCGAGAGGGGCCATCGCTGCCTATGGGCTCGACTACTTTTTGATCGGAGAGTCTGCCGGAAAGAAGGCTGTCCGTATCCTGAAGGGGGAAAAGCCCGGGAATATCCCCTGGGGACCAGCAGAGAAATTCAGTTTGGTGGTGAGCGAGAAAGCGGCAAAGTCTCAAGGAGTTACCATTCCCTCAGAGCTATTGAAAAAAGCCAACAAAGTCATCAAAGAATAGTTTCAGATGTTGGAGGATTAAGGTGAAAAGTGAACAGAGCCTTAATCCTCCAATCCTCCAACCCCATGGCATTAGTCTGAAGTGATGGAAATTCTTCTCGGCATTATCCAAATTTCCCTGGAACAGGGTCTTGCCTATGCCCTGGTAGCTCTGGGAATCGTCATCAGCTTTCGGATTCTTTCTTTCCCCGATTTGACTGTGGATGGGAGTTTCGTCCTCGGCGGCGCCGTTGTAGCCAAGGTGATCGTCTTAGGCTATCCGCCTATCATAGGGATCATCCTGGCCATCCTTATCGGGTTTATCGCCGGGTGCGCTACAGGTATTCTCAATACCCGGCTTAAAATCAATAGTCTGCTAGCGGGTATCTTGATCATGACGATTCTTTACTCGGTTAATCTCCGGGTGATGGGTCGATCGAATACGCCTCTCATTAACTATGTCACGGTGCTCACTCCATTTGAAGAAATGGAGATGAGATGGTTATCCATCGTTCTTTTTTTCTCTTTGATCGTTTTTACTGGAAAGTTCATTACGGATCTCTTCCTTCATACACAGATTGGATTAGCCATGAGGGCAACCGGTGATAACGAGCAGATGATCAGAACTCTGGGCGTAAACACGGGGAACATGACCATATTAGGGTTGGGGATATCAAATGCCTTTGTTGCTCTCTCCGGAGCCCTTGTGGCTCAACATCAGGGGTTCGCAGACATCGGAATGGGTATCGGGATGATCGTTGCCGGACTTGCCGCAATCATTATTGGAGAGACCTTACTCCGGGCGAAGTCTGTGGGGATGAATACCTTCTCGGCCATCTTCGGTTCTTTCATCTATCGATTGATTATTACAATAGGTCTCTGGTTGGGATTAGCCCCTACAGATCTCAAAATGGCTACGGGCGCCATGGTTATTCTTGCCTTAGGTTTCCCTGCCTTTAAGAAGGGGAAAGAGGAAAGGCTTCATCTCCGGGGGATCTGATTTGGAAGCGTTTGTCACCCTTCATGATCTGAAAAAAATTTTCAACCGAAACACCATTGATGAGAAGACAGCCATCAATGGCATCCGTCTCGAAATGAAGAGAGGGGAATTCATGACCGTCATCGGATCCAATGGGGCAGGGAAAACCACTCTTCTTAATCTCATTGCAGGAACCTATCTCCCTGATGAAGGAAGGATATTCATCGATCACAAAGAGGTAACACCCCTGCCCGAATATCGCAGGGCTCAATACCTGGGAAGGATTTTTCAAAATCCATTGATCGGGACGGCCTCTTCCATGACCATCGAGGAAAACCTTTCTATGGCCGAACTGAGAGGGAAGACAAGGAGTCTCTCATGGGGGGTCACGAAGAAACAGAGGGAGAGATACCGGGACCTCTTAAAGATCCTCGGATTGGGTATGGAGGAACGTCTCTCAGACAGCGTCAGCCTGCTCTCCGGGGGACAGCGTCAGTGTCTCGCCCTTCTGATGGCCACGCTCTCCTTACCCAAGCTCTTGCTTCTGGATGAACATACCGCCTCGCTTGATCCGAAGACTGCAGAGAAGGTGATGGATCTGACGAACCGGATCATCAGGGAAAATCGACTCACCAGCATCATGGTCACACACAATATGCTCCAGGCAATCAATTTCGGAGATCGAATGGTCATGCTCCACGAGGGGAAAATCCAATTTGATATTGAGGGCGAGGAGAAAAAGCGCCTGACTGTTGAAGAGGTGGTGAAACGCTTCGGTGAAAAATTAGAGGATGAAACGTTGCTCTGTAAGCCTGTGGGAGGATGAGAAATGGATATATTCGAAAAGATGAAGAAGGATGGGTACGAGCAGATCATATTCAACTTTGATAAGGAAACAGGGATGAGGGCCATCATCGCCATCCATGACTCCACGCTCGGCCAAACCTTTGGAGGAGTGAGGATGGTTCATTATCGCTCGATGGAGGAGGCCCTTCGGGATGCCATGAGGCTGTCCAAGGCCATGACCTATAAATGTGCAGCGGCCGATGAAGATAAGGGCGGGTCAAAGGCAGTCATCTGGGGAGATCCAGGGAAGGATAAGAACGAAGCCTATCTCAGGGCCTTTGGAAGATTTATTGAGATGCTTAAGGGTCGCATCATTACCGGGGTTGATCTTAATCTCGATCTGACGGATGCATCAATTATCGGGAGGGAGACTCGATACATTTTAGCAAGACCAAAGGAAGAAGGCAGCTCCGGGAGCTCAGGGGTCACGACCGCCTACGGGATTTACGTGGGGCTGAAAGCATGCGCCAAATTCCTTTGGGGTGATGAAAATCTCAGAGGTAAAAGAATTGCCGTCCAAGGACTGGGGGCAGTGGGAGAACCTCTTTTGGAGCACTTGAAAGAGGGCTCTCTGGAAGTCATTGCAACTGACACCAATGAAAGCACGCTTCGGCGCCTTCAGGCAAAATATGAGTTCAAGGCGGTTCAACCGGAGGCCATTTACGACATGGACTGTGACATCTTCTGCCCTTGCGCCATCGGGGGGATTTTGAATGACAGGACCATACCCAGGCTGAAATGCAAACTCGTTGCAGGATGTGCCAATAACCAGCTGGAAGACGAAGAGCGTCACAGCCGGATGCTTCATGAGCGTGGCATTCTCTATGCTCCGGATTACATCATCAATGCCGGAGGGGTGATCCAGGCGATCGATGAACTCCAGGGTTATAATCCTGAGAGGGTGAGGATGAAGACGGAACGAATTTACGGTCGTCTTCTCCATCTCTTTGAGGCGGTGAGGAGGGAAGGGATCCTTCCTTTGGAGGCTGCCAATCGCTACGCTGAATCCCGAATCAAAGAAATCCATAAAATGAGACGTTTCTATGTCCCGAAATAAGGACTATGGAGTCCGATTCGAATCCCTGCCTGGGCAGGCAGGGCAATCCCCCATTTGAAATGGGAAGGAGGAAAAGATGCCCTTCGTTCAGATCAGTATGATTCAGGGAAGAACTCCGGAGAAGAAGGAACAATTGATTAAGAAGGTGACAGAGGCCATCATCGAGACCCTTCAGGTCCCGGCGGATCGGGTCAGGATTGTCCTCCATGAACTCCCGAAAGAGAATATCGGGTATGGAGGGGTTCCTCTCTCTAAATTGGGTTCCTGATCGGAGGGAGGGGATACCGGGTTTTCTTCAATATTCGACTATTCCTTTTCTCTCAGCCTCTTTGAAACCTCTGAGGTCAACTCGAAAACTTTTTCAGCCAGAGGAGCCGAAAGCGAAGCCGTCCCGCAGCTCGGAGTGAGGATTGCCCTTTTAAGAAGGATGGGATCGATCCCTCCTTTTGAGAGGACCTCGACTCCTTTCCTAAAACGGCTCAGCAGACTCTGGGTATCCTCTTTTTGTACATCCTCACTCGTCGGGACAATGCCCCAGGCCAAGACTCCCCCTCGTTCTAAGAAGTTTTTCAACTCCCTTGGGTAAAGAGAGAGGTTCTCAAGGTATCCATAGGCATCAAAGCTGAGGATGTCGAGTTTGGTTGAGAGAAGGACAGCCCAATCCGTATTTCCGCAGCAGTGAATTCCCTTCAATCCTTTAACGGCATGAAAACATTCGTTCAATGACTGAATCACATCCTCTTGATTTAAACCTGAGAAGGCAGATCCAAGGGAGGAGAGGGCGGGTTCATCGAAGAAGATGATCGTCCGGACTCCGGGTAGAAGTCGGTGGAACCTCTCTTCGAGCCAGCGCGCCTTAAAGGAGAGGTGGCGAATCAGGATCTCTCTTAGAGTGGGGTCATAAAAAATGGACCTCTTTTTCTGATCGGTGAGGGAGAGGCCAAAGGTGATCGGACCTGTCACCTGTCCCTTGATATACTTGACCTTTTCCAGATTTCCCTCCAGGCAGGGGTCTTTTAAGAGGCGAAGTCCCCGTGCAAAATCATCGGATATTCGAAAGGGTTCAAGATCCCCCTGCTCAATCCACTGATAAAATTTTTCAACCTCACGATCAAATCCTTCCGAGGTATCCACCCAAACCTTCTGCTCCCTTTCATTGAGCCTTAAGGATGGGAACCCTTCGGAATATTGAACCACCATGCCTTCGAGGAAAGACCGGTTCGGGAATTGAGGCCAGAACGGGATATCGGGAAAGTTCTCGAGGATAAGACGAAAGACAGCCCTTTCATCCCCGTGGGGAAAAGAACCGATGCCCGTGGCCAGATAGGGAGGGATTCGCTCCATGACTTTTCATAAACCTTTTTTTTAAAAAAATCAACGAACTTCAAAGGCAGCGGCGAGATGTCCTCCGACGGTTTCGAATGGTTTTAGGCCTCTTTGTTTAATGATATTCGGAGTGGTTTTTAGAACCCCCAGGCCCAGAAGGTTGACAAATAACGGATCGATGGTTATACATTTTTCATCAAATTTATGAAGGGAGGAGTTTGTTTATGCGGATCAGACCACTTCAAGACCGGCTCATTGTCAAAAGGCTGGAGGAGGAGGAGAAGACAAAAGGGGGGATCATCATCCCGGATACAGCCAAAGAGAAGCCCGTTGAGGGCGAGGTGATTGCCGTGGGGCCAGGAAGAATGAAAAAGGACGGAACGAAGATTCCGATGGAAGTGAAAAAGGGCGACCGAATCCTATTTACAAAGTATGGGGGTACGGAAGTGAAGGTTGAAGGCGTTGAATTGATCATGATGAAAGAGGATGAGGTCCTGGCCATTGTGAAAAAATGAGTGGATCATTAGAAAGGAGGTTATCATGGCGAAGGAATTGAAGTTTGATCAGGAAGCAAGAAATGCAATTTTGGAGGGGGTCAATATCCTGGCGAATGCGGTGAAGGTTACTCTGGGGCCGAAGGGCCGAAATGTGGTTCTTGAGAAGTCGTTTGGCTCTCCGGTCATCACAAAGGATGGTGTGACCGTGGCTAAAGAGATTGAACTTGAAAACCATTTTGAGAATATGGGTGCGAAGATGGTCAAAGAGGTGGCGAGCAAGACCTCTGATACCGCCGGGGATGGTACAACGACCGCTACTGTTCTGGCTCAGGCCATATACCGGGAGGGCTATAAGATTGTGGCGGCGGGGGCCAACCCGATGGAGATTAAGAGGGGAATCGATCACGCGGTGGAGGAAGTCAGCAAAGAACTGAAGAGACTCTCCAAGCCGGTGAAAGAGCAAAAGGAGATTGCTCAGGTCGGAACGATTTCCGCCAATAACGACCGAACCATTGGCGATATCATTGCTGAGGCGATGAACAAGGTTGGAAAAGAAGGGGTCATCACCGTCGAAGAGGCCAAAGCCATGGAGACCACCCTTGATGTGGTTGAGGGCATGCAGTTCGATCGGGGGTATATCTCCCCTTACTTTGTCACCGATCCAGAAAAGATGGAAACGGTTCTCGAAGATCCCTTTATTCTCCTTTTTGAGAAGAAGATCTCGAATATGAAGGAGCTTCTGCCTATTTTAGAACAGGTGGCCAAGACAGGGAGACCGATTCTCATGATTGCAGAAGAGGTGGAGGGAGAAGCCCTGGCCACTCTGGTGGTCAACAAACTCCGTGGAACCTTGAAATGTGCCGCGGTGAAGGCGCCCGGTTTTGGGGACAGAAGAAAGGCCATGCTTGAGGACATCGCTGTCCTCACGGGTGGTCATGCTATCATGGAGGATGTCGGGATCAAGCTTGAGAAGATGAGACTTGAGGATCTGGGCAGCGCAAAGAAGGTGGTGATCGATAAGGACAATACCACCATCGTGGAAGGGGGAGGAAAGTCTTCAGCCATTGAAGGCCGGATCAAACAGATTCGCGTTCAGATCGAAGAGACCACCTCTGATTATGATCGAGAGAAACTCCAGGAGAGATTGGCAAAATTGGCCGGAGGAGTGGCTGTCATCAAAGTGGGTGCGGCTACGGAGACCGAGATGAAAGAGAAGAAGGCGAGGGTTGAAGACGCCCTCCATGCCACCCGAGCGGCTGTGGAAGAGGGGATTGTCCCGGGCGGGGGGGTGGCCTACCTGAGATGCCTTCCGATCTTAAAAAAGATGAAACCGGGGGGTGATCGGCAGACCGGTGTCGATATCGTGATAAAATCCCTCGAGGAGCCGATTCGTCAGATCGTTGGCAATGCCGGCCTGGAAGGGTCTGTAGTGGTCGAGAAGGTCAAGGAGGAAAAGGGGGCCTTCGGATTCGATGCCGATAAGGAAGAGTATACCGACTTGATTGAGAGAGGGATTATCGATCCAACCAAGGTGGTACGGCTGGCCCTTCAGAATGCAGCCAGTGTGGCTTCTCTCCTGATCACCACAGAGGCAGTGGTCGCTGAAAAACCCAAGAAGGAAGAGGCCGGCGGGCCACCGATGCCGCCTGCTTATTGATTGAAAAAAGAGGGCGGGTTTCATACCCGCCCTTCTTTTTTTAGGTCCGGATAGGTTTCTTTATGGGATCCGGGACTTTTTCAATTAAGGTCAGGTGAATGTCCTGATGGCCCAGGCCACCCGCTCTTCAGGTGAAGAAAAGATGTCCGAAGGGGCCTGGTCGACGAGGTCCAATCGCTCACGAAGGCCGATACGATTTGCCAGCTGAATGGCGAGCCCCGGTCGTGCATTCATTTCGAGAAGCAGGGGGCCATGTTCCTGATCGATGACGACATCCACACCCAGGTAGCCGAGTCCTGTCATCTCAAGAGCACGTGACGCCATGATGAGAATGTCCGGCCAATAGGGCACCTGGATCCCCCTGACCGGGTCTCCGGTATCGGGATGGTGAGTGATCACCTGAGATTGGTAGACAGCGGTGAGAGTTGTGCCTTTGCCGATTTCAATCCCTGCCCCGATCGCTCCCCGGTGAAGGTTCGCTTTACCATCAGAGGCTTTGGTGGGTAAACGGACCATTCCCATGACCGGAACTCCCCGATAGACAACAATTCGAATATCCGGTACCCCCTGATAAGTCACAGCGGAAAAGACAGGATCGGGATGGACCAGAGCCTCAAAGAGGACTCGATCCTCAAGACCTTCCAGGGAATAGATTCCAGCGAGGATATCAAAGAGATGATCCATGAGGTCCTCTCTGGAGATCCCCTCTCCGCTCTGTTTAATAAATCCCTCTGCCCCGGAATCTGTGATCAGAATAATCCCGCTTCCTCCAGCGCCTCGGGCCGGCTTAACGACAAACTGATGGTGATCACCGAGATATCTTTCGAATCCTGCGGAATCCCCCTGATGTTCGATGATATGGTATAGGGCTGGAGTCGGGATGTGATGTTTCGAAGCCAGTTGCTTGGTCAATACCTTATCGTCGACCAGAGGAAAGGCGGAGCGGGGATTAAAGCGCATAATGTATTCGGCATTGCGCCGATTCATTCCAAGGATTCCAGCTTCCGATAACCAATGGAAGTTTTTAAGAATCATCCCGGACCCCTGAATTTCCGGAAGCGAAGAAACTCCGAGAGCCTGTAACCGGTATAGCGGCCCAAGAGCACCTGAACCGCAGCGACCGCAAAAAGAAGCTCCGGATAGACAAAGAAGGTGAGCTGAAGAGATTCGAAGCGAAGGATCCCATAGGTGATGGTCGCTACGAAAGCACTCCCGAGGGCTGTCCGGAGACCTACACGGATTCCTGCTTCCTCTACGATCACGAAGAAGCGCTCGATGGTCATGGTAAGTATGACAAAGGGAAGAAGTCCGACCGCCATTAATCTCCAGAGTCCCCACTTGCTCCCCATCAGGGCGACGACCGTAAACAGGATGATGACCAGCGTCAAAATGATTGAAAGGCGGGGGACCAATAAAAGGTGGAGCCTCTCCATGAAACGCCGGGAGGCATAACCGATAAAGACAAACCCTGCGAATATCCCAATGCCATAGAGCAGTCCGGTGTTTCGGAAAGCCAGTGCCATGAGAACCGGCATGAAGATGCCAAAGGTAGGGAAACCAATCAAATTGCGCAATACGCAAATCAAGAGGGCACCCATGGGGACAAGAATGAGAATCCGGAAGGTCTCCTGAAACTGAGAGGGCAGATGGAAAAGTGACCAGCGGTCGAGCCAGTGGGGAGACTCTCTGATCCGTTCAAAATGGTGTCGCCACTGGCTTATGATCTTGCGGTCCAGTATCCATCGGATATCCGATAGCTTCCCCTGATTCAGACGGATCAATTCCACCTCTCCGGTGGACAACGCAATCAGTTTTTCCGGACCCCGCTCGATCTTCCCGTCGGAGGCCCACATCCTTTCCCATTCCTTACCTGTCCAGACCTCGAGCCAGGCCACCGGAACGCTCGTCACCCCTTCGCGGAGCAAGAGCCCTTCCACGACCTGGGCCGGGAGTCCTGCGGCCTTCAATAGAACCATGAATAAGACGAGTCGTCCCTGCTTCTCCTGGAAGACAGACCATAACTTGAGGTCCTGATCCTTTGGTGGCGGATCTCCCCAATGACCTAAAGCTGTCGCTGCGATCGCTCGAAGTCTTGAGGGAGGATCGAGTCTTATCCATTTTGCCACCAGGCGTTCGGCCAACTCTTGCTCAAGTTTCCCCGTATTCACAGGGTAGGGTCCAAGTTTTGGAGGTTTAGGTTTGGAGTGAAGCTCTGAATGTGAGAGGATCGTCATTCGATAACCGATCATTTCGCCCCTTTCTCCGATCTCTCCTGACCAGACCCCGACTCGATTGGGCCCTTCCTGGAGCAGACCGAAGTCAAGCGATCCCGAAGTGAACCGCTCCTCGATGATGGTTTGGCCCGGACGGGGAGAAGGGAGACCTATCTTCACTGTCACCTCTTTACCCTCGGTCAACACATGGGCATCCATCGAAATTTCCCAGGCCTTTTGTGGAGCGGTTGGGAAAGGAGGATATCCGAGGAAGGCAATACGATAGGAAATCAGCAGGAAGGGAAGAAACAGCAGGATCAACACCAACCAGAATACAGGACGTTTCATGGTGGCCGCTCTCAATGACAAACAGGAGAGGTAATATTCGAGCGACTCACATCGACCACAAAATTTCTCCGGATGGTTTTTCTTCCTATAATGAGAGGAAACTCCATTGAAGAGCGGTCATTGAGAGTCACCTGAGTCCGAAGACGCTTAGGCCCAAGACAGATTTCTAATTCAACCACAGGCCTTCGCTCCCGGAATCCTTCGGAGGATTTAATGGAACGCCATTGCAACACGGGCAAACGCATTTGGTGGCCTCCGCACCTTTCCGGTAATACGAATTCAACCTCTTTCTCTCCATGTCGGATCATCTCCCTCACATCGAGGGAAGTGGTGGCAGCACCGGTATCAATGCGGGCAAGTATCTTGATGTTCCATGGCAGGAGGATTACTTCTTCCACCGCTCCGATCGTGGCCATCTCTTCCGCACAAGCCCCTTCTAAAGGGAAAGAAAACAAGGAGGCCAATACGATGATCATCCCCCACCACATAATTATTAATATACCCCATCCCTGTCTTAAAGTAAAATTTCTACAGGGTTAGTTCAAACTTCTGTTCGATGACCTTCGTTCCCCACTGGGTCCCTTCGTTTTGAAAGACCAGTCTAAAACCGAACTTTTCATAAAGATGGCGGGCAGGATATAGCCCTTCAAAAGTGTGGAGGTAAATCCGTTTATAATTTTTCTTTTTACAGAAGGAGATAGCTTCCTCCATCAATCTGTTTCCAAAACCATAGCCTCTTAGCTCTGGCGAGAGGATGAACCATCGGAGGTGGGCTCCATCTGTCATGGCCTTGATCCCGTCAATGGCAATGGATCCCTCCACCCGCTCATTTTTACAGACCGTCCAGAACCCATCCTGTAATTCGTTAAATCGGCTGAGAAACTCGGAGAGCTCCCTGGCGACCCTTGTCTCAAAGAAGAGCCCGAAATCCCAGTGCTGGTGATAATAAGTTGTATGGAGTTCTGTAATTCTGCCGATCGCCCCTGGAATATACCCTTTGATGATGACCTTGTTAATCGAATTATCCATTCAATTAATCTCTAGGAGGATCAAAAAAGTTTCTTCTGCGGCTGATAGGGTGCCGGTTTGTTTTCTTTAACAATTTTTGGAAATTCAGTACAGAACCGGTCGATCCATTCCCTGGGGACCGTCGCTCCAACCCTAAAAAATCGGTCTGCATAGAGTCGTGAGTTATATCCGGCGTGATGCCTCATTAATAAATGTTACCCGAAAGAAATGAAGAGAGAGGTATCGTGACCATAGGTTTTTGGGAACACAAGGTTTTAAAAATAGTATTAAGCTTATTTTCCATAGCTTTCCTCAGTCTAAAAGGGTTAAGCGTTTCAAACTGTTCTTGAAGAGAACGCTTCACCGAAGCTGAGACATAAGGGGATTCTAAGACTCTTTGGTAAGGAGTCTTAGGCTGATCATAACGCTTCATGGCCTTTCCATCCACTAATTTTTTCTCTACCAGTTTCAAGGAGGGCAAGAAGAAGTTATGATAGAGCCGCCACTCCTGGGTGTATAAGTGATTCATGAGCCCAACCAGGACGCGTTTGTCTAATCGATGGTATCCAAACCACTGTCTCACATGGGTCCAGTTCTTCTGCTCGACATGGGCGTTATCGTCCTTGTGATAGGGCCTGCTTCGGGTAAACTGCACGGGCTTATCTCTTTGGTTAAAGTGCCTCATCCCATTGGTTGGTCTTAATGGGGATCTGTTTTCTTAGGAGGGTGCCGGGTTTGGTGGTGGTTC
>CAZXMB010000003.1:0-38735 GCA_964641715.1 uncultured Syntrophaceae bacterium
GGTTTGCAGGTGGCCAATCGGCCATGACCAATTAGTTTGCATTGTTAGGCAGATAGGCTTTGTCCATTTTATATTAACTGCGGTTAATTGTTTATGAAAATTACCAAAAAGGGGGAATATGCGATGCGGGCCCTGGTGGACCTTGCATTAAACTACAGGAAAGGGATGAGGCAAATTCAAGAGATTGTAAGGGAAGAAGATATCCCGGAGAAATTTTTAGAACAGATATTAATCATACTTAAAAATGCAGGTTTTATACAGAGCAAAAGGGGCATAGGCGGTGGATATTTTTTAAGTAAGTCTCCTGATGAGATTTCGCTAGGTGATGTCATTCGATTGATTGATGGGCCATTGTCTCCTTTAGGATGTGTGGACACCAATCATGCGAACTGTCCAAAAGAAATAACTTGTGGGATTCGTAGCGTCATGCTTGATGTAGCAAATGCGACAGCAGAAATTTTAGATCGTGTTACATTGGCAGATGTCTGTAAAAGGACAAGAGGCATGAGGGAACGAAGGGCTCAAACCTTGATGTATTATATTTAATTTTTTAATCCGAAAGCCTGTTAGAAAGAACACCTCGGTGGATCAAGGAGAAATTAAAGGGGTGCAAGAAATAATTGATTTTAAAGAAAACGAAAAAAGACTTCTTTCGCAAATTTTAAAAGCGTTAAAGAGTATCCGATACGGTTGCGTCCAGATTTACATCCAGGATTCCAAAGTGGTTCAGATAGATAAGACCGAAAAGATCAGGTTCGATAGGGAAGGATATTTAAAACTATTAGGTGGAGGGTGAAAGTTATTTTCTGTAGGTAATTTTTAAAACCATTACGCTGACCAGACAACTGGAGGCTAAAAAGACTGAAGTCTTTTTAGCCTTTTTTTTACAGAGTGTAACTTAATCATTCCCTTTCATAATTTTTAGGAGGTGACGAAAATGGGAGAGTTGATAAAGAAAGGATTTAAGACAGAGGATTGGTTGGCGGTCTGGTTAGGTTTCCTCATTATTGCCCTGGTCTTAATTGGGGTGAGACCTCAGATGCCGACCTTTAAATGGACAACCGCAGGGGAATTCAGTACTACGGTTGCGGAATCGAAGCCCAAGCTCCAAACCTTTATTAAGGACGCCGAGACAAAAGGAGAGAGGAGCCTTGCGGTGGCTGCAACTAACTTGAAGAATGCCATTGACGGAGGTAATCGAGTCGCCATTCAAAGCGCTGCCAAGAAACTTGGAGAAATTGCAAAGACGGTCGAGGACCCTGGCCTCAGGAAAAAAGGGGGGGATCTCAGCAAAAAGCTGAGCGAGGGGGCCGGGGCCCTCGCCAGTAAGGTATTTTCAACGGGGAATATCCTCAAGTCTGTTTACATTGGAGTCGGATTTCTTGTCATCACCATGATTGGGATAGTGATGATGGGTGGTAAGGTGAGTACCTTTATCATAGGCTTCCCGATTGTCTATGGCCTCGCCTGGTTCTCTCAGTTCATCGCAGGAAATGCCACAATTAACTATTTGGGATTTGAGTATGTCATCTTCGCCCTTCTGATTGGCCTCTTCATCAGTAATATCATCGGTGTGGCTGCGCTTCTCATTTCTATCTGGTGGGCATTGAAAAAGGGGAAGCAGTCCGGAGAGCGACCAAGTATCAGAGTGATCTGGGAACGGTTCCCCAAGTTTGTTCTCGGATTCTTGGTTTCTTCTTTCGTCTTTTCATTCCTACTCGATCCGAGACTCGTGAAAGAGACCAAGGGGATACTTAGTGGGGTCAGAACATTTTGGTTTGCTCTTGCCTTCACCTCTATCGGGCTGGAAACGCGTTTCACGGAGCTTTTCAAAATGGGTGGAGGCCGGCCAGCTATCGCCTTTATTGGAGCCCAAACCTTTAATGTTATCTGGACGCTCCTATTGGCATATCTTCTCTTTGGTGGATTCATTTTTCTAGCGCCTGTAATTAAATAACGTTATTGAAGAGGATGAAATCTTTAAGAAAGAATCAAATGATAAATCATTGAAATTTGAAAGGGATCACATGAAATTACATTATCTACCAATGGGTTTTAACCTGAAGGGGAAAAAGGTAATCGTCATTGGTGGAGGAGATGTGGCTTCAAGAAAGGTCCATAAATTATTATCGGCAGGTGCGAATATCACCGTCCTATCTCCTGTCCTCTGCCCTGACTTAAAAGAGTTATCCAACTCAGGGATGATCGAACACAAGAATTTGAGATTCTCTCCAGAGGCCCTGAGAGATGCGGATATGATCATTGCAGCCACCTCCTCTAAGGAGGTCAATGCGAACGTTTCAACTCTTGCACACGAAAGAAAAGTTCCTGTATGTGTTGTCGATGATCCATCCATTTCAGATTTTATCTTTCCTGCCACCTCCTCCTTTAGAGATTTCGTCATAGCCATATCAACGGATGGAAATCATCCTGGGATTTCTTCAAGGATTAGAGAATTTGTTGACGATCACAAGGACGAGCTCGAAATCAGGGTGATTTCTGGGAAACGTCATCAAGAGAAGAGAGAAAAAGGCGCTAAAGTCTATCTTATAGGGGCCGGACCAGGAAATCCAGAGCTTTTAACCATCAGAGCCCTTGCCTTGATTAAAAGTGCTGATGTGATCCTTAAAGATTACTCGGTCCCAAAGGAAATTATCAGATTTTCAGGTACCTCGGCTAAGGTGATATCGCTACGGCCATCCGAAAATAGAGCCACCCATGGATCGAAATTTCGACAGCAATACCTCAACCAATTAATGGTTCGTTTTGCCATCGAGGGGAAGAAAGTAGTACGGCTTAAGAACGGAGACCCCTTTGTGTTTGGCAGAGGAGGAGAAGAAGTCGAATACCTTGTATCTCAAGGCATTCCCATTGAGGTTGTTCCGGGAATTACTACTGCTTTGGGGGCGGCAGCCTCCATATTTCTTCCGTTGACTCATAGAAAATTTGCCTCCACATTGACTCTGATTACAGGGCAAGAGGACATGGATAAAGATAGAGAAACAACCGATTGGAAGAAGCTTCCTAAGAATGGGACGATTGTCGCCTATATGCCGGTTAAAAATGTACAGGAGCTCCAAAGCCATTTAACCGAAGCGGGTTTCCCTGACGAGACACCTGTGGCCATTGTTGAAAAGGCTACCTATCCCTCTCAGCGGGCATTCCATTCTGTTCTCTCAAAACTGTCACAAACTGTGAAAGAAAACAGGATAGGTTCCCCTGCCATTATGTTCATAGGTGAAACGGCGAAAATTTCTTATATTGCTTTGGAATCTAACTCTATCACCCCTGTCTACCGGCTGGCAGGCTTCGCCTCTCCCAACAGGGAAAGGGAGGGAGTGAGGGGAAAATACATTTAAGGTAAAGGATAGGAATGTTTGAACTGCCAGAAAAAGTAAGAAGAGATATCGAAGACTACAGGAAATATCTGAATGATTTTTTGGCCTCAAGAATGAGTTCAGACCGCTTCAAAGGAATACGTGTCCCTTGGGGAATTTACAGTCACCGGGGCGGAAAGATATTCATGAACCGGATCAGGATTCCAGGAGGATGGGTTGGACCAACTCAGCTCAGGGCGATTGCCCACGTTGCCCAAAAATATGGTAACGGTGTTGCGCATCTTACAACCCGTCAGGACATTCAAGTCCATGAGGTGAAGATCGAAGATACCATAGAGGTGATTGATTATTTAAAAGAGGTTCAGCTTTCTCCCAGGGGAGGAGGAGGAAATACAGTCAGAAATATCACCTCTTGTCCTCTCTCCGGAATCTGTCCGGAAGAGATTTTCGATGTCAAGAATGATGCGATCTCTCTCAGTGAATATCTTCTGTGCCAGGATACGTCATATAATCTCCCCCGTAAATTTAAGATAGCCTTTTCCGGTTGTGCAAAGGATTGCGCAGGTTGCTTAGCCAATGATTTGGGATTTTTGGCTCAATATCAAAACCATCAAAGGGGGTTTAAGGTATATGTGGGCGGAGGCATGGGGGCAGAGCCCCAAATAGGTCAGTTGCTGGAGGAGTTTATCCCGGAAGAGGAGTTAGGCTACTGTGTCGAGGCGACAAAGAATGTATTTCATTGGAATGGTGATCGAAAAAATAAACATCGTAACCGCTTAAGATTCCTGATTGAGAAGATTGGCATTGCAGAATTTAAAGGCCTTTATGAAAAAGAACTTCAGAGGTTAAAAGAAAATGAAAAGATCGTTTTAAAAAAGGTAACCTCTGATAGAAAATTCTTCGGAGCCGATGGAGAATTCCATAAAATAGACGATGAGGAATTCAAAACCTTTCTTCAATACAATGTCCGTCACCAGAAACAGAAAGGGTTTTCAAGTATCGAGCTACGTATCCCACAGGGAGATATCACGGCCAAAGAATTATCCGAGCTCGCAGATCTTGAAAAACACTTTGAAGGAATTGAATTTCGGACTTCTTTCAAACAGAATATCTTTATCTGCTGGGTACGTCACCAAGACCTATACCAGTTATTCTTAAAATTAAAGGGAATTCTTAAGGACTTTCTTTATCCCAATACCCTTTTGGATGTGGTCGCTTGTAAAGGAGCGTCGACTTGTAACTTAGGCCTATGCAATTCTCCCGGGTTAGCAAAAGAAATAGAGGGAATGATTAAATCGGAATTCATAGGCACAGACATATTTAAGGATCTTGAGATAAACATAAATGGTTGTCCGAATGCCTGTGGCCAACACCCCTTGGGGAAACTTTCATTTTACGGAATAGTGAAGAGGGGGGATCATCGCCCGGTTCCGTTCTATAAATTTCTATTGGGTGGAAAAAGAGAGGCGGAACACACTCGGTTGGCTCAGGAGATAGGGGCTCTTCCTGCAAGGAATGTCCCGAATTTCTTAAGGCTGTTCCTTAAAAGGGTCGATGAGATGATCCATGAAAAAAAGGGGGCCCAAGGAATCGATGATCTCTTAAGAAACCAGGCAAGAGAGATTGCCATGCCCATCTTAAAAGATTTTTCCCAGGTCCCAACTTATTCCAAAAATCGAGATTTTTACATTGACTGGGGTAAGACAAAAGAATTTTCTTTGGAAGGGTTAGGCCCTGGAGAATGTGGAGCAGGAGTGGTTAATATGATCGAATCTGATTTGAAGGAGGCCGATGTGGCTTTGGAAGAAGCAGAGAGAGAAAGTTATTCTGCTAAGAAAATCAGGGAGGTTATATTTTTCTCAAGCCGGTCCCTTTTGGTCGTAAAGGGCCAAGATCCTAAAAACGAGGAAGAGGCCCTTTCCCTGTTCAAAACAAAGTTCATAGAAGAAGGGATCGCCTCAGACCTCTATTCAAACATAGAGGATATATTCAAAAGCATTCATGGCGAATTGAGCATGGAAGAGAAAAGGGAAAAATTTCTTTATGCAAAGGGATTTCTATCACATATCCATCAGCTCTATCATGAGATGGACCCTTCCTTCAATTTTCCCAGGAGAAGAGAGAGGACAGAAGGACCTATCGCTCATCATCTGGACTTAAAAGGGGCAGGTTGTCCGATCAATTATGTGAAGGCGAAACTATTCCTGGAGAATCTGAACCCCGGGGATGTCCTGGAGATCTTCCTTGACGAAGGCGAATCCATCAATAATGTCCCTCAAAGTTTGAAGAACGATGGGCATGAAATCCTTGGTATCGAGAAGCAAGATAGTTTTTACCGGGTTGTAGTGAAGAGGTCTGATTGACATAACGTTTACCCCGTAAGACCTCTGGTCTCTTACGGAGTTTGCCGATGGAGGAAAAGGGGATAAATGCCGGGGGTTTAATATGAATCTAAACGAAGAAAAAATTGAAAGATATAGCCGTCAGATCCTTCTGCCTCAGATTGGAGGTAAAGGCCAGGAGAAGCTTCTGGCATCCAGAGTACTTATTGTTGGAGTCGGAGGTCTGGGATCCCCAGTGGCTGCTTATCTTACCGGCGCAGGGGTGGGGACACTGGGGATTGTAGATTCAGACGAAGTGGAATTGAGCAATCTTCATCGACAGATGATCTATTCTTCTGATGATATTGGAAAGAAGAAGGCGATGGCCGCCCAGCATCGTCTTCAAAGGATGAATCCCGACGTAAAAGTGGTTCCATATGTTTCGCGGTTGTCTTCAAAAAATATTATGGAAATTATTAAAGAGTACGATATCGTGGTGGACGGAAGTGATAATTTCCCCACCCGATACCTGGTTAATGATGCATGTGTGATTGCCAAAAAGGACTTAGTTTTTGGTGCTTTTTTCAGATATGAAGGACAGGCCATGGTGATCAAGCCTGGAGAAGGCCCATGTCTTCGGTGCATATTCCCTTCACCCCCTCCGCCTGGATTGGTCCCTTCATGTCAAGAAGCAGGTGTGCTCGGAGCGTTAGCAGGTGTCATAGGATTGATCCAGGCGACCGAGACCTTAAAGCTTATTCTTGGAATTGGTGAACCCCTTATTGGGAAATTCCTTCTATTCGATACCTTAGAGATGAGTTTAACGAAATTGAATACGAGGAAGGATGAAAATTGTCCTATCTGCAGCAAGAACCCATCGATTCGGGAATTGGTCAATTATGAAGAATTTTGTAAATCAAGTGCCTCACCCCGCCTTTCTGTCCATGAAGTGGACTTTTAAAGAACACATACATGAGGCTCGTTGCTGGCAACCACTTCTCCAACCTGAACAGCAGTTTTAACGCCTGCCCTTTTCAATTCAGTGACCAGCCGGTCGGCCTCGGCAGAAGGAACAGAAAGCAGGAGTCCTCCGGATGTCTGAGGATCGAAGAGAAGTTCTTCTTCCTCTCTTGAAAGCTCTCTGATTTTCCTAAAGAACCCTTCGGCCAATTTTCTGTTGGCCTTGTTGCTCCCTGTTGTTTCGCCCTTACGATACATTTGGAGGGCATTTGGGTAGAAAGGAAGTTTATCGTAAAAAAGATTGATCTGGACTCCACTTCCCTTTGCCATCCCTAAGGAATGGCCGACGATACCAAATCCCGTTATATCGGTGCAAGCATGAATATCAAAGTTCAAGGCAATTTCTATCGCTTTTTTATTGAGAAACGCCACCTCGTGAAGAATAACCTCGAGGTCACGCCACGGCAGTTTCTTGGAACGGCATGCATTAAACAAAACACCTGTCCCAAGAGGTTTGGTCAAGATCAAAACATCCCCTTCTTTGGCACCACAATTGGTAAGGATGCGATCAGGATGAACCACTCCTGTAACGGCCAGGCCATACTTGGGTTCATTGTCATCGACTGAGTGGCCGCCTGCAATGGAGGCGCCTGCCTCAGAAACCTTGTCACATCCTCCACGGAGTATCTCTCTTAAAATACTCGCATCGAGTTTTTTAGTCGGATACATGACAAGATTTAGGGCAGTCAGAGGTTTACCTCCCATGGCGTATACGTCCGATAACGCATTGGCACCAGCTATCTGCCCAAACCAATAGGGGTCATCAACCGGAGGCGTAATAAAGTCCACTGTACTGATTAAAGCCAGATTATCTGACAGACGATAAACAGCCGCATCATCACTGGTCTCAAAACCTACCAGGAGATTTGGATCCTGAGAAGGCTTCAATGCTTTCAGCGCTTCCGACAGATCTGTCGGACCGATTTTAGCCGCTCAGCCGCAGGTGCGGGAGAGCCCCGTTAAAGTCTTCTTTTTTCTGAAAAACGCCATAATTCACCTCGATCTTTACCCCCCTTATCCCTCTTTATAAACCTGCAGAAAAAGTAGGTACTGCTATTCTCATTAGAGTTCCTTAAAAGTGATAGTATACCCTAAATTAAATCCAAATAGATCATCTAATGCCTTCCCGTCAGCCTCTGCATAGGGGTACATGAAATAGTTTAACCTTCCGCCTTTCTGAGGGGGATCAAGGATGAGGTCTCTACCAATTCCGTAGGATATTCTACTTGCATCTACAGCGCCAAAATAATATTCCCTGTATTCTTTCTCCTCTCCCAAATTCAGTTTCTTCTCAAGCATGATCTTTCTTACATCAGACGGGTCAATCGGCACCCAGCCGTATCCGGGAAGATAGAACTCCGCCCAGCAGTGCTGGGTTTTTGTCATATCCCCCTCTTTTCCATTTGGGATTCGAATACCGAAGATCTCTCGTGAAGGGACGCCAACGCTCCTTGCAAGTGCCACATAGACAGAATGAATATCTCCACATTTACCACCCAAACTTTTTAGAAGCTTTTCCACTTCTCCCATTCCGCAACCTTTAATCTGGGGATCACGATACATATTATCCACAATCCAATCATAAATCGCTCGTGCTTTGGCAAGGGTTGTCCTTTTACCCTTCGTAATATTTTCGGCTACTTCTCTAACCTTCCCGCCAATCGGGCTAAGACTTGTTGCCATCAGATATTTTTCAAATTCCTTTTGGTTAAATGGTAGTTCGTCCTTGGAAAAGCCCTTTTTTACTACCTCCTTTCTCTTTATCTTAAAAGTATAGGTGAGAATTCTTTCCTTTACAGGGCTTTTCCATTCTGCATAGAGAATCGAATTTCCGAATCCCTTTTCTCTGTAAATACCTTGTTTGGAATAATTCCCACTAATCCTCACATCCTCTATTGCCTGGTTTTCATCGGATACCGGATATGGAATCCAGAGCCTCACATCTTTTGAATTCTCTGGTGCTTTAAGATTGATCTTAAAGATCACCTCTACGCTTCTCACTTTTGCCTCAGAGGAAGTAAAAAGGAAACATATGACAACCAAAATCAGAATAAAGCGTATAACCTTTTTCTTTGGCATAAAATTACCTCCTATGAACTCACAGTGCATCTTACGGTCGGATCAAACGATCAGCCTCCAGCATGGACTGGAGAATATCATACATGTTGGAAATCGTGCCTACACTCAGTTTTTCTCTTAACTTATAGAAATCGAGACATGTTCCGCAGGAGACAATCTCCACTCCCGCTTTAGATAACTCTACAAGATTCTCAAGAACCTTGGAACCTTCGGCAGCCAATTGAACTCCGCTATTGATTAGAATCAAACGATCAGGCTTCTTCTCCAGATCCAGTAGGGTCTTAAGGAAGGCCTTCATTAAGAAGGATCCCAATGCTTCATCCCCCATCCCGAGAAGATCGGAGTTGATGTAGACTACTACCTTTCTTACTTTCTCCTCCTGTTTGACTGCTCTTTCTTCATCTCTGGCCTTGATCTTCTGGATATGGATATAAAAATCCTCTCCTTTCTTCTCCACTCCGACTGAACATCCCTGACTTTGAGCGAATCTCTCCACATTGCCACATGAAGAAGGATTGTCCACAATAACGATCAACTCACCCTCTTTTAGTTGATCCAATGCTTGCTTTGTCGTAATTACAGGTTGAGGGCAGCCCATGCCCCTGCAATCGATCTCTTTCATCTGTTGGTCCCTCCTTTTAATCATTTAATTTATTATTCAGATTGGATGGAAAGCGGATTTAAGATGGTGATTAATGTGGCTTCAGAAGAAGTTCTCGGCGAGATGAGAGCCCTCTATCCAACCAGTCCAATCTTTCTCCTCACACCCTGCCCATTTGAAATTAGCCCAAACCTATGGGCAATTTGAGGCCTCTTTCATGGACGGCATAGAGAATTCCAAATACGGTTCATTGGCTCTCACCTCTTTCCTATCCATAGCTGAATTCCCCCGCCCTTCACCCTTTTTCCAGGCGCGAGAGGATTCCAACAATCAACACAACTTCAGATTAGAAAAAGAATTTCTATATGTCAAATCGGAAATTTCGATAATAATTTCCTTAAATATTGAGATTTCAGATGATCTCTAAATAGGATTTAGATAGAAATTTTTTAAAACAGAAATGAAATTTGCAGTCCTTTTGCTTTAATCTTAAGATGATTAAAATAAAAGCTCTCTTCGAGATATTTATGGAAGATCATTTTTATATTCAATGGCATATCACTAACCTTTGCAATCTGCGATGCAAGCATTGCTACCAGGATGATTTCTCTAAAGGGAATGATCTGAATTGGGAAGGTCTTAAAAAGGTCTCTGAAAATCTCCTCACCACGATCGAAAAATGGGATCAGAAAGCCTGCATCCATCTTACCGGTGGTGAACCTCTTTTAAAACCCGAGCTATTTCTCCTCCTGGATCGTCTTGATCAATCCCCTGTCATTGAAGAATTGGGTCTCATCACTAATGGCCTTTTTTTGGATAGGGAGGGGATCGAAAAGCTCATCCCCTTTTCTAAATTAAAGAAGATCAAAGTCTCTCTGGACGGAGCGAGTGCGGAGACGAATGATTCGATTCGTGGAAAGGGGAATTTTTCTAAGGTGATCCGGAATCTCTCCCGGCTTAAGGATGAAAACCGCTTTGAGACCATTCTCATGCTCACCCTCATGAGAAGAAATTTCAGGGATCTTCCGGCTTTTCTTAAACTCTCTCAGGATCTGGGGGTCAATGGGTTCATCATTGAAAGGTTCATTCCTTTGGGAAGGGGAAGGGAGAGGATGGATGAGGTATTGAAAAAAGAGCAGTGGAAAGAATTGACCACCCTTCTTTCAGACCTATTTTTAATCGAGGAAAGGGATAACCTTCTTTCCTTTCAGGCCTTCCAGGTCAACCTCAATGGAGATGAACCGGAACTCTTAGGCGCTCCATGTGTCATCGGGAGAGATGGGATCTGTGTGATGCCGGATAGAGATGTTTTTCCCTGCCGGAGGTTTCCCGTCTCCATAGGAAATCTTTCGGAAGATTCATTGAAGACGATCTGGGAGAAATCAGAGATTCTTGAGAAATTAAGAGGAAAAGACAATCTCAAAGGCAAATGCGGAGCATGTGATATAGAGGACTGCCGCGGTTGCCGTAGTTTAGCCTTCTCTTTAACTGGAGACTACCTCGCTGAAGATCCTCATTGCTGGTATTCCGGTCAATCCTGAAATTTTCATGCCGAACTTGTTTCAGCATCTCTTCAGGATGATACAGACAAGGAGTTTCCAGTTCCCGCAAAAATCCATTGACAACATAAAGCTTTTAATCAAGAATTGGCATATCTGGAAGCTATGAAAACCTTTCATAAAATAATCAAATGAAACAAGGCTTAAGCTTTCTTAAAAAATTCCCAAAAGATCGCAATGGATTGTATATTGTGTATGACCTTTACACCTTTGATAATTTTTTTCAATTGTTTTTGAAGAGCTGGCATGACCATGAAGAAGCTCTATTGTTTATCCTTGGTCATTGCTCATTAAGTGCCTTAGTGTTCCAGGAGAGGATTCACAATAAAAAATATAAAAGACTCTTAGGAAAGGATGCATTACCGCCAGATTTGGCCGCTCACAAGGCGAGACTTATCTACGATTTCATGAGCCTTAAATAGTTAGCAAACTTCCTCAAGAATTAGTTGGTTATCTTTGAAGTGATATTCTACAAGGGTAATGGTATTCTCTCTCAGGGCTTGTATTTTCTTGCATAGCTGATTATATTTTTCAAAAATTACGGACTTGAATCGTTCATTATCGGTATTCCTGAGATAGATCAAATAGAAATTGAGTCTTTCTATATTATTTGATTTTATTCTTTCAGAAAAAAGAGAATAATATAGATGCTTTCTAATTTCTTTTTGAATTTGTGGGATGATGTTAGCTGTCAACTTACCTTTTTTAAGTTCAAAGATATTGATATTGTTTTCGTTTAAAACTACTATATCTGAAGGGTAAGCGTTTCCGAAAATAAATTGGTTATAGATTTCTGAAAAACCTAAATCATTGCTCTCGTATTTGTTTAGAAGGGTGTTAAAACTTTTGCATTCCTCACCCTTTTCGTTTTTTAGAGAAAGAATAATATAAGATTCGAGATCACTCTCCGAGGAGAAATAGTTCTTCTTGTTAAGTCTGTTTTTTCGATAGATATATTCGCAATCGACGTGATTCATATCGTTAATCAATGCACTTTCTCGAACAGGGCTATAATTAGAGCCAAAATCATCGAATGTGGCTAAGATTGCGTCTCCCTCATCATTAGTTAAAGAAACGCAATGCAAGTGTTTATTCTGTTGAATTAAATTGATTATCCTAAAATACAATGCTATTTTTTCCAATTGTATTCCATTTAAGTACAGGTCTGTTTCTTCAATGATTCTTATTGTTCCTATGGGCTTAAATTTAATGCGATAGAAATATCTTTGCTGAGGATATATGATATCGTTGTTATGGAAGAGAGTCTCGGTAACCTGAAGTGGACCAAAAAGATTTTGAGATTTGGGGTTAAATTGAGAGAGAAAAATGATATCACCAACATTTATATTGGCTAACCAATTTGATTGACTTGCCCCGTAGGTCAAATACTCCAAGCATGGATCAGCAAATTTAGTTGTTGTTACTATGTAATATCTCATATTTTAAGGCTAGCAAAAGCAAAACTATTTGTCTAGTAGATTCAGATAAAATTGAATAATTAACAATTTGGGATCCGAATGGGGTGAGAAAAGGGCCTCTTTTGTAGGGTCAGTGACATGAAAGGACGCCAGGAAATACTGACGGGTTATTCAGGATGAATGAGAGAATTACTGGTGAATCGGTCTACCCTATTTTCACTTTCCCTTGATTAATTTAGCAAATCAATATGCTCAAGGAACTAGACCAAAAGTGGTTGGTCAAAGGATATTGCAGAAATTGAAAGACCTTAAAAATTCCCTAAATAAAATTGATCGAACGATGGTTGAACAGTGGGTAAGAGATTTAGTGGTTGTCAAAACATTTGCCGGATTAAGGTTCCAAGAAGCCATCCTTAAGAAAGGTGCAGACATAAAGAGAATAAACTCTCGCCTCTCTGAGCCGCATGAAGAGCGGAGAGGGGTTGACGGGTTTATCGGCGATATTCCTGTTTCTATAAAGCCTGATACCTACAAAGTAAAGGCAGCATTACCAGAACAAATAGATATTAAGATTGTCTATTACAAAAAGGTTGATGATACCATACTACCATTTTCTTTGACCTCCTCCATCGAAACAAAATCGTGATAAAAATTGATTGACAATTATAAGGGTTTACTCAAGAATAAATGAAATAGTTCGTTCCCCTAAAAGGGGTAGGATTTCGAGGAAGATGATGATCGGGTCCTCAAGGAGGAAGTGATGAGTTGGACGCCTGTTTTGGTCGCCCTGCTGGCAGGGTTCATTTTAGGTTTAGTGGTCGCATTTGTCTTGAGGGTCATCCACGGGAAGACGGCCAAGGAGCTTGCCAGTGAAATTTTTCAGGAGAGTGAGTCTCAACGAAAAGCCAATATCGAAGCCCTGATGGAGAATGTAAAGGCTAACTTTGGAAGCCTGTCGCTTGAGGCCCTGTCCACCTCTACAGAGGAATTTTTAAAATTGGCCAAGGCAAAGTTGGAATCAGAAAGGGAGGTCGGGTCCCGGGAATTGGAAGCGAAGAAGGGCCTCATTGACCAGGAGCTGAAACGGATGACCGTCGAATTGGAAAAGGTTTCAGGGCTGATGAAGGAACTTGAGAAAGACAGAGCGGAAAAATTCGGGGAGCTTTCCAGTCAATTGAAGACGGCAAGTGAGCAGACCAAAGCCCTCATGCAAACCACCCAGACCCTTCGGGAGGCTCTCGGTAGCACGAAGGCGAGGGGGCAGTGGGGGGAACGCATGGCAGAGGATGTCCTTCGCCTTGCCGGTTTTATCGAGAATGTTAATTATTTAAAGCAGAAAGCGATCGAAGAGTCTGGATCGCGACCAGATTTTACCTTCCTCCTGCCCCGTAACCTCAAACTCAATATGGATGTGAAGTTCCCTCTGGACAACTATATCCGGTTCCTGGAGGCCAAAGCAGAGGCCGAGAAGACAAAGTTCCGGAATGACTTCCTTCGGGATGTCAAGGCGAGAATCAAGGAAGTGACCACCCGTGAATATATCGATCCCGGGCAGAATACGGTGGATTATGTGCTTCTCTTTATTCCCAACGAACAGATTTATGCCTTCATCCATGAGCAGGACAGCTCCATCCTTGATGACGGGATCAAGAACCGGGTGGTTTTTTGTTCACCGATCACCCTCTTTGCCGTGCTGGCAGTCATCCGGCAGGCGGTTGATAATTTTTCATTGGAGCAGACCTCCAACGAAATACTGTCCCTTTTGGGTTCCTTCAAGAAGCAGTGGGGGGAGTTCCTTAAAAAGCTCGAAAACGTGGGCAGGCGAATCGGGGATGCGCAGAAGGAGTACGATGCCCTCATGACGACCAGACGGACGCAGCTTGAAAAACCTCTTAAAAAGATGGAGTGGATCAGGACCCAGCGGGGATTGCCCGTCGCTCTGAATGAGAATGAAAAATCTCTGACAGCCGGCGAAGGGGCTGAAAAAGAGGGCGAGAACGAATCCTGATCCTCTCCTTCCTTCAGAAAATTTTCTTTCCTCCTGAGAGGGTCCTTTCCTCAACCTCCTTCTTCCTTGATTTGAGATAGAGAGTAAAGGAGCCGTAGGCATCGCACAGGACAGAGAATTCAGGGCTGACGAAGGTGGTTGTGTTAACCTGCTCAATGATCGTAGGTCCATCGATTTGGTTTCCATACCGAAGCCAGTCCCCCTCGAAGACCGGAACCAGTTGAAATCTCCTCTGAGTAGGGAGATAGACCCTCCGCTTCTTTTTGAAGGCCTTGGAGGGATCCAGTCCCTTATATTTCATCTTGAGAAATTTTGGTTTCTCTGTATGACCAATGCAGGTGAGTCTCAGATTAATCACTTCGATCGGTGTCCCAATCTCTTCCAGGGAATACCCGTAGAGGCGATTGTGTTCTGAATGAAATTTTTTTATGACCGATTCAAGTTTCCCCCGATGGATCTCTTCCTGGATTACGGTGACATTGACCTCGTGATACTGCTTCACGTATCGCATGTCCATGGAATAGACGAATTGGATTCGATTTTTTGAGACATGTTCATTTTTCAGAAGAGTTGTGCCTTCTTTTTCCATCTCTTCGAAGAGTTGACGAAACTTTTTAAGATCCAATTTCTGAAGAGGGCTCACACAAGTCCTAACGAAGTCATGTTGAAGATTGCTCATCAACATCCCGGCAGCGCAAAAAATGGAGGACTCCTTGGGGATGATCATCACGGGGATCTCCAATTCAAGGGCGATCATGCAGGCGTGATTGGGGCCTGCTCCTCCTGCTACAACCAGTGGAAATTCACGCGGGTCTTCTCCTCTCTTTACTGAGACTTCTCGAATCCCAGCAGCCATGTTCACATTGATCACATGGTACATTCCGGCGGCAGCCTCGATGACATCCATCTTCATCTTATCAGCGATGTGTTCTTTTATGGCCCTGGTCGCTTTTTCTTCATTCAGGGGGATCTTTCCTCCTGCGAAATAGTCTTTGTCGAGATAACCTAACAACAGGTCAGCATCCGTGCAGGTAGGCAGCGTTCCTCCCAGGTCGTAACAGGCAGGCCCTGGTTTTGCTCCCGCGCTCTGCGGTCCCATTCTCAAAAGTCCCCCTTCATCGATCCAACCGATCGATCCGCCTCCTGCGCCAATGGTGACAATGTTCAGCATAGGCAAGGCCAGCCGTAGACGGTTGATCTCACCTTCCGTGGTCACCAGCGGACTTCGGTTCTTGATCAGGGCGGCATCAAAACTTGTTCCTCCCATATCAACAGTGATGCAGTCCCTATATCCCTGGACAGCTGTATAGGCAATGCCAGCCACAGGTCCTCCTGCTGGTCCTGAGAGAAGGGTGACTACTGCTTTCTCAATCGCATTCTCAGGAGAGATTACTCCACCATTGGACTGCATGATGAGAAGCACACCCTTAAACCCAATCCCTTTGAGCCTGCGAAGAAGGCTCGTCAAATAGCTTCTCAGGATTGGACCCACATAGGAGTTGAGCACAGTGGTCGAGATGCGATCATAGAAACGTATGGAAGGGAGGACGGTGCTTGAGAGGGTGAGATAGAGATCGGGCATCCTCTCCCGGATGATTTTGGCGGCCGCTTCTTCATGATCAGGGTTGGCAAAGGAGTTCATGAAACAGATGGCAATGGCCTCGATCCCTTCTTCTGTGAACAGTTTCATCGAATCTTCCACATCTGATGAATGGAATGGAGTGATCACCTCTCCTTTATAATCCAGACGTTCCTCAATGGAGTGGCGAAGATATCGTGGAACCAATGGCATGACATTGGTGAAACGATTATTATATTGCTCCTCACGAATCCCCCTCCTCATCTCAAGGGTATCCCTGAGCCCTTTGGTGGTGAGAAGTCCTGTCTTGGCTCCCCGATAGGTGAGCACCGCATTGGTCGTGACCGTTGTCCCATGGACAATCGTATCGACCTCTTTGATAAATTGTTGAATAGAGATCTTTCGACCTTTCGCCATCTCCTCCAGACCATTCATCAGACCAATGGAGGGGTCATCCGGTGTAGAAAGAACTTTGTAGATCTCTGTATTCCCGTCTTCTTGAGCCAGAATGAAGTCCGTAAAGGTTCCACCCACATCAATCCCGATCTTATATTTCATTGTCGGTTGACCTCTTTCATCGCTTCTTCGCTATGGGGCCTCTCCGTTTTGCTGTCTCTTCTTCATCCACAACAAGTGTCTGGGGATCAATTACCACCCCATAATCCTCTTTCGCCTTCTCAATGGAAACGAAGCCATTGCGGACATCTTTCAGAACCTTTTCTATGGGTCTTTTCAATGGGTCGCCGTATCCTCCGCCACCTCCTGCAATCTCATGGAAGACGGCTCCCTTTGGGATACCTCTGATCACATCCTTCGATTTAGGAGAATGGATGCGACCATCTGGATAGATCAAATCGAGTTTATTCAATGCTCCCTCTTTCCCCCCAAATAAACCAAAAGCCCTTGCCTCCTCATCCACTCCATCTCCAAAGACAATTCCGGTCACCTCTTCACCGTAGATTTTGAAGATCGTCTCCACACCGAGCCCACCCCGCCACTGACCTGCCCCTGCGGAGTCGGTTACATATTCGTGTTTCAGAAGGAGATGAGGGGTGGTGAGTTCGAACATCTCCGGATCCTGGGCGAGGATGCCTCCAGCACAATTGATCAGGCCGATATGGTCATACCCATCCACTCCATAGGTTGCTCCAGAACCTCCTTTCAGGGCATTGAAGAGGATATCCACATAGGGCGCATTCTTTCTCGGATCTTTCCCGGAAATGGCAAAGGCGAGCATCCGATTCCATCCAGCGGTCACCCTTTCAGGCAGTGCCTTTGAGAGAGCCTTGAGGATGGCATCGGCATGGGGACCGGTGATACTGTTTCCAAAGGTGGAGGCTCCTGGGAATTTCACATTAAGGAAAGTCCCTTCAGGAATGTGGATATGAATCGGCCGCATCATCCCATCATTATGTGGCATATCCGGGTTGACCAACATGAGAAAGGTTAATGTGATGGCTGAGACGCTTGCTGCATAAGGGGCATTGACAAATCCTTCTGTTTGTGGGTCCGTTCCAGTGTAGTCGAAATAGATATTGCTTCCCTTGATCTTAATCGTTAGAGAGATTTTGAATTTTGAACCTTCATGGAAACCATCGTAGTAAACGTAACTCTCTGCCTGATAGATCCCATCAGGAATCGCCTCGATCTCTTTCTTCATCATCTTCTCTGTGGAATTGAAGAGATACTCGATATGAGATTCAAAAACCTCCCTTCCATAGCGATCCAGTAAGGAGAGGATGCCCCTCTCCCCCACCACACATCCTCCCATCTCTGCCCGAATGTCCTCCTCCACAATGGTGTATCGAATATTTGAGAAGATGAGATTCCAGACATCCTTTCTAAATTGGCCCTTCTCATAAATCTTTACAGGAGGTATTCTTAATCCTTCTTGCCAGACCTCTCTTGCCTGGGGATTGTATCCCCCTGAGACAGCCCCTCCTACATCTGCCTGATGGCCCTTACAAGCTGCCCAAGCGACCAGATTGCCTTTATAAAAGATGGGTTTAAAGACGGCGATGTCCGAGAGCTGATTTCCACGTGTAAAGACATCATTATGGAGGATTACATCTCCGGGAGAAATCTCCTCTCCAAAGTATTCCACGATGTACTGGCAGACAGGCTGAAGGGCGAAGGCGAGGACAGGGATATATTCTGTTTGTTCAAGCATCCGGCCTCTGGCATCATAGAGGCCCGTGACAAAATCCCTGGCCTCATTCAGGATGGGTGAGCGGGTTGTTCTCAGGAGCGTCAACCCCATCTCCTCGGTGATCGATTTAAACCTCCGCTGCAGAACCGATACAAGAATCTTATCTATCTTTTGTCCCTTTGACGGATGCTTCTTTTTTTTCACTTTCACCTTTTCACCTTTCACCTTTTACTATTTCTATTAGCTTCACTTTTCCGGTAGCCCCTGTTTCGATGGAGATCGAATCAGGTGGAACGAGTTCGATCTCTGGGTTGACCCTGAGGTTGTCTTTCATATACTTTTTTATCTCTTCCTTCAGGGCCTCTTTCTCCTCCTGTTTTACACTCCATCCATATTCCAGGAGCAATTTTAAGGGGGGCTTCACCAGTGGTCCGGGTTGGTCGAGCAGAATCTTGAAGACGCCGGTGGTCTTCGGGTGAAATCGGGCAATGGCATCCTTAATCGCAGAGGGATAGATATTCACCCCTTTGACAATAAGCATATCATCTCCACGGCCCAGAATTTGGAATCGAATTCCAGGGAAACCGCATTCACAGGGCTTAGTAAAGATCTGGAGGATATCGCCAAGGAGATATCGAAGAAAAGGTCCTCCTTCCCAATCGATGAACGTGAAGACCATCTCGCCAATGGCGCCATCGACCATCTCCATTGGTTTTTTTGTCTCAGGGTCGATCAATTCAAGGATGCAGTGATCCGGAGAGATGAAGTGCATTCCCCGATATTCTTCATCTCCACAACATATTCCGTGAAAGGCATGACCTCCTCCGGTATGGTCGAAGATCCTCGCACGAAACCCTTTACGAAGCCTCTCCCGAATGGCTGGAATCCCGCCTCCAGGCTCTGCCGCACAGAGAAACCATTGTATCCCAAGTTCACTCGCCTCTTTTCCTATGAGGGAGGGAGCTTTCTCAATCAGGTATTCTCCGAATGAGGGTGTGGCAATGAGGGCTTGAGGTCGGGTCAGAAGGAGAAAGTCAATGATTCTCTTGGTCCCCCCTTCCACGCCGACGGGTACACAGCAGAGGCCCATGGCCTGAATCCCATCGGAGAGGGGGAGACCACCGGTGAACATGCTGAGGGAGAGGGCCTGAAGAATGATGTGGCCCGGTCTCAGACCTACCCTCCAGTATTTCCGTGCATGCATCTCATTGACGACCTCCACATCATGTTTCGTCAAGGTATAGAGAGTTGGAACACCTGTTGTGCCTGAGGTCGAACTGATTCGTACGATTTTTTCAATGGGAGCGCAGGTGATAAGCCCATAGGGATGACCGAAACGTTCAATGGATTCCTGCTGGATTCTCCGGTGTTCATCCTTGGTCATCAGGGGGAGTCTTTGAAAATCCTCAAAGGAGCGGATATCCTGAGGGGTGAGGCCTTCTTCCTTAAATTTTTTGCGATAAAAGATAGAATTTTCATAATCGTATTTGAGTTGCTTCTTAAGTCTCCTCCATTGGAGCCTTCTCATCTCCTCCTCGGACATCGCCTCTATCTTCCCGTTCCAGAGTTTCCGCTCAACAAAATATTCATTCATCTTTTGCTTCGACCTCTAAGATCTCGATTCTCTCTTCTGAGGAATGGGGAGGGATGAAGAAGGCGATCCTTCCATGGGCCCCTTTTCGAGGGAAACCTTCGATCAGTTTAAAACCGTTCTCCAAGAGCCTTTTCATAACATCGTCCAATCCTTCCACCTCATAACAGATATGATTTACTCCTAACCGATCCCCTCGAAGAGCCTTCACCATAGGAAGTTCAGGATTTTCATAATGAAGGAGCTCGATCTCGATCTGGCCTATTTTGAAGATGCCGATCTTCAACTGGACATCCGGGATCTCAACAGTTTTATCAAGTTCCATCCCAAGGACTCTGGAATAGAGGGTCAATGCCTCTTTAAAATCTCTGACCACAATTCCAATGTGGTTTATTTTTTCAAACATCTCTTCATCCTTTTCGCATCAAACCGGGTAGATAGAGGGCGATCTCTGGAAAGATCATGATGGTGATCAATGTCAATGCCTCGCATAGAACAAATGGAAGCGTGGAGCGGATGATGATCGCCATCGGAGTCGTGGGTTGCATCCCTTTCATCACAAAGAGTTGTAGACCAAAGGGAGGAGTGAGATTCCCCATGTCCATATTGATAAGAGTCATGGCAGCCACCCATAAGGGGTTGAAGCCCAGGGCCTTGATCACCGGCATATAGATGGGAACCGCAATGACCGCTATGGAGAGATTGTCCATAAAAAAGCCGAGAAAGAGGAGGGTCACCTGCATACAGATCAGAACCAATATGGGAGGCAGTTCCAGTTTGACCACAGCCTGGATGAGACCGCTGCTTGCACCCGAGAAGGCAAGTATCTGGCTGAAGACCATCGATGCCATGATGATGATGAACATGAAAGTGGTCATCTTGACCGTTCCGAATAGACACCTTCTAAATACTTCCCAATTCATCCCTCCATAAAAGGCGGATAGAAGAATTGAGCCGATGGCGCCCATGGCCGCTGCCTCGGAGGGTGTCGCCATCCCCAAGAAGATGATTCCTACCACTAAAAAGATGATGAGCCCAAGAGGAAGCACATAAATTGTTGTCTCTTTTAATTTCCTGGTTAAGTGGATTGGAGGAATATCATAGGGAGGAGCGATCTCTGGCTGGATCCAGCATCGGGTCACGATATAGATAGCATAAAAGGAGGCAAGCAGAAGGCCTGGGAGAATCCCAGCGATCAGCATTCCGCCTACGGAGACTTCAATCAATGTGGCCAAAATGACAGCTAAAATACTGGGAGGGATCAACATGGCAAGGGCACCGCTTCCCATGATGGGACCAATGCTCATGACCTTTTGATAGCCCCGGCGCTCCATTTCTGGAATTAATAAAGAACCCAGCATGGAAGTATTAGCAATGGTAGAACCACTTGTGGCAGCGAAGACCGTTCCGGAGGCGACCGCAAGAAGTCCCAATCTGCCGGGAACCCGGCCGATCCAATAATCCAGGGCATCAATGGCACGAAGGGCCATCTTAGAGTGGAACATCACCTCACCCATCAGGATAAACATGGGGACCGTAAGGAGACTAAAGGAGGTAAGGCTTTCTTCAAGATTAAGAATCAATAGCTTACATCCGGAGACTCCTCCCATAAATGCCAGGGTTCCGATGAGGTTGGCAAAGAGAAAAGAGATCCCCACAGGTAAACCCATAAACATGAGGAAAACAGTCCCGCCGATGAGCGATAATAAGGCTATCCACCATTCCATCTATCTGTTCTCCAGGATTAACTCTTCAATTTTTGGTAGTAACCGATCATCTGTTTAAAAAATTGAATCGTAAAAAAGAACCCTCCAATCGGGATGATCATTAAGATGAGGAACATGGGTGTTTTTAAGGACTCTAAGGCGGGGACTCCCCTTTTAAAGTAATCCCATGTGACCTGCCCCCCAAACCAGGTGTAGGTGAGCATCACCATCCCACCCACAAAGGAAGTAATAACATTGAGCCTCTTTCTGGTTCGTTCACTGAAATGGTTGATCAATATATCGACACGGATATGACCTTCTTCCTTCAATACAAGGGCAGCCCCTAAGAAAGGGATGTAGAGCATGATATATTCTGTAATTTCCAACATCCAGTGGATGGGTCGGTTAAAACAGTATCGCAGGATAACGTCTATACAGGTTCCGACCGTCGAAAATACCAGAAGGCCTCCTGCTACCCAGAAGAGAATGACCAGAATTTGATCAAATATCTTTCCCATCCTTTTCCTCGTCTGCCCCAGCTCCTCCTTACCCCTCACCCCTTCTGCAATAAAGAAGGAGTGAGGGGGTGAAGTTCAAAATTATGGGCTTAAAAGTTTCTTCAATTTTGGACCGAGTTCCGGAGCTTTTTTGAAGACTTCATCCCAACCTGCTTTATAGGCAAGGTCAACATACCATTTCGTATCCTCAGAGCTGAATTTGATAAATTTCATTCCTTTTGCCTGCATCCCTTTTAATTCTTTTTCTCCAAGTTCTTCATAAACCTTTGTAAATTTCGCTTCATTCTCAATCATGAGGTCGGACATCAACTTCTGCATTGGTTTTGGAAGTTTATTCCAGGTATCCAGGTTAATCAGGGTCTCGAGGTTCATCGAATAGAGTTTTGGTTCAACGATAAATTTACATACCTCTGGCCATCCCATCGAGATATTACCCAAAACTGACCAGGCATAACCATCCACCACTCCGCGCTCAAGAGCAGTATAGACTTCTGATCCAGGCAGTGTGATGGGAACAGCCCCCAAAGCCCTCACAAAGGGTTCGTAGGTGGCTGAGGTACGAATCTTCTGGCCGGCCATTTCTTGAGGTCGTTTAACAGATTTATTGGTAAAGATATGGAACCAGACACCATGTTCTGGTCTGCCCAGATAAAAGAGATTTTGTTTCTTTAGGAGATCGGATCTTAAATCGTAATATCCGCTCTTCCGCTCTTTTGGTGGAGTCAAGCGACTCAGGTGGGTATAGGCGGCTCCGGTAACCGCGCCCCCGTAGTAGGCCTCGCATCCGAAAATAATATCCACCACCCCTGTTCGGGCCGCCTCAAATTGCTTAAAGGCAGGGATAGCCTCAGGTCCTCCCACAAACTTGATCACCACTTCGCCCTTAGATTTTTTATTGACTTCTTCCACAAAGGCCCACCAGGCGGTGAGATTGATATCATCCTTTGGAAGAAAGGTGGCCATTTTAAGTTCCACTGCCTCAAGGGGAGCGTTAAAAACACCAATGGTAAAGATCATCATGATAATCAATAGGCTTATTATTATCTTCTTCATGATCCTCCTCCTTTCGAATTGATCAGAAATGATTTTTATATTTATTAATTAATCCTCTTGCCATCCTTTTAAAACGAATTAAATCTCACCTCCTTTTCTATTAAAATCTCATTCTCCCTTAGCTAAAAGGGCAGTGATGAAAGAAACACCCCTCTGGGCCCAACCTTTCACCGCATCCGTCAGGGGTTCCAACATTGGGCTGGTCTTCACCCCAAAAGGGATATGGGAAGATTTCGCCACTGCCTCAATAATCTTAAAACTGGAGCTTAAACTTTTTTCGAGATCGCCTTTCATGGTGGGTGAAGAGAATGGGTATAGATTCACCATTACAACTTGATGTTTCCCTTTTCTATTTCAGAGAGGATGACCTCTTTACCCACTCGGATATGTTCCTGGACCAGTTTTTTAAGCAGATCGATATCCTTCCTTTTGATGGCATTGATCATCCTCATATGGTGTTCAATGGAAATCCTTGCCTTTTCCGGAACCCTGAGGATAGCTGACCGATATTGGAAGATTTGATCCCTCAGCCCTTTAATGATGAAAAGGAGCCTATCGTTTTTTGAAAGTTGGTTCAGGTAGTCATGAAACTCAGTATTCAAAGTACTCACTTTATTCAATTTATTCTTCAGGATATATTGTTCCGATTCCTTAATGTTTTTTTCTAACCAATGGATATCTTCTTTCTGGACATGACTCATGGCCAGGCCTACAGCATAACTTTCTAAAAGACCTCTAATATCGAAGATCTCTTCTATATCCTTTTTTGTAAATCGACTGACGATGAAACCTCCCTTCAGCAAACGACTGACGAAGCCCTCCTGTTCCAGTTTTAAAAGGGCCTCTCGAATGGGGGTGGGACTGGCTCCGATCTCCTGAAGAAGACGCCCAATGGAGAGCCTTTCCCCGGGAGACATTTCACCAGTGAGGATTGCCTCTTTAATGGAGAGATAGACTTCATCCCTGAGAACAGGTTTGGCGAAGACCTTTAGCTTTTGAAGAGAATTCAGCATATGGTATACTAAATATCATATACCATATTTTGTCAAGGATTTTTTGGAAGCCTCAAATACTTCAGTTACGAAGGGCAAGATTCGCACGGAAGATTGATTCATCCTATCAAGTGTCTTTCCTCTTGTATGGAGAGCAACTTTCTCATATAATAAATATTAAAAAGGAGGGATGTCGTTTGATGGAAGGGAGGGCGAAACCGGCGACTCCCATTCAAAATCTTGTGGTGGCCAAATACCGCGATGGAAGAATGGTCAAAGGGATCACCTATAATTTTGGTGTGGACAAGAAGGCTTTTCATGTCCTTCCGTTAGATATGCTGGAGGAAAGCGGGAGAAAGGGGATTGAGATCATTATCTCTGAGCTCAAGGCTATTTTCTTTGTAAAATCCCTGGAGGGGAGGAAAGGACCTCCGAGTCTGGAAGGATTATTGAAGGAGGAGGAAGAGGATCAAGCCGGTTTGACCAAGATGAAGATCACTTTTTTCGATGGTGAGGTGTTAACGGGGACGACCCTTGGGTATTCCCGAACAAGGGAGGGGTTCTTTATTGTGCCCCTGGAGAAGGAAAGCAATAATTTGAGGATATATGTGGTTTTCAATGCGGTCAAGGAGATTGAGACCCTGAAGGGATAAGGAGGAAGTCTGGAGGTTTCCTATCTATGGAGATTGAGGTAAAACTCTTTGCCACATTGAGAGATTATCTCCCGAAGGGAAGTGGCCGGTTTTCATGCAAGATGAAGATCGATGACCATACCCGGATTCAGGATATATTGACGAAACTCAAAATCCCCAGAGAGATACCGAAGATTATTCTGGTCAATGGCGTCCATGGAAAAGAAGATCAGATTCTGAAGGAAGGAGATGTCCTCTCCATCTTCCCCCCGGTCGCAGGGGGTTGATCAAAAATACCAAATTCCAAGAACCAATCACCAAATAAGCACCAATTTTCCAATAACCAAACTTTATCCTTAAATATTTTGAACCCCAATTGAGTCAAATTGTTAAAGGAGGGAAATTGTTATCATCCCCCTTTCATAATCAGTTCTTTTTACCCTTCAGTTCATCAATCTTCTTCTTCAGCCTCTCTACCTGATCGGGTTTCGGATCCAACTTCAAGGCCTTTTCATAAAGCTCCTTCGCCTTTTCCATCCGGCTCAATCTGTAGTACCCATCGGCAAGATGTTCGGTGATGACCGGATCGTCCGGGGTCAATTGATTTGCCTTTTCAAGCTCGATAACCGCCTTTTCATAATCTCCGAGCTTAAAGTAGACCCAACCCAGGCTATCCATGATATACCCCATATTGGGCTTTAAGGCCATTGCCTTTTGGATCAACTGCAAAGCGTCCTCCAGCTGGACGCCTCGATCCGCATAGGAGTAGCCTAAATAGTTAAGGGCATCGGCATGGTTGGGATTTATTCTTAAGACTTCCTTCATCTGAGAGACCATTTTTTCGAAATCCCCTATTTTGTCATAGACCGCCCCTAATTGATAAAGGAGATCCACATGGTCCCTATTCTCAACCAACCCCTTCTTAAGGGTGTCCAGGGCCTTTTGGAATTGATCCTCTTTGTCAAAGATGGAGGCAAGGATGAGATAGAGGTCTGCATCCTTCGGCTTGGCCTGAATCGATTCCTCCATGAGCTGGATTGCCTCTTTCACTTTGTTCTGTTTTCTGAAAATGAGAACCATACTCCTTCTCGAATCTGAAAAGAGGTCTGATTCGGTCGGGATCTTCTTAAATTCGATGAGTGCCTGATCCAGAGCCTCCTTTTCCACATAGGCGGCTCCTAAATAGTACCTTACCCGATCGTCTTTGGGATGGGCCGCCAGGACAAAATTGAATTCTAAAATCGCCTGGTCAAGCTTTCCCTGTTCCATATAGATCAGACCGATCTTTGTACGGAGGTTGAGGTCTTCGGAGCCGGATTTCTGAAGTTCCCGGAATTGATTGAGTGCCTCATCAAACTTCTTCTCCTTGATATAGATCTGTCCCAGCCGATTTCTCGCCTGTTTGTGATCCGGGTTGAGGGAGAGGATCTTTTGATAAACTCCTGAGGCCTTTTCGATTTCGTTTTGAATCTCATAGACGATGCCCAGATCCATCAGGACGGAGATCATGTTGGGTTCGATGTCCAGGGTTTTCAAGAAGTATTCCTTTGCCTTTTCAAAGGATTTCGTCTCGGCATAAATTCTTCCAAGGTAGTAAAGGCCCATGGCGGAATCGGGTTCGATCTTAAGAAACTGCTGGAGGACCTCGATCGCCTTTTCATACTCCCTTCCATCCGCATAGAGGGAGCTCAGGTAGAGATAACTTTCCCGGTGGTCTGGAGCGATCGCCATGGCCTTTTTATAAGATTCGATGGCCAACGGATTTTTTCGAAGGGAGGAATAGATACCGCCCAACAGGAGGTGAGCATGGAGGTGATCCGGGTCCTGGAGCAGGGCGGTTTTGCACTCTTCGATAGCCTCATTGAGGAGTCCTTTATAGATATAGAGGGAAGCCAATTCCACATGGAGGGAGGGTTCTTTTTCGTCGCTGAGGATCGCCTCTTTGAGCTCTTGAATGGCCTCGTCGAGTTTTCCTTCCCTTAATTTGAGCTGAGAGAGGAGGAAATGGTAATAAGCAAGCGGCTTTGGAGAAGTCCCCTTCGAAGGGGCCTGGATCTTCGCCTGAGCAGGTTGAGGGGAAGGGGTCCCTCCTTCCGAGAAGATTTGTTTTCCCGTGCAGGCCCCGGAGAAAAATAAGAGAGACAGAAAAACAACAGGGACTTTTGTCAGGCAGGGGTTCATTATTTTTAGATAACAGACTTTCCCGTTAAAGTCAAAGCACAGAATTTTCCTTTAAGAGGCTCTCTAAGATATCGGGTTTGATATTTCCCTCGATGACCTTTCCGTTCTGGAAGATGATCGTGGGTGTGGAATCGATCATCAGAATTTTTGCCAGTTCCATGTTTTTATCAATGACCGCTGTATTGCAGTCAGGGGATTTTGTCTCCATTCCCTGATAGGCTTCCTCGAGGGCCCTGAGTTTATCTTTCGAGCACCAGATGGCTTTTGACTTTCTGTAGGAATTGAGATTGAACGGATAGAGGAATAGAAATGCCTGAATATCTTTTGTCGCTTTAAGTTCCTCATGGAGCTGAAAGCAGAAATGGCAATCCGGATTGGTAAAAATATAGAGCTTCCGTTTTCCATTTCCCATGGAAATGGCATTCTCGAGGGGAAGACGGGGGATCTCCACCCGTCTCAGCTCTTTCAGCCTCTCTCGGGTGAGATTTCTTTTGATCTGGCGGTCCAATAACTGGCCATGGATGATGTACCTTGAATTTTTATGGATATAAACGATCAATCTTTCAGGGCCTGTCTCATAGGCTACCTCCCAGAAGTCATCGATCGGGGATTGCCGTATTTCGAGGATTTTAAAATCCTCCCGGATCAGCTCCTTCAATATACCTGTAGCCTCCTCTTTTGTAAGTCCAAAGGAGAAGGCGGAGAAAGAGAGGGTCAGAAACAAGGATAGGCAGGCGATCAGGGTTAATCTTTTCATTTCAGCTCTCTTAAAAATATAGAAAAATCTTAACATATTGAGGCCGAAATTCAAACCCGCAATCGGGATGATTTCGAGGTCTGGTTTTAGAAGTGGGCATAGGTTACAGGTTAGGGCATGGCAAATTTAATCAGCGAATCACAGGGGGTTACAGGGGAGGAGAAATTAAACTTGAAAACTTAAATTTGAATCGATTAATATTTGTATATTTCCGATTTTTGAAGGGTAAATTTTAGAATGATGAAGAAACTCTACCTGGGAATGGACATTGGTTCGGTCAGTGCCAATACCGTGATCATGAACGATCAGGGAGAAGTGCTGGAAGAGCATTACACGCGGATCAAAGGTCAGCCTCTTCAGACGGTCCAGAGGATCCTGGAAGAAATCCTCAGCAGGATTCCACCTGATCAATTTCACTCCCTCTCTTTTACAGGGGTAGGAGGAAAACTGATCTCCGATCTTTTGGACGGAAATTTTATCAATGAGATCATTGCCCAGGCAAAGGCGGTCCAATCTCTTTATCCCAAGATCCGAACGATCATCGATATCGGAGGAGAGGATTCCAAACTGATCTTCCTCGAAGAGGAGAATGGTCATCTTAAGATCAGCGATTTCTCGATGAATACCCTCTGTGCAGCCGGCACCGGCTCCTTTTTGGATCAGCAAGCCAGCCGATTGGGTCTGACCATTGAGGAGTTTGGCCAGCTTGCCCTCCGGTCCAAGAACCCGCCCCGTATTGCAGGGCGATGCAGTGTCTTTGCGAAATCGGACATGATTCACCTTCAACAGATCGCCACACCGGATTACGATATCGTTGCCGGTCTTTGTTTCGCCCTTGCCAGAAATTTTAAGAGCAATATCGGGAAGGGGAAAGTCTTTGTCAAACCCATTTCCTTTCAAGGGGGAGTGGCAGCGAATGTGGGGATGAGAAAGGCATTCCAGGAGGTCCTGGAGCTTTCAGATGGTGAGCTTACCATTCCGGAACATTTTGCCTCTATGGGAGCCATCGGTGCCGTGATGGTGTCCAGGGAGAGCAAAGAGATCAAGACCATCCGGAGATTGGATCTCACCCCGCTGAAGGATTACCTTCAACATCATCAGGAGAGAGAAAGGCCGCTCAAACAACTCTGTCTCTCTTCAAATCACTTATCACCCTCACCCCTACCCTCTCTCATAAAGGAAGAGGGGGTAAGAAGTGATTTTCCCATCAAAGGAGAGGTGGGAGAAAGGGTCTCTTCCAATAAGGGAGGGGGTGAAAAATCGGGAAAGATCGAGGCCTACCTTGGCCTGGATGTCGGTTCCATTAGCACCAACCTCGTGGTGATTGGTAAGGATAAAAAAGTCCTTTCAAAACGTTATCTCATGACGGCCGGTAGACCCATCGAAGCCGTTCGCACAGGTCTCCAGGAAATCGGTGAGGAAATCGGAAACCGTGTGGAGATCAAAGGGGTGGGGACCACGGGTTCCGGCCGCTACCTCACTGCCGATTTTGTAGGTGCGGATTTGGTCCGAAATGAGATCACGGCACAGGCAACCGCCGCAGTCGAGATTGATCCCGGTGTGGATACGATCTTTGAGATCGGTGGCCAGGATTCCAAGTATATCAGCCTCGACAGCGGTGTGGTCATCGATTTTGAAATGAACAAGGTCTGTGCCGCCGGGACAGGCTCTTTTTTAGAGGAGCAGGCGGAGAAACTCGATATCTCCATCAAAGAGGAATTCGGATCCCTTGCCCTCTCTTCGGAGAAACCGGTCAGGATGGGTGAACGATGTACGGTCTTCATCGAATCTGATCTGGTCCATCACCAGCAGAGAGGTGCGAGAAAGGACGATCTGGTTGCGGGCCTGAGTTATTCCATCGTCCAAAATTATCTCAACCGGGTGGTGGGAGACCGCCGTATCGGGAACCGGATCTTTTTCCAGGGGGGAACAGCCTTCAATAAAGGGGTGGTGGCGGCCTTCGAAAGCGTTCTCGGAAAAGAGGTGGTCGTCCCTGAAAATCATGATGTGACAGGAGCGATTGGCGTCGCCATCCTGGCCATGGAAGAACGGACCTGGGAACGATCGAGTTTCAAGGGATTTGATCTCAGCCACCGCCGCTATGAACATTCCTCCTTTGAATGCAAGGGTTGTCCCAATCTCTGCCTCATCCGAAAGGTGAGCGTTGAAGGGGAGAAACCTCTCTTTTATGGAAGCCGATGCGAGAAGTATGATGTCATTAAAAGGACAAAAGGCTCGGACCTACCCGACCTTTTCGGGGAGAGAGAGAAGATGCTCTTCGCCCCTTATGGCGGAGAGGAGCATCTTTCTGTCCATGCTCCGGAGATTGGTATTCCCGGAATTCTTTTTTTCCACGAGATGTTTCCTTTCTGGAAGGCCTTCTTTACCGAATTGGGGTATCGGGTGGTTCTTTCCGATCCCACCCATAAGGAGCTGATTCGAAAAGGAGTGGAGAATGTCGTTGCAGAGACCTGTTTTCCGATCAAGGTGAGTCATGGACATGTCCTGAACCTGCTGGAGAAGGGGGTCAAGAAAATTTTTCTGCCGAGTATCGTGAACCTCAAATCCTCCCATCCGGAGATCCCCACGAATACCGCTTGCCCTTATGCCCAGGCCTTTCCTTATGCGGTCCATTCCTCCATCGATTTTAAAAAGGACGGAGCGGAGATCCTGCAACCCATCCTCCATTTTGGTTTTGGAAGAAATACCCTGGAGAAGGAACTGATCGATTTTGGAGGATCCCTCCGCAGGGGATCGAAGCGTGTAAGGATGGCCCTTGAAAAGGCTGAAAAATTTCAGGCTCTATTCTACCAATCCCTCCTCAACCGGGGAAAGGAGATTCTGGATCGGATCGGACGAAACGAGAAGGCCATGGTCATTGTGGGAAGACCTTACAATTCCTGCGATTCAGGAGTCAACCTCGAGATTCCAAAGAAACTGAGGGACCTGGGAGTTCTTGCCATTCCCATGGATTTTCTGCCCCTGGAATCGGTCAAACCTACTTCCGAGATCCGGGAGATGTACTGGAGGTACGGTCAGAGGATACTCTCGGCAGGGAAGATTATCAATGAGGACCCCAGGCTTTATGCAGTCTATATCACCAATTTCGGGTGCGGTCCGGATTCCTTCATCAGCCACTTCTTCAGGGATCTCTCCAAGGAGAAACCCTACCTTCAGCTGGAGATTGACGAACATAGCGCAGATGCAGGAGCCATTACGCGATGCGAGGCCTTTTTGGATAGCCTGAAGAATGTCAAGGCCACAACAGTTCCTTTTTTTGAAAAAGAGAAGCCGAAGACCGACCGGACCAAGAAAATCTACATCCCCTATATGTGTGACCATTCCTTTGCAGTGGCTTCTGCGTTTCAGGCCTGCGGGGTGGAGGCGGACGTCTTTCCTGAATCGGATGAGGAGACGCTCTACTGGGGAAGAAAGCTCACCTCCGGAAAAGAGTGTTATCCCTGCATCCTGACCACAGGGGATATGGTGAAGCTTCTCAAGGACCCCAATTTCGATCACCAAAGAGCCGCCTTCTTCATGCCCTCTGGAAACGGTCCCTGTCGTTTCGGACAGTATCATCGCTTTCACCGTCTCGTTCTGGATGATCTGGGTTTTAAACATGTCCCCATCTATTCACCCAATCAGGACGAGACCCTTTATAGCGATTTGGGGATCATAGGTTCACAATTTACCCGGCTGGGATGGCAGGGGATTGTGGCGGTCGATCTTTTAATGAAGAAACTTCTCGAGACCCGCCCCTATGAGAAGAGAAAAGGAGAGGCCGACCGGGTTTATCAAAGGGCATTGAAAGGGATTTGCGAGACGATCCGGCATGGAGGGGAGCTTGATAAGGCTCTTGAGGAGGGCCTGAAGGAGTTTAACCGGATCGAGGTGGAGGGGCTCAGGAGCAAGCCCCTGATCGGAATTGTGGGAGAGATCTTTGTCCGGCTCAATCGATTTGCCAATGAGGATGTCATCCGGAAGATTGAACGGTTTGGGGGGGAGGCATGGATTGCACCCCTTACCGAGTGGATTCTTTATGTCAATACCATCTCCAAGGAAAGAAGTCTCAGGAAGAAGTCCTTTTCGAACCTCCTGAAGGTGTTTCTCACAGACTACTATCAGAAAAAGGATGAGCACCGTCTGGAAAGGATCTTTAAGGGCTCTCTCAGGAACCCCGGAGAACCCGGAACAAAAACGATCTTTAAGAAAGCCAGACCCTATCTCGATTCATCCTTTGAGGGGGAAGCCATCCTTTCAGTTGGGAAGACGATCGACTTTGCCGGAAGAGGGGCAAGCGGGATCGTCAATATCATGCCCTTTACCTGTATGCCCGGTACGGTTGTCAGCGCCCTTCTAAAGAGATACCGGGAAGAACATAATAACATTCCCATCCTCAACATGGCCTACGATGGACAGGAACAGACTAACACACTGACCCGCCTTGAGGCCTTCATGCATCAGGCCAAAGAGTTTCATAATAGAAACTCAAAAAGACCCTAACAGGTTAAATTAAAAGAAAAATTTTTTTCATAAGACTTTGTTAAAAAAATCACCTTTCTATTGAAATTCCTATTTTCAAGTGATATAAGAAAAAGGTTTTTATTTCGATTGAGGAGGATTTCTGTATGGACAATTGGACATTCGGGGTCACCATGGTTGTCGTTGGAATGGGAGGAACCCTCTTAACCCTTTGGATATTGAGTCTTATCATGAGCGCTCTCGAGAAGCTCTTCCCTTTTAAAAAGGAAGAGGGTAAATAGGTTTATTGAAGGAGGAATGGAGACATGTTAGATGCGATTCAAGGCGGGTTGACCGGACTGATTGCAGGATTTTTACATCTCCACTGGTCTAATCCGGTCATGATTGTCGTTGGTTTGATTCTTCTCTACCTTGGGATTAAGAAGGATGTTGAACCTGTCCTCCTTATCCCTATTGGATTTGGATGCATCCTGGTGAATATTCCTTTGGCCGGGCTTATGGAGAAAGAGGGCTTCCTGAGGATCATCTATGAGGCAGGGATCGTGACAGAGCTTTTCCCGCTTCTCATCTTCGTGGGAATCGGAGCGATGACCGATTTCGGTCCCCTGCTTGAGAACCCGAAGATCTTTCTTCTCGGGGCTGCAGGACAGTTCGGGATCTTCTTAACCCTGGCCTTGGCTTTAGTCCTGGGTTTTTCTAAATTGGAGGCCGTCTCCATCGGGATCATCGGTGCCTGTGATGGTCCTACCGCCATTTACGTCACTTCTCAATATGCCCCTCAGCTCCTGGGAGCTGTTTCTGTGGCTGCCTATTGTTATATGTCCCTTGTCCCGTTGATTCAACCTCCTATCATGAGGGCGTTGACGACCAAAGAAGAAAAGGTGATCAATATGGGAACGGCGAAGAAACCCGTTTCAAAGACAACCAAACTTCTTTTTCCTCTGGTGGTTACCGTATTCGGGGGTCTCATCGCACCCAAGGGGTTACCCCTGCTGGGAACGATCATGCTCGGGAATCTGATGAAGGAATGCGGAGTGGTAAGCCGGCTTACCCGGGCATCCGAAAATGAGATTGCCAATATCGTGACCCTACTTCTGGGAATCTCCATCGGAGCAACGATGGATGGAAGGGTCTTCTTGACGCCTCAGACTCTCATCATCCTGGTCCTCGGTTTTGTGGCCATCTGTCTGGATACTGCCTGTGGCATCCTTTTCGGGAAGGTACTGAAGGTGGTGACCGGCGGGAAGGTCAACCCCCTTATCGGTGCCGCGGGTATCTCCGCCTATCCCATGTCCGCACGGGTGGTTCAGAAGGAGGGACAGAAATACAATAAAAAGAATTACCTCCTCATGCATGCCATGGGAGCCAACACCGGTGGACAGGTCGGCTCGGTCATGGCCGCCGCTGTCATGCTTTCAATCCTGAAAGGGATGGGAGTAATTTAATCCAATCGTTCTTCAGGGGCGGCACCAGAATCGCCCCCCGCTTCCTCAATCGCCGCCTGAAATGCCTCATTGATCCAGTTGAATGAGGCGACCATTTTCGATTTCTTTCACCAATTTGAACCCAAATTCCGATTTAGAAATTGTCATTGCGAGGGAACCGAAGCAATCACGCCATTTCCAATGAGATTGCCACGCACCTTGCAGGTGCTCGCAATGACCGGATGGGAAAAGGGTTTCGGTTTCTAAATCGGAATTTGGGCGAGTACATTTGCTTGAAATTTCTTCTTGTATAGGATAATATAAGTTTGTTTTTACAATATTTACTTAACAACCTAAGACAACAATGGGAAGATCCATAAGCGGGGGACCGAATGCACTTTGACCTGGGTTTTGTTTATATCATTGTGCAAGTCATCTTTTTAGAAGGCATCCTCTCCATTGATAATGCTGCCGTGCTGGGCGCCATGGTCTCTATTCTTCCGAAAGACAAGATGGTCCCTTGGCCAGGACCTCTTAAATTCCTTGGACATCCAGTTCATCGCCTTCTGGGCGGCCAAAGGCCAGCCGCCCTTAAAGTTGGCCTCCTGGGCGCTTATCTTGGCCGTGGTATCATGCTTGTTGTTGCCAACTTTGTCATCCACAACCCCTTCCTTAAAATCCTGGGCGCTGCCTATCTAATCAAACTGGCCTTCGAAAATCTCGGAGAGCCAGAAGCTGGAGAAGAGACTCAGACCAAGGCAAGAAGTGTAGAGGGCAAAGGTTTCTGGGGCGTCGTCTTAGCCGTGGAGTTAGCTGATCTTGCCTTTTCTCTTGACAATGTAGTAGCCGTAGTCGCCCTCTCAGATAAGCTTTACATTGTGATGTTTGGTGTGGCTATCGGTATTATCACCATGCGTTTTGCGGCAGGAATATTCACGTTGATGATTATGAAGGAGCCCGTCCTCAAGCCGGCTGCGTATATTGTAGTATTTAATATTGGCACAGAATTGTTGTTGAGTGAGTTTGCTCATATTGAGTTTAGTAGTGCCTTAAAGTTCATGATTTCTGCTGGAACCTTGATTCTGGCTGTGGTTTATGCCCACATCAAACTGCTCCACATAATCCAACCTGTTTTCACTTGGTTAGGGCAGGGGATGGACAACATTAATGAGCTTCTCGATTGGTTGTTAAAGCCAGTATGGCTGGCCTTCAAGATACTCTTCCGGCTTATTGGTTCTGTTCTCCGTCCTATCGTTGCTCTTTTAGGGCATAAGTCAGAAACTGTATCACATGAAGATCGAGTGGTTTTCGATGGCGATTGTGACAAAGGAAAGGAGGCAGGAGGCAAACGATAGGTTACTTGTCTAATATTTGCTTTTCGCCCAAGTGATCTTTAAATGAGCCTTCTCAGATCCTTCTTGAGAGGGCTTTTTATTCTCTTGTGGAATTGCCGGTAATTTCTTAAGATAATGGTCAAATAGCAAATTCGAAGCACGAAATCCTAAATTCGAAACAATCTCAAATGTTCAAAATTCAAATGTTCCAAACCAAAATTTTAAATTTTGATATTTGAATTTTGAATTTGTTTCGAATTTCGATATTCGGATTTAGGATTTTAATTTAGGGAGGAGGGATGATGAAAAAGCCTCTGGTTGGAATTCTGATGGGAAGTGAGAGTGATTTGACGGTCATGGAGAAGGCAACGGAGGTTTTAAAAGAGATGGGTGTCCCCCATGAGATGGATGTGAGATCAGCCCATCGGCTCCCTGAAAAAACCGCCCGCTATGCTAAGACAGCGAGAAGGCGCGGCATTGAAGTATTGATCGCAGGAGCCGGAATGGCGGCTCACCTTGCAGGAGTTTTAGCCAGCCATACGACCCTTCCTGTCATCGGTGTTCCGATCAAATCAGGGGCACTCAATGGTGCGGATGCCCTCTATTCCACCGTCCAAATGCCTCCCGGAGTTCCAGTGGCTACAGTGGGAATTGATGGTGCAAAAAACGCGGCTTATCTGGCCTGTGAGATCCTCTCGATCAAATACCCGGAAATTGCAAAGAGGTTGGAGGACTTTAGAAGAAGGATGGGAGAATCTTTGGAAAAGAAATCGAAGGCCCTCAAAAAGGCCCCTCTCACCCTTACCCCGAACCGTTCGGCCTGAGGCTCTCGAAGGGCGAACGGTGAATTACGGCAAGACGAGATGAAGCAGGATAAGCTGATCCATCAAGCCGCAGAGATCATCAAAAAAGGAGGTATCGTTGCCTTTCCGACGGAGACGGTTTACGGTTTGGGAGGGGATGCCTTCAATCCTATGGCTGTGGCTCGGGTCTTTGAGGTGAAGGGGAGGCCCTCCTTTGACCCGTTAATCGTTCATGTGGCAGAGAATTATGATCTCGTCCAGTTGGTCAGTAAGGTTCCACCCGATGCTCAAAAATTGATCGAACGATTCTGGCCCGGCCCTCTGACGGTGGTTCTCTTAAAAAGAGATAATGTTCCCGATATTGTCACAGCCGGCCTTCCCACCGTTGCCGTTCGAATGCCAAGGCATCCGATGACACTGAAGTTCATCGAACTCTCAGGATCTCCCATTGTTGGGCCGAGCGCCAATCCCTTTGGTTATCTAAGCCCAACCACAGCAGAGCATGTTCGAGACCAATTGGGCGATCAAATCGACTTTATTCTGGATGGGGGACACTGTGAAGTGGGGGTGGAATCGACGATCGTCTCTTTCTTTGAAAAGAGGCCCAAATTGTTGAGGCCGGGCGGAGTCCCTCTTGAAGAGATTGAATCCATCATCGGAAAGGTCGAAATCGGGCCTTTCCATGAAGAAGGCCCCCCTGCCGCCGGCATGCTTCCAAGACATTATGCTCTAAGGACACCTGTCCTGCTCGATTGGTCTGAAAAGAATATCGATAATCTCAGGGATAAAAGAATCGGGTTTCTCGCTTTTCAGGAGCCGAAATCCTTTCTAAAATTCACTCATATCGAAGTGCTTTCAAAAAAGGGGGATTTAAGAGAGGCAGCGGCAAACCTCTTCTTTGCTATACGGCAACTGGATGCCCTTAATTTAGACCTGATCCTGGCGGAAGGAGTTCCCGAAGCGGGGTTAGGACGGGCGATCATGGACCGTCTCCGTCGCGCCAGCAGAAACCGATTTGCAGACTCTTCGCTTCGCTCAGAGTGACAGATCAGATTGTCATTCTGAGGAGTCCCGCCTTGACGGGACGACGAAGAATCTCAGAATCAATATAAAACAATGAAAAAAATCGTCTTAAGTATTTTATTCTTTTTTTTACTTTCCACTTTCTCCGTTTCAAAATCTATCGGTTTACCGGCAGAGGATATCCAGCTTGTGACGGATTCCCAGTACTTTCAAGTGGCAAAAAAGATGATCCAGGAGGCGAAGTCTTCGATTCAAATTATGATGTTTGAGATGGGATATTATGAGAAATATCCTCAGACCCCTTCCAATCTTCTCGTCAGGGAATTGATCGATGCGAAGAGGAGGGGCGTAAAGGTAGAGGTAATTTTAGAGGTGAAGGAAGGAAAGGATCGGACAACTGAAAGAAATATACAGACCGGAAAGGTCCTATCATCTGGAGGCGTGGATGTGATTTATGATCCCCTCTTTAAAACCACCCATGCTAAATTTATAGTTGCCGATGAATATCTTGTCCTCTTAGGAAGCACAAACTGGACCTACTATGCCCTGACGAATAATCATGAAGTCTCTGTCCTCATTCGATCGAAAGAGTTGGCGAGAGAATTGACGGACTATTTTAATCGGGTGAAGGCCACCGGCACTAAAAATTCCAAATTCCAAGCACCAATATCCAAATAATTTCCAATCACCAATAATCAAAGTTTTGACAATTGGAATTTGGTTATTGGATATTATTTGGGGTTTGGAGTTTGTGATTTGGTGCTTGAGGTTTAAGGATGCTGATTGATTCTCACGCTCACTTAGAAATGCCTGAGTTTAGAAAGGATCTGGAGGCAGTGATCCAGAGGGCCAAGGCTTCGGGCGTGGAATATATCTTTACCGTAGGAACGGAGAAGAGGGACTGGAAAAGGGCCCTTGAGATTGCCCATGCTCATTCCCTGATCTACGCTATTTTAGGTGTCCATCCCCAGAATGCAAAGGAGATTGATGGCGAGACCTATTCGACCTTGAGAGATCTCTGTCAGGATGAAAAAGTAAAGGCGCTCGGAGAGATCGGATTGGATTTTTACAGGAACCTTTCGCCGAAAGAAGTCCAATTAAAGAGGTTCCGTGAACAGGTCGAACTCGCACGGGAGTTAAAACTTCCCATCGTGGTTCATGACCGGGAGGCCCATGTGGAGACGATCCGGATACTGAGATCTGAGAAGGCATTGGAGTGTGGAGGGATCATCCACTGTTTTTCCGGAGATGATGAGATGGCGAAGGCCTGTATCGACATGGGATTCTACATCTCGATTCCCGGAAGCATCACCTTTAAAAACGCATCAGGATTGAGAGAAACAGTCAAGAAACTCCCATTGGATTCTCTTCTGGTTGAGACCGATGCCCCTTTCTTAACTCCTGAGCCCTTTCGGGGGAAGAGAAACGAGCCGGGTTTCGTTCGATATACGGCACAGAAGATCGCAGAGATTAAAAAGGTCCCTTTTGAAAAGGTGGCTGAAGCGAGCTCGGAAAATGCCCTGCGGGTTTATCGTTTGAAATAGTCCCTGCCTTTTAGAGGGTTAGGGAGGATGATTGATATGAGGCGCCGCGAAAAGAATTTCGTTGAAGAAATACGGAGAATCCTCTCCGAGAGGGAGAGGAGGACCATTGAACAACCTTCTTATTCTCATGCGGCAGTTCTGGTCCCTCTCTTTAGGAAGGAAGGAAACTGTCACCTCCTTTTTACCAAGAGGACCGATCAGGTCAAATACCATAAGGGAGAAATCTCTTTTCCCGGGGGAATGGCGGACAGAGGAGATTTGAACCTGGAGAAGACAGCGCTCCGGGAGGCGAACGAGGAGATCGGGCTTAACGAGAGGGATGTGGAGATCGTCGGTGTATTGGATGATATTGTGACCAGCACTGAATTCATCGTTACGCCATTTGTAGGCCTTTTCCCTTACCCCTATCCGTTTAAACCGAGTCCCGTTGAGATTGCAGAGCTGATCGAAATCCCTCTTTCCTTCTTACTGGACGAAGAGTCTTTCGGCGAAAGGGAGATCAACAGGTTGGGTCGAAAAGAGGTGATCTATGCCTATCAGTATGGAGACCATCTCATCTGGGGGGCGACGGCGAGAATCCTGAAACAGTTTTTGGATTTGATTTCCCCTCATGAGAGTTTTTA
>CAZXMB010000004.1:0-8925 GCA_964641715.1 uncultured Syntrophaceae bacterium
TGATCATCGCTTGGCTCAACTGGGGACTAAGCCTCATCGCAAGCGCAATGCTTGCTCTCTTCATTGTGAGGAGAAATCCAAAGGTGGATTACCGATTACTCGTTGCCGCAGCCTACCTTGGGCTGGGTTGCACCTGGCATGCAGGTCTAACAGGCTCTGCGACGCTACTGGTAGCTACTCCGGATAACTTCTTGATCAAGGCAAAATTGCTGGATGCGGTCATTCCAACTACGAACACAATCTTTCATCCCTTCAACATTATTTTGACAATTATCATCGTAGCCATCGTCACTATCGTGATGGCATTAATGCACCCGAAACCTGAGAAAACCTTTGTTGTGAAACCCGAATTACTGGATAAACTCAAGCTTTACGAAGCCCCTCCAAAACCCGCCAAATATGAAAGCCCTTCGGATTGGATGAACTGGTGGCCAGGGTTCAATATCATCATTTTCATCGGAGGACTCATCTGGTTGATCTGGAACTTTTCAACCAAAGGCGTTGGAAAGGGATTAACTCTTGACAGTGCTAATTTCGCGATGTTGATGCTTGGAATCCTTTTCCACTGGAGGCCCTGGTCGTTCATCAAGGCAAGCGAAGATGCTGGGAAGGCCGTCTGGGGGATTGTCATCCAGTTCCCCTTCTATGCGGGAATCTTCGGTCTATTCAAATTCACGATGCTCTCTCAAGCATTTACCAGTGCTTTTGTAGCGATTTCAAACCCGCAGACCTTTCCTCTTTTCATCTACTGGTATGGAGGTCTTCTCAATTACCTTATTCCATCAGGTGGCAGTGAATGGGCGGCGGTTTCGCCATACATCATTCCTGCAGCAAAGCAGTTGGGAGTTGGCATGGGAACAACGGTCGTCACCTATGCCTGGTCGGATATGTTGACCGATATGATCCAGCCCTTCTGGGCCATCGCCATGTTAGCTGTGGTAAAATTAAATTTCAGAGATATCATGGGTTGGCTCCTGATGGTGTTCTTCGTCTACTTTATCATCACCTCCATTGCGTTCCTTTTCATCATCCCCAACTTCTAAGAATAGGGCAGGGCCGACCCCAAAATAGGGACAGGCCCTGCCTCTTCATGGACGTATAGATTCATCAGAACTGAAGGTTGACAGTGATGCTCTTTCGCTGGGTAAATCCCTCAAGCATGCCCTCAAGGGAATATTCCCGGCCCATGCCGCTCTGCTTAAACCCTCCGTAGCTCTGACCCGGAAAAATCCCGGCTCCCTGGTTGATCTGAACCCATCCTGATTCAATGGCATGTGCTGCGCGAATGGCCTTTCCGATATCATGGGTCCAGATGAATGCCGAAAGCCCATAGTGGCTCTCGTTGGCCATCCTTATGGCCTCCTCCTCTTCACGCCAGGAAAGGGCCACTAAAACCGGACCGAAGATCTCTTCTCTGGAGATCCTCCAATCATTTCGGACATGGCTAAACAGGGTGGGTTCCATGAAATATCCCTCTGAAAGCGGTCCTTCCTCAGGAGGAAGGCCTCCGACCAATAGCCTGATCCCTTCCTGACGAAGCCCATCCTCCACATAGGAGTAGACCTTCTCAAACTGCCTTTGATTGATGATCGCTCCCATATCAATCGTCTCATCAAGCGGGTCGCCGATCTTAAAGGTCTTCAATTTCTTCACCAGTTTCTCCATGAAGGAATCAAAGATTGACTCATGAAGGAAAAGCCTTGAACCTGCGGTGCAGGATTGGCCCTGTCTGGTAAAACGCATCCCGGAGATGACCCCATCGACCACCCGTGGATCGTCTGCATCTGGAAAGACGATCTGGGGGCTCTTGCCTCCAAGTTCAAGAGAGACGGGAATGATTCGCTCTGAAGCGGATTGCATGATGAGGCGGCCCACCTCGGTAGAACCGGTGAAGGTGAGTTTGCGCACCATCGGGTGTCTGGCAAGAGGAAGGCCGCACTCCTCCCCGGTTCCGGTCACTACATTGAGCACGCCGGGAGGAAGGTATTCCGCACAGACTCGAGCCATCCTGAGCACTCCGAGAGGGGCATCTGCAGAGGGTTTGAGAACCAGGGTATTTCCAGCAGTTAAGGCCATGGTAATTTTAAGGGCTCCGAGCAGGACTGGAGAGTTCCAGGGAATAATGCCCCCAACCACACCGATCGGTTCCCGTCTCGAGTAACTCAGGACCTGCTCACCGAGGGGGATGGTCTCCCCTTTGATCTCACTCGCCACTCCGCCAAAATATCTGAAGAGGTCCACGACCAGTTTGACCTCAGGCCTCGACTGGGTTCGGATGGCATTTCCGGTATCGAGGGCTGTAATACGGGCGATCTCCTCGACCTTCGACTCGACGGCATCGGCAATTTTAATCATCCGTCTGCCTCGCTCAAGAGGGGAAACCTTTCTCCACCCCTCAAAGGCCTGTAAAGCGGCCCAAACCGCACGGTCCACATCCGGGGCCTTTGCCCGGGGCACCTCAGCAATCACCCTCCCTCGATGACCTGGGGTCTCAATAAGAAGAAACCGGTCCTCTTCACTTCCAACCCACTCTCCATTAATCAGCATCAGCTCCCGGTCCATGCATCTTCTCCATCTTCTTGTCTACTTCCAATACCGATCATTGGTAAGCCGTTCTTCGATATTGATCTTATAAAATTCTTGGAGGGGGGTCAGCACATTCTTATCCTTTTCATAAACTGCCTTCAGGGCATTTCTCACAACCTCCACCCCTTTGGACGTCATCTTTCCAAGGGGCGGACGGCAGGGCCCGGATGGCAATCCGAGCCCTTTCATCATGGTCTTGATCGCCAACGGGTTTCTGAACTTGGTCGGTACCTCAAACCCCTCATAGGATTCCACCGTATTGACCGTCACCACCTTAAAGAGGGGGTCTAAGACCTCTTTCAAATAATTGGCTCTCTCCATATCGCTCCTCGAGATTGCCCTGACCATCTCCCCGATGGGTCCTGGAACGATATTTGACATCACGGAGACAACGCCAGAGGCTCGAATATCATTTCGGGTCATCATCTCAAAGGTCTTATCATCATCTCCTGAGAGGATATCAAAATCCTCTCCGCAGAGCGTCCTTGTTTTGGCCATTCGCCCGAGATCTCCGGTGGCCTCCTTCACCGACCTCACATTCCTATATTTTCGATGAAGAATGGCTAAATCCTCAACCTCCATTTTCGTCCCTGTCCTTCCGGGGATGATATAGGGTACGATAAAAGCCTTTCGGAAGGCCTTTGCGATTAACTCATAATATTGGGTCCGAAGCTCCAGCGAGGAGGGGCCATTATAATAACAATCAACGAGCAGGGCCCCCTGGGCACCCACCTCGACCGCATGTTTTGTTCCCCGAAAAGCCTCCTTCGTTGAATTTGAGCCTGTCCCTGCAATGACGAAGACTTTCCCCTTTGCCAGCTTAACCGTCTTCGCGATCACCCGGTCATGCTCCTTCCAGTCCAGTGTAGGAGATTCGCCAGTTGTGCCGGTGGGGACAAGGTTTGCTCCATGGGCTGTCTGAAACTGGATATTCTTTTCGAGTCCCTCAAAATCGACCTCCCCCTTTCGATCCATAGGTGTCACCATGGCTGTCCAACATCCTTCAAATCTCTCAAGTTTCATCTCTCCGTCCTCCTTTCCACCCTAAATGCTAAGCCCATAAGGCATAGTGCATGATGAAGCAAACATAGTCCCTTAACCGCAACATTCATTTCCATTTATTATGGGGCAAAAGAACAAAATTTCAAGAAGAAAAGATTCACAAACAAAAATTTCAGGAAAAGTTTCGCTTTGACAACCTGATGATCGAAAGATGAGGGGAATATTTAACGTAGGTTCTAAAGCATCTTAGGATATTTCCTTAAACATGCTGATTTTCTCGTATAACCCAGGCAGTTCTTCACACCTCTTGCTTTCTTAAAAAATTAACTCAGCATCACTGAAAAGGACCTTGCTTCGCGGTGACCTATGCGCAACATGTAAAAAGGAAATCGTTCTTCATATTTTGTTACTAGATTTTTCAACCAGTATTTCATAATAAAACTGAAGGGCCTTTTTGGTGGCTTTTTCTTTTATCTCTCTGCGGCTCCCTTTTAAGTCCAATTTCTTCACCCAGGTTTTTCTTGTATCGGAAAATCCAATAAAGACTCTCCCGATGGGAGATCTCTTTGTTCCGCCTGTGGGACCTGCCACGCCAGTGGTGGATAATCCAAAAGTCGTACCAAAGGCCTTCCGAACTCCTTGAGCCATTTTTTTTGCTACCTGTGGGCTCACTGCTCCGTACTTTTTTATATCATCTAAGGGAACTCCTAAATGCTTTTCCTTCGATTCGTTACTGTAATTGATCATTCCACCCATAAAATAGTCTGAGCTTCCTGAAACGTTGGTGATACGATCGCAAATCAGCCCACCGGTGCAGGATTCCCCTATGGAAAGGGTCCACCTCCTCTCTCGTAATAATTCTCCGATAAGCTTCTCAAGTTTCATGGTTTAACTCTCCTCGTTGACACTCATCACAAACGTCATTGAGTCATTAGTAAAGAGAAGACGCATTCCTCAGAAAATCTCCCCTCGCCCCTCTTTGCCAAAGAGGGGTAATTCACTTCATTGTGAGACTGATCACTTGTAGAACAATATTGGCATAGACCCCTGCAAACACGTCATCCAAAACAACCCCATATCCTCCTTTTAATCTCTTCTCCAATTGACGGATCGGAAAAGGTTTGAGAATATCGAAGAGACGGAAGAGAATAAATCCGATCAGTACGAAGAGTGGGGTCTTGGTCACCCAGAGCAAGGTGATGAAAAGACCCATCATCTCATCGATGACGATCCTTTGATCATCCTTCTTCCTAAAAAATATCTCCGCATTCTCTGAAATCCAAACGGAGAGAAAGAAAAAACCGATGAGAGTGATTTCGTAGGTGGGTGAAGGGATGGCAGAAAGAAAGGAGTAAACGGGGATGGCGAGGAGCGTCCCCAAAGTCCCTGGGGCAATGGGAGAGTACCCGACCCCAAAACCGGTGGCCAGAATCAAGATGAAATAGTTCATCTTTCAATTGCGGATTGAAGATTGCGGAATGCGGAATTTAATTCCGAAATCCGCAATCCGAATTCCGAAATCGTTAGAGTCTTACAATGACCCCTTTTTCTCTGAGGTACGATTTGACCTGAGCAATCGTATATTCCCGGTAGTGGAAGATAGAGGCGGCAAGCACGGCATCCGCCTTCCCTAAGATGAGCCCTTCATAGAGATGTTCAAGCGTTCCCACTCCCCCGGAGGCAATGACCGGGATGCCCACTTCCTCCGATACCGTTCGTGTCAATTCGATATCATAGCCATCCTTTGTTCCATCCCGATCCATACTCGTCAGGAGGATTTCCCCCGCACCCATCTCCTCCATCCTTTTTGCCCAGAGAACCGCATCGATCTCCGTGGGGACTCTCCCCCCATGAGTGTATACCCTCCACCCCTCTCCTCTCCTCTTCGCATCGATGGCAATCACAATGCACTGGCTTCCGAAACGCTTCGATGCCTTCTCCACAAAGGAAGGATCCTTCACAGCCGCCGTATTGATCGAGACCTTATCCGCCCCGGCTTTCAAAAGCTTCCGGATATCCTCAATCCTTCTCACACCGCCACCTACGGTAAGGGGAATGAAGATCTCCTCTGCGGTCCTCCGGACAATATCAAGAAGGATATCCCTTTCCTCATAGGAGGCGGTAATATCTAAAAAGGCGATCTCATCCGCTCCCTGCTCATCGTAGACCTTCGCATTCTCAACCGGGTCACCCGCATCCTTCAGGTTGACAAACTGGGTTCCCTTCACCACCCTCCCGCTTTTTACATCGAGACAAGGGATGATTCGCTTGGCTAACATCTGCTTTAATGACCTCTCTTTAATCTCCTCAATCCCCGTAGGGAACGGTTTAAAGCCGTTCCCTACAAAGAGGAGATTTTGTAATTCGTATCGCCTCTCCCAGATCAAGGCTTCCTGTGTAAAGGGCGCGGCCCACAACCACTCCGATGACCCCATCCGGTTCCAACCCAAGGAGATGTTCGATATCTTCGATCCTTGAAACCCCTCCGGAGGCAATGACCGGGATGGAGGTGGATCGGGCAAATTGCCGGGTTGCCTTCAGGTTCAAGCCCGTTCCCATCCCATCCCTCTCGATATCTGTAAAGATGATGGCTGAAAGGCCCATCCCTTCAAACTGCTTTGCCAGATCGATCGCCTCTAAAGAAACCACCTCGTTCCAGCCCTGGATGGCCACCTTTCCTTCTTTCGCATCGATCCCGAGCACGATCCTTCCTGGAAAGCGATGGCAGGCTTCCTCAATTAAGTGACGACTTTTAAAAGCGGCTGTTCCCAAGATCACCCATCTCACTCCGGAAGAAAGGTAATCCTCGATCGTTGCCAAATCGCGAATGCCTCCGCCCACCTCTATCGGAATTTGGACGGATTGGATGATCTCCTTGATCAAAGAGCGGTGAATGGGCTTCCCCATTACCGCTCCGTTGAGATCCACCACATGAAGTCTCTCCGCTCCTATGGATTCCCAGTGGATGGCCGTCTGCACGGGGTGCTCTGAATAGATGGACTCCTGATTCATCCTTCCTCGGGAAAGCCTTACACATCTCCCCTCTTTTAGGTCTATGGCCGGGATGACGATCATCTTTGAGATCTCAACCTGAAAGGATTAAAACCCTTCTACTTTTCCTCCAACTCTTTTATCCCTGGCAGGCTTCTCAAGGCTTCGTCCAATCCTATGCTTGAAAGTTCTTCGGCCGTGAGCCAGCGGGCCTTTCCTCTGATGAAGGAGCCGATCCTGAGAAGATTCTCGCTCAGGGGCCTCTGGGTTTCATCCATTCTCCCTCTCCACACCTCCATCCCATCCCTCAGCCGGAAGAGATGAAAATCGAAGGCCACAGAGGCCGGTTTCTCCACCCCTACCGAGGATCCCACCCTCTCCTCATAACGGAAGACAAATCCAATGAGAATATAATCTCCCTGAAGTTCCTTGCCGAACTGGATGGAGGAGGAAAGGGGTTTCTCTTCAAATTTTTTCCTCTCCCAATTCGAAAAAGCCTCTTCCACTTTCTCCAAAGGGGGAAGGATAAAAATCCCCCTGGCATCTATCTTGGAATAGAGGATTCGCGTGAGGGTATTTTGAGAACCGGGTAAAATCTCCCCCCTCTGAAAGACTCTCCTGCAGATTGGACAGACCGGTTCTCTCTCAATAAGAAATGGGAGAATGATGAACCGGGGTTTGACCTCAGCGATAGCTTCGGGAAGCCACAAAAAGATTAAAAGTAAAAGAATCCATAACCATCCATGACCCAGTGCCTTCCTCATCTCTCTCTCCGATTTCATTTCTTGCTACCGATCTTCCTGGCATCCTCTAAAAATTTTGCAATTCCCTGATCGGTAAGGGGATGTTTTACCATCTGCTCTAAAATGGCAGGGGGAATGGTCACGATCTCTGCGCCCATCCGTGCCGCCTCAATCACATGAATGGGATGCCGCACACTGGCCACGATGATTTTGGTCCGAATCTCGTCGTAGTTTTGATAAATCTCCCTGATCTGGCTGATCAGATCAAGTCCATCGAAGCTGATGTCATCGAGCCTTCCCAAAAACGGGCAGATATAGGTCGCTCCCGCCTTTGCCGCAAGAATGGCTTGACTGGCGGTAAAGACCAGCGTCACATTCGTCCGGACCCCTTCTGTCGAAAGAACCCTCACGGCCTTCAATCCCTCCTGATTGACGGGAATCTTGATCACGATCTCGTCTCCCCAGGTGGCCAGAACCTTTGCCTCTTTTACGATCTCATCGGCGGTGATTCCCGTCACCTCCACATTAACGGGTCCCCTCACCTCTTTCGAGATCTTGCGGATCAGCGTCTCCGCATCCTTTCCTTCCTTTGCGAGGAGAGTGGGATTGGTGGTCACTCCGTCGACCAAACCCAGGGCCTTTGCTTTCCTGATCTCATTGAGATTTGCACTGTCAATAAAGATCTTCATGTCTTCTCCTCTCTCCTTTCAATCCATAATCCCCCTTCCGCCATCTCCCATTAGATGATTCCCCATCCCCTGACCATCTCGTGAAGGGCCTTGGCCTGCCGGAGAAGGCCCTCCATCTCTCTGAGAGGGACCATGCTGGAGGCATCGCAGAGGGCCTGACGGGGCTCGGGATGGGTCTCGAGGAAGAGCCCGTTACATCCGACAGCCACCGAAGCCCGGATAAGATGGGGAACATATTGGGGGCTTCCGCCCCTTGGGTCTTCACTCGGGATCCCATAATTTCTGACCACATGGGTGGCATCGAAGATCACAGGGACACCGATCCCCTGCATGATGGGAATGGAGCAAAAGTCTGAAATGAGCCTGTTATATCCAAAACAGGTTCCCCGCTCCGTAAGAAGGACCTGTTGATTTCCGGTGCTATAAATCTTTTTCACCGCCCCTGCCATGTTTTCAGGGGCCATGAACTGCCCCTTCTTAATATTCACCACCCTTCCGGCCTCTCCTGCCTTAAGAAGGAGACTCGTTTGCTGGCAGAGAAAGGCAGGGATCTGAATCACATCCAAAACTTCACTGGCTTGATCCACATCCTCTACACGATGAACATCAGAGAGGACAGGGAGACCCATCTTTTCTTTAACCTTTGCCAGTACCTTCAGCCCCTCTTTTAGCCCGGGACCCCTATAAGATTTTTCTGAACCCCGATTATCTTTTTCATAGGAGGCCTTGAAGATATATGGAATTTTCACCGACTCGCAGATTCTTTTTAACTCCCCCGAAATCTCCAGGGCCATGGCCTCGCTTTCTATAATGCAGGGACCTGCGATCAGGACCAGAGGATTCCCTTTTCCGATTCGAATTTCTCCCACCTGGACTTCATTCATGGATGGCTCCTTCAAATTTATCCTGTCATG
>CAZXMB010000004.1:9025-35132 GCA_964641715.1 uncultured Syntrophaceae bacterium
TTTCTCCCACCTGGACTTCATTCATGGATGGCTCCTTCAAATTTATCCTGTCATGATGACAAATAGGATTTAAATCGACCTCGCAAAGTTCTCCAAAATCTTCAACCCCTTCTTCTGACTCTTCTCCGGATGGAATTGGGTGGCAAAGAGGTTCTCCTTGCAAATGCTCGAGGTAAAGGGGATCCCATATTGCGTCATTGTGGAGATCCACCCGGGTTCCTCCGGGATCACATAATAGGAATGGACAAAATAGAAAAAGTCACCCTCCTCAATCCCCTGAAGCCATGGGACCTCCCCTTTTTTCTCCACCGTGTTCCAGCCCATATGAGGAACCTTATGCTCCGGATCGGGAACGAATTTCACCACCCTCCCCGGGATCAGATCAAGCCCTCTCTTCGATCCAAATTCCTCACTCTCGGAGAAAAGAATCTGGAGGCCCAGGCAGATGCCTAAATAGGGTTTTCCCTTCTCAATCGATTGAAGGATGGGCTCGATCAATCCATACCTCTCCAGATTCTCCATACAGTCCTTAAAGGCGCCTACCCCGGGAAGAACAAGAGCGGAGGCCCCTTTCACCTCTTTTTTGTTTCGAGTGACCTTCGCTTCAAAACCGACACTCTCAAAGCCCTTCTGGACATTTCTGAGATTCCCCATCCCGTAGTCAATGATGACGATCTTTTGAGTCATAGCTCTTATTATTTCGGATTACAGATTGCGGGTTTCGGAATTAAATTCAAAATCCGCAATCCCTGCCTCCGGCAGGCAGGCGAATTCCGCATTATAAAATGCCTTTAGTTGACGGAACCCGAGGGGCTCCTCTCTCACCCAGAGAGACGGCCTCCCTCAGTGCCCTTCCAAAACCTTTAAACACAGCCTCCACCATGTGATGGCTGTTCTTTCCATAAAGGAGATTGATATGGAGCGTGATCCCCCCATGGTTACAGAGAGCCCTGAAAAATTCCTCCACCAGCTCAAGATCAAAAGTCCCGATCTTCGATCGCCTGGGTTTCATATGAAAGACCAGGCAGGGTCTCATCGAAAGGTCCAAAGCCACGGAGGCCAGGGTCTCATCCATCGGGATCAGGGCCATTCCATACCTCCGGATTCCCTTTGCCCCTCCGAGCGCTTTCCTGACTCCATCCCCCAGGCAGATGCCCACATCCTCCACGGTGTGATGAGCATCTACACCGATATCTCCTTTTGCCCTGAGAGTGAGGTCCATGCCGCTGTGATAAGCCAGGAGACTGATCATGTGGTCAAAGAAAGGAATCCCGGTTTTGATCGAATGGCCCCCTGATCCATCCAGGCTGAGTTTTAAGATAACCTCTGTCTCTTTCGTCCTTCTTCTGATTTCTGCCTTTCGATGTCTCTTCATCGCCTCGCCCCGCAATGACACTTGAGAATCGCTCACTTGAAGTAGAATTTAGTTGATGGATGGTGCCCGGAATTCGGTCATTGTTTCCTCATTCTTATCTGGACTGACTGATAATGTCCCTCCAATCCTTCCCATTCGGTAAATCTCTTGAGATCCTTTTCGAACCCACCCAATCTCCTTTTATCGAACTGGATGAAGTTGATCTTTTTGAAAAAATCCTCCACACCCAGGGCAGAGGTGAACCGGGCTGTTCCTGAGGTGGGAAGGATATGGTTGGGCCCGGCCAGATAATCGCCAATGGCCACAGGGGTATGGGTTCCAAGGAATACAGCGCCGGCATTTTTTACGGCCTTCTTCAGGGGGGAAGGATCTTTCACACAGAGCTCTAAATGTTCGGGTGCAATCCGGTTCGCCAAATCCATGGCCTGAGGGAGGTCTCTGGTGATCAGAATCGCACCCCTCTGGTTGAGACTGGTGCGAGCAATTCTCTCCCGTTTGAGAGAGGTCAGTTGCCTCTCCACCTCCTCCCTCACTTTCATCGCAAAGACCTCAGAGGGGGTGATCAGGATGCAGAGGGCCATCTCATCATGCTCTGCCTGGGAGACCAGGTCCGCCGCAACAAAGTCAGGCGGCGTCTTCCCGTCGGAGATGACGACCACCTCGCTTGGACCGGCCACCATGTCGATGTCAACAGCCCCGAAGACGAATCGTTTCGCCATAGCCACATAACGATTCCCCGGTCCCACAATCTTATCCACTCTCGGGATCGTCTTGGTCCCAAAGGCAAGGGCAGCAATGGCCTGAACCCCTCCCACCCGATAGACCCGATCCGCTCCGGCCAGGTCTGAGGCCACCAGAACCGCCGGGCTGATGCCTCCCTGTTGGGGAGGAGTGGTGATCACGATCTCCCTGACCCCTGCCACCTTTGCAGGAATGGCTGCCATCAGAACGGTGGAAGGATAGGAGGCCTTCCCTCCGGGAATATAGATTCCAACTCTCTCCAGGGGCCTCACCGCCTGCTCCATTCGAATCCCCTTCTCCGCCCATTTCGTATTCAAATTTCTTTTGGTGAATTGATGAAATCTTCGAATTCGAGAGCTGGCCTTCCTGAAGGTCTTTAATAAATCCTGAGTGATCTTTCGATAAGCCTGCCTGATCTCATTCCTGCCGACCTCAAGCTCAAAGGGGGAGACCTTCAGGCCATCGAAGAGTTGGGTGTAGTGAACGAGGGCTTTATCTCCCCTCTTCCTCACATCCCTGAGAATGGAGCGAACCTCTTCTCCAAGGTCAATAGGATCCTGGGCAATCCTTTCGGTCGCTTCCAGAACATATCGATTAAATCCCTCTTCTCCTGCCCTCAGAATCCTCATCGAACCATCCCTTTAACTTCTTATTCAAATTTCAATCTTCGCTCGCTGGCCACGCCTAAAATATCAATCCTCCACCCTTACCCTTTTGATATGGCCTCCGAGCTTTGCCAATTTCCGATCCAGTCCCTCATAGCCCCGGTCCAGGTGATAGACTCTTGAGACCTCGGTCACCCCTTCTGCGGCCAGGCCGGCCAACAAGAGAGAGGCACTTGCCCTCAGGTCGGTCGCCATCACCGGTGCTCCACTCAAACGATCCACCCCCTGGATGACCGCCGTAGTCCCTTGAATTCGAATATCCGCTCCCATTCTGAGAAGCTCGCTCACATGGATAAACCGATTCTCGAAGATCGACTCTGTGATGACGCTCAATCCCCTGGCCAGCGACATCAAGACCATAAACTGGGCCTGCATGTCCGTAGGAAATCCGGGGTAGGGTTGAGTCTTTACATCTGTACTCCGAACCCTTTGATTTCCAACGACCCTCACCCCATCCCCTTCCGGTTCGATCTCCATTCCTGACTCCCTTAACTTGTAGAGGATGGACTCCATATGCTGAAGAGGACAGTTGAGGAGTTTGATATTCCCCCTTGTCAATCCGGCTGCAACCATGAGTGTTCCCGCCTCAATCCGATCGGGAATCATCGTGTGCTCCAACGCATGGAGGGACTCCACTCCTTCAATCTCGATCGTGCTTGTACCGGCACCTTCAATCTTTGCACCCATTTTACTGAGGACCTTGGCCAGCTCTGTGACCTCCGGCTCCAGGGCAGCGTTTCGAAGCATGGTCTTTCCTTCGGCCAGTGTGGCGGCCATCATCAGATTTTCTGTTCCTGTCACTGTGGGCGTATCGAAAGCGATCTCCGCTCCTCTCAGGCGATCCGCTTTAGCCTCCACATATCCTCTCCGGAGTTCGATGCTCGCTCCCATTGCCTGCAGTCCCATAAGATGAAGATTGATCGGTCGGGCACCGATGGCACATCCTCCCGGAAGGGAGACGATGGCCTGCCTCTTTCTGGCAACCAGAGGACCCAGGACGAGGATAGAGGCCCTCATGGTCTTTACCAGCTCATAAGGGGCCTCTACATGGGTGACCTCTGTCGCATCGACTTGATAAACCCGATCTTCTTCCCAAACCTTTACCCCGAGGTTTCGGAGGACTTTGACAATGGTCTGGATATCCTTCAATTTCGGGACATTGTGAAAGAGGTTTTTCCCTTCGGCTAAGACACAGGCCGCAAAGATAGGAAGGGAAGCGTTTTTTGAACCGTTGACCTCCACCTCCCCGATCAGCCTTTCCCCTCCATGGATGACGATTTGGTCCATCTATCGCTCCGCTTTCTCCACCTTCCTTGCTTTGATCACCCTCTCCATTCCCGAGAGGTCCTTCACTCGCTCCGTTCTCCGGAACGGTCCCGCTGACTCCATGATCTCGGAAACTTTGTCGGCCTGTCCATCTCCCACTTCCAGGAGGAGCCATCCTCCATCGTTCAGGTAGAGAGGTGCCTGTGAAATGATCCGTTGATAAAAATCGAGACCATCCACTCCTCCACTCAGCGCGATCCTGGGTTCATGATCCTTCACCTCTTGGGCCAGGTTTTCGATCTCCGAATCCATGATATAGGGAGGGTTCGAAAGAATCAAATCAAAGGGTTTCTTTAAAAGGTGGAAGGGGTGGAAAAGATCGCCATTCACAAATGCGATCTTATCCAACACACCAGTGTTTCTCGCGTTTTCCCGTGCCACCCGAAGGGCCTCTCCGGAGAGATCGGTGGCGACGATAAAGAGGTCCTTGATCTCCCTGGCCAGAGAGATCGCTATCGCCCCACACCCTGTTCCCAATTCTAATACAGAGGGAGGTCTCTTTGAAATCCTTTCAGACAGGACTAAAAGTCCTTCCTCCACCAACCCCTCGGTCTCTGGCCTCGGGATGAGGACATGGGGATCGACTTTAAAACGGCGGGACCAAAACTCCTGATGGCCCAAGATATATTGAAGGGGTTCTCCGGTAACTCTCCTTTGAATCAACCTCTCCAGTCTCTCTTCCTCCTCCTTCCCGATCTCCTCATGGAAAAGGAGGTAGAGCCCTTCCCTGCTCCGGTTCATCGAACAGCCCAGAAGAAGCTCGGCATTGAGCCGGGGATTTTCGATCTGATGATCCTTTAAGTAATGAGTTGTCCGATTCAGGATTTCGAAAACGGTCATTTTAAAACCGCGACACTCACGGAGTCAGGAGTCAATTAATGTTGGAATGACCAGAGGACTGGATCGCTCAATGACCAAAATTATATTTTGAGATTTGCACCCTGCGATCTCGAATTTTCAAATTCTCCTTTCAGCGCTTCTGCCTGATAGTGTGTAATCAAAGAATCGAGAATCTCATCCAGCCCCCCCTCCAGGATCTCTCCTAAGCGGTAAAGGGTTAAGCCGATCCGATGATCCGTCATCCTTCCTTGCGGGAAGTTATAGGTCCGGATGCGCTCACTCCGCTCCCCCGTACCCACCTGGTTTCTTCTTCTCTCCGAAATCTCCTTCTCCTTCTCCTGCCTCGCCTTATCCAACAGTCTCGCCCTTAAAATCTTAAGCGCCTTCGCCTTATTTTTATGCTGGGATTTTTCGTCCTGGCAGGAGACCACCATGCCGGTAGGAAGGTGGGTGATCCGGACAGCAGAATCCGTGGTATTGACACTCTGGCCACCCGGTCCTGAGGAACGAAAGATATCAATCCGAAGATCACCGGGATCGATCTCAACCTCCACCTCCTCTGCCTCTGGAAGGATGGCCACGGTAACGGTCGAGGTATGGATCCTTCCCTGAGACTCTGTGACGGGAACCCGCTGGACTCGGTGGACGCCGCTCTCATATTTTAACCGGCTGTAAACCCCCTTGCCCTCGATCAGGGCAATGATCTCCTTAAATCCACCCACGCCCGTATAATGGCGGCTCAATATCTCTATCTTCCAGTGATGTCTCTCCGCGTATTTGGCATACATCCGGAAGAGATTAGCCGCAAAGAGCCCTGCCTCATCTCCTCCGGTCCCTGCTCGAATCTCCAGAAGGATGTTCTTTTCGTCATTGGGATCTTTGGGGAGGAGGGCGATCCTGAGTTCTTTTTCTGTCTTCTCTTTATCTTCCAGCAGGCGGGCGATTTCCTCTTTAGCCAATCCTTTCATCTCCTCGTCTTCGTCGCTTTCGAGAAGGCTCCGGTTCTCTTGGAGATCCTCCTCCAACCTCTTAAGCCTTCGATAAAGATCGACCACCTTTCCAAGTTCGGCATACTCCTTGGCCACCCTCTGGAGTTCTGTCTGATTGTTTATCACTTCGGGCTGGATGAGGAGATGGGAGAGGGTTTCATATCGGCGCTCCACCTCCTCTAATCTCTCAAACATCGTCTTATCCTCAACTCCTAAATCTTCAATTGAATCATTTATGTTTTTTCATTCCTGAAACTTAATGCTGTCTTTCCATCTCCAACACTTCCTGAAGCGCAGCGAGGGCCACTTCGATCTGTGGCTCAGAGGGTTCACGGGCGGTGAGCCTCTGGAGCCAAAGTCCGGGCTGGATGACATATCGTACCGCCCGATGGTTCCTTTTTCGATCGGCCAATCGGATGATCTCATAGGAGAGGCCTGCGATGAAAGGGAGAAGGATGACCCGGGAGGCCACCTTATATCCAAAGGGGAGGGGATGGGGGATGAGGGCAAAGACCAGGATGCTCACCACCATCACGATGAGTAAGAAACTGGTTCCGCATCTGGGATGAAGATAGCTGAAGCCTTTCACGCAGTTGATCCTCAGTTCCTCCCCTGCCTCGAAGGCAAAGATGGACTTGTGTTCTGCGCCATGATACTGAAAGACGCGCTGGATCTCCCTGAAGAGGGAGATGGCCCAAAGGTAAGCTAAAAAGATGGCTAACCGGATCAGCCCATCGACCAGATTGAAGAGGAGTTCATTTGTTGAAAGCATCGGAAAGAACCACCTCAGCCCTCTCGTTAAAAAGAGAGGAACCAGAAAGAAGAGGAAGATGCCGAAAAGGAGGGCCAGGGTAAAGGTGAAACTCATGGTCCAGGGGCTGAGCTCCTTTTCTCTATCCTCCTCACAGAGGGCCTGATTGGCAGAGTACTGAAGGGCCTGAACTCCCAGGACGAGCGCGGAGACCAGGGCAATGACCCCCCTGACCAGAGGAAGTTTAAAGAAAGGATTCTTCTCTGAAAAAAAGGCCAGTCCCTGCCTCTTCACCACAATCTCTCCGCTGGGTTTTCTGACCGCAATGGCCATGCAGTGAGGAGACCTCATCATCACCCCTTCGATCACGGCCTGTCCGCCGACCCGAAGGGGTTCTTCGTTTTTAGATAGAGAAGGATGGGATAGAGAATGTCCCTGAACGGAACTCCTCTCCGACAGCATAACTTTCCTCCAGATGAACTAATGTTGAATGCCCTTTTCTAAAAGAAGGTGGCTGGCCGCAGACAATACCATTGGGGCCGAAACAGACAGGAGCCCTAAAGAAAAGAGATGGATCGGTGAGTGGGTATCAATCTTTCTTTTCAAGCCAATCCCCGTATTTCTTCTTAAACCGCTCAATCCTTCCTGCGGAGTCCACGAATTTCTGCTTCCCCGTGAAGAAGGGATGGCATTGGGAGCAGATCTCCACATGGATCTCCTTCTGTGTGCTCTTGGTTTCAAAGGTTGCTCCGCAGGCGCATTTGATAATGGTATCATAAACCTTCGGGTGAATATTCTTTTTCATCTCCCTGGCCTCCACATTATCTATTTTACCGATTTTGTATAGATTTTCAATAGGTATTGAAATTCGGGGGTATTGCCTAGTCATCGTGCTGAAATATACTATCCCGATTGCTCTCACGCCTACTGATTCATCGAATCAAGAAATTCCCGATTGTTCTTGGTCGCATGCATCTTCTCAAGGAGAAACTCCATGCTCTCCACGGTATTCATCGGTTGAAGCACCTTTCTCAGAAGCCAGATTCGGTTCAGGTCATTGGGATCCAGGAGGAGCTCCTCCTTCCGGGTGCCGGAGCGCTGAATATCGATCGAAGGAAAAACCCTCCGGTCCACCAGACGTCGGTCCAGGTGGATCTCCATATTTCCGGTTCCCTTGAACTCTTCAAAGATGACCTCATCCATTCGACTTCCCGTATCGATCAGGGCTGTCCCCATGATGGTCAGGCTACCTCCCTCTTCGATGTCTCTCGCCGCACCAAAAAACCTTTTGGGCTTCTGCAGGGCATTCGCATCGATTCCGCCGGAGAGGACTTTCCCGCTGGGCGGGATGACCGCATTGTAGGCCCTGGCCAGCCGGGTAATACTGTCTAACAAGATGACCACATCTCTCTGATGTTCGACCAATCGCTTCGCCTTTTCAATCACCATCTCTGCCACCTGCACATGCCGTTGAGCCGGTTCGTCAAAGGTGGAGCTGATCACTTCGGCATCGACAGAGCGTTCCATATCCGTCACCTCTTCTGGACGTTCATCGATGAGGAGGACGATCAGGGTAATCTCCTTATGGTTCTTCGTGATGCTGTGGGCAATGGTCTGAAGGAGCATGGTCTTCCCGGTACGGGGTGCGGCAACGATGAGGCCCCGTTGCCCCTTCCCGATGGGTGTGAGCAGATCCATCACCCGGGCGGAGTAATTTTGTAAATCTCCATCCAATTCCAGGCGAATCCTTTCTTGGGGATATAGGGGAGTAAGGTTATCGAAGAGAATTTTATCCCGCGCCACCTCCGGGTCCTCATAATTGACCATTTCGACCTTCAGCATGGCAAAGTATCGCTCTGTATCCTTGGGCGGCCGAATCTGGCCCGAGACCGTGTCGCCGGTCCGAAGATTGAATCGGCGAATCTGTGAGGGGGAGATGTAGATGTCATCAGGCCCGGGCAGATAGTTATAGTCGGGTGCCCTAAGAAATCCGAACCCATCGGGCAAAATTTCAAGAACCCCTTCTCCAAAAATGAGACCGTTCTTCTCCGTCTGGGCCTGGAGAATAGCGAAGATGAGGTCTTGTTTTCTCAGGCCGCTTGCCCCTTCAACATTAAGCTCTTTGGCAATTTTGTTCAGTTCATTAATCTTTTTCTTCTTCAAATCCTTAATATTCATCTCTCTCCTTTATCCTCCTTGATTGCCCTCCTCCGGTACCCAGCGTTCTGGAGAATTTTAGATATCGAGCCGCTGGACAAAGAGGGCGTTCTCCTCGATAAACTGCCGCCGTTGTTCCACCTCATCACCCATCAGGATGCTGAAAATTTCATCCGCCTCGATGGCATCTTCCACCTTAACCTTTAGAAGGGCTCGCGTCTCCGGATTCATGGTCGTCTCCCAGAGCTGTTCCGGATTCATCTCTCCTAATCCTTTATACCTCTGGATGCTCACCCCTTCCCTTCCCAGTTGACTGAAGGACTGGAGCAGGTCTTCCACCTTTTCGATCATCGTCTCCTTCCCCTTTTGCATGAGGATATAGGGAGGGGGAGCCATCTCCTGAATCTCCTGATAAACCTGAAAAAGGTGCCGGTACTCTACAGAGGCAATAAGGTCCCAATGGATTCTGGTTCGAGTCCCCTTCCCTCCGTTCGATTCCTGAGCTTCAAATCCATAGAGATTGTGCTCCTCATCCCAAAAGAGGTCAGAAACTTCAAATCCGCTCCTTCGAAACTTCTTCTGAAGATCGCTGATCTTTCCTTTCTCCTCGAAGATCGCCTTACTGCGGACCTTATGATCCAGGAGGAGGTTGAGAAGAGGTTGGGACGTCCCCTTCTTCTGAAGTCTCTGGATCAGATCGTAATAGAGATAGATCTTCTCAAGAAGCTGAGATAACTTCTTTTCGGGTATCTTCTTGTTTGTCTCCTTGACCATCACCTCGCTTCGGGCCGTTGCTCGGTTCATCAGATACCGATTGAACTCCCCCTCGTTCTTAATGTAAATCTCGTTCTTTCCTTCCATCACTTTGAAGAGAGGGGGTTGGGCAATATGGAGGTATCCCTTCTCGATCACCTCGGGCATCTGTCGATAGAAGAAGGTGAGAAGCAGGGTCCGGATATGGGAACCATCGACATCGGCATCGGTCATAATGATGATGCGATGATACCGGAGTCGATGGACGTCATAATCGTCTTTGCCAATGCCTGCCCCTAATGCGGAGATGAGGAGCCGGATCTCTTCGTTGGCTAACATCCTGTCGAACCTGGCCTTCTCGACATTGAGGATCTTCCCTTTGATGGGAAGAATGGCCTGGGTTACCCGGTCACGGCCCTGTTTAGCAGACCCGCCAGCGGAATCTCCCTCCACGATGAATAGCTCGCTCCGTTCGGGATCCTTCTCCTGACAATCGGCCAGTTTCCCCGGCAGGGGATCGGTTTCGAGGGCTCCCTTTTTACGGCTTAATTCTCTTGCCCGGCGGGCGGCTTCCCTGGCTCTGGCAGCATCGACGACCCTGGAGATGATCTTGCGCGCCACCCCGGGATTCTCTTCAAAGAGACTTCCCAGCTTCTCATTGACCAGCGCCTCCACCAGTCCTTTTACTTCACTGTTACCGAGTTTTGTCTTGGTCTGGCCTTCGAACTGCGGCTCCCGAAGTTTGACGCTGATCACTCCGACCAGTCCTTCCCGAGTATCCTCCCCGGAGATATTCTCTTTGACCCCTTTGAGGAGATTGGCATTGGTGGCATACTGATTGATGGTCCGGGTGAGCGCCGTCTTAAAACCAACGAGGTGAGTTCCCCCTTCATGGGTATTGATGTTATTGGCAAAGGAGAAGATGTTTTCAGCATATCCGTCATTATATTGGAAGGCGATCTCCACCTCGGTCCCGTTCTTGACTCCCTGAACATAAATGGGTTTGGGATGGATACAATTCTTATTCTTATTCAAATATTCGATAAAAGAAAGGATGCCTCCTTTATAAAAGAAATCGTGGCGTTTCTCTGAACGCTCATCCTCAATGCTGATGGATAATCCTTTATTTAAAAAGGCCAGCTCCCTCAGCCTCTGGGAGAGGATATCAAAACTGAAATTGATCGTCTCAAAGATTTCGCTGTCGGGTTTAAACCGTACCTGTGTCCCGGTATGTTTGGTCTTGCCGGTAACCTCTAACCTGCTCTTCGCCTCTCCTCTCTGATAAACCTGATGATAGACCTTTCCATCCCTCCGGATCTCCAAATCAATATATTCCGAAAGGGCATTGACCACGGAGAGACCTACCCCATGGAGCCCCCCGGAGATCTTATAGCTTCGATTGTCGAATTTTCCTCCAGAGTGGAGTTTGGTCATCACCACCTCCACTGCTGGTCGATTCTCCTTTTCATGGATATCCACAGGGATGCCACGACCGTTATCCCTGACCGTGATGCTATTATCGATGTGGATGATCACTTCGATCTTATCACAATAACCTTCCAGGGCCTCATCAATGCTGTTATCCACGAGCTCGTGAACAAGGTGGTGAAGGCCCTCCGCCCCTGTATTTCCAATATACATGGCTGGTCTCTTGCGAACCCCGGAGAGACCTTCGAGGACCTTGATCTGTTCTGCGGTATACTGCTGATCCATCGGTTCTTTCATTCAATCTCCTTAAATCACTGTTTATTGTGGGTTGTTCTTAGTCTGTGGCAGACCGAAAATAACTGATCTGTGGTTTCTGATCTATCTCAAATCCTCATGGGCATGACAATGCAGATTTGATCCGTAGGGGTTTTTAAACTGTCCGGTTTCATCATACAGGGACTGCCTTCATCTTTTAATTCCATAATCACAAAGGACGTATCCATCACTTGAAGTGCTTCAAGGAGATATTTTGCATTAAACCCGATCTCCAAAGGAGGCCCATCATAAAGAACATCCACCTCTTCCTTAGCGTCCCCAAAATCCTGATGATAGGAGGAAAGCTCCATGAGATTCTGTCTCAGAGAAACCTTGACCCCTTCCACCCTTTCGCTGGCCATCGTGGCCACCCTTCTCAAACATGCATAAATCTTATCTTTTTCCATCTTAACAACCTTATCATTTCCTTTTGGAATAACCTGTTCATATTCCGGAAATTCACCATCAATGAGGCGAATCGCAATCAAGGAGGGCCCCATCTTGAAGAACCCATGGGTTTGATCAAAATAAATTCCGACCTCCTCCACCTCGGTCTTATCCCCTAATACCTTTTTAATCTCTAAGACCCCTTTTTTGGGAAGGATAACCCCTTTTTCTATCCCTTTGACCGATTGGCCCTCCCGATCAATCAGAGAGAGACGATGTCCATCAGTGGCCACCAATCTTAACCCTTCCTTCCCTGCCATTATTTGCTGAGTGAAGAGTATACCGTTAAGATGGTAACGGGACTCCTCATTGGAGGCAGCGAATACGGTCTTATCAATCATCTCTTTAATCACAGTGGTGGATATTGGAGAGAATAATTTTTCCTGGAAGGTGGGCAGGTTGGGAAATTCCTCGGGATCCAATCCGGCAATATTGAAGATGGATCTTTCACACTGAAGTGTAATCCAGTGATTCTCTTTTTTCTGAATCCGGATGGTTTGCTCCGGTAATTCCTTTACAATTTCGTAAAGCTTTTTAGCGGAGATGGAGGCTTTTCCCTCTTCCTCAGCGTTTACTGTGAGCTCCTCCCTTATCCCTGTTTCAAGGTCAGTCCCTGTAAGGTAGAGTGAATTTTTTCCCCACTCCATATAGAGATGGGAAAGAATGGGAAGGGTAGTTCTTCTTCCGGCAATGCTCTGCATTAAACCAAGACCCTTTAAAAAATCTTTTTTATCGATTTCAAAAGATGGCATATTCCCCTCCTAAATATTATTTCTATCTTTTTATTTCGTCATCTTATTCTATTCCTGTGGAATGGAATAAAAATGACTTAACTCCAATGTAAAAAAGAGATTTTAATGTGGAAATAAATTTAAAAATTTAAGCAAAATTTCACCCTTCTTATAAAATCCACTTTTTCATCCTTTTCTTCACATCCATTTCAATCAGTTTTGCACAATTCATTATTTAAGATTTAATACGACTCTGTAAATTTTCTATCATCTCTTTAAAGGAAGGCTCCTGAGACATTCTCTCTTCCACTTTTTTAATGGAATGTAGAACGGTGGAATGATCTTTTCCTCCGAATTTTTCTCCAATTTCGATCAAAGAGGAAGGAGTGAGTTTACGGGAGAGATACATGGCGATCTGCCGAGGAATCACATACCCCTTATTCTTTCTTTTTACCTTAAAATCGGCCATTTTGATATTAAAATAGTTTGCCACCACTTTTTGAACCAGATCGGTAGAGATGAGCTCTTCCTTCGGTTTAATAATATTTTTTAATACCTCCTTGGCTAATGAAAGATCTATGGGAGTTCGGGTGAGGGATGAAAAAGCTCCGATTCGAATCAGACATCCCTCCAGCATTCTAATGTTGGAATCGATTTGTGATGCAAGATAAAAGGCCACATCGTTCGGAATTTCAAATTTTTCATTTTCTGCTTTTTTTCTTAGAATGGCCACTTTGGTCTCGATATCAGGAGGTTGAATATCTGCAATCAGCCCCCATTCAAAACGGGATCGTAACCTTTCTTCAAAATGGGGAATGTCCTTTGGGAATTTATCACTGGTGACCACGATCTGTTTTCTCCCTTCATAGAGGGAGTTAAAGGTATGGAAGAACTCCGCCTGGGTTCTTTCCTTTCCTGCGATGAACTGAATGTCGTCGATCAGAAGGATATCCATCCTTCTAAATTTGTTTCGAAAATCATCCATTTTATCGAACCGGATGCAGTTGATCAATTCATTTGTAAACTCCTCTGCAGAGAGATAGCAGATTTTCTTAATATCGGGAAGAATGCGGTTCTGAAGGATATGGTTTCCAATGGCATGGAGGAGATGGGTCTTTCCCAGCCCCACTCCTCCATAAATAAACAATGGATTATAATTCTTTGCGGGTAAATTGGCCACCGCCAGGCAGGCCGCATTGGCAAATTGGTTACTTGCACCCACCACGAAATTATCGAATGAATATTTGGGATTGAATTTGGGCGGGGCAGGAGGTGCAACCGGAGCCTGGAGAGGTAAAGAGGCAGGGCCCTTCTCATTTAAATTCTCATTCCGAATTTTAAATTGAAGATGGCAGGGCTTTTGAGTCAAAAGGGCAAAGGTCTCTTTGATCGGCAGAGAGTAGTGCTCGATGACCCACTCTTTATAGAAACGGTTCGGGACCTCTAACTCCACACTCCCCTCTTCCATTGAGATAAATTGAATGGGTTTAATCCAGATATCAAAATTCTGGGGGCCGATTCTCTCCTTTAAAGAATCGGCTACTTTAGACCACAAATCTTCCATTGAATTGACCTTGAACACATGGAGTGTCGCATGAAGGTAATATATGGGATGGGCAGAAAAAGGCCCAAATAGAAAGAATCAGCATTTTCAAAAACTTACCAGTCTCTTTTCACATGGTTTCCACAATTGTGGAAAAATGAAATTAAAAAGAAAGTGGGGAAAAATTTGAGGATTATATACGCATTATCAACAAATAATTTATCAATAACTCTTATTTAATAAAATTTCAAGTATTTTTTTTAAGATTTTTCCTGCTCCTTTGAATGAATTTGCCTCACTCCTTTTCTGCCATCTTGGCCACGGCAACGACCTTCTCCCCGTCTTCGAGAGTGATCAACCTGACCCCCTGGGTACTTCTTCCCTGGATCGGGATATCGGCTGTTCGCAAACGAATAATCTTTCCTTTGTTGGAGATCACCATCAACTCATCCTCATCCGTGACGGTTTTGATCCCCACTACATCTCCGGTCTTCTTTGTCCTCTTCACCGTAAAGATGCCCGCCCCTCCCCTATTCTGGATCCTATAATCGGAGGCCCGGGATCGTTTTCCATAACCATTTTCTGTAACGGTCAGGATCGAAGTGTTTGGGATCACCACCTCCATCCCCACCACCTCGTCTCCCTTAGATAAACGGATACCCCGAATACCTCGAGCGGTACGACCCATCTCCCTGATCTGGCTTTCCGGAAAATGGATGGCCTTCCCTAATTTCGTACCAATGAAGAGATGACGCTCCCCGTCGGTCAGTTTCGTAGAGATGAGCTCATCCCCTTCATCAAGGTGGGTGGCAATAATCCCTCCCGCTCGGGGATAGCTATAGGCCTCAAGGGCTGTCTTCTTGATGACGCCATTCTTGGTCATAAAATTGATAAACTTCCCGGGCGCAAAATCCTTCAGGGAGAGAATGGTGGTTACCTTTTCTTGAGGACTCAGGTTAAGGAGATTGACGATGGCCTTGCCCCGTGTCATACGGCCGGCCTGCGGAATCTCATGGACCCTCTTCCAGTGGATCTTTCCTGCATCCGTGAAGAAGAGAAGGTAATCGTGGGTGGAGGCGATGAAGAGGTCTTCTACAAAATCCTCCTCTTTCACATTAATCCCCACTTTCCCCTTCCCCCCGCGATGTTGACTTCGGTAGAGGCTGATGGGATTTCTCTTGATATATCCTGTGTGAGTGATGGTGACCACCATATCTTCTTCAGCAATCAGGTCTTCGATCTTGATCTCAGGAGCGACCTCCACAATTTCAGTATGTCTCTCATTTCCATAGGTGTCGCGGATGGAGAGAAGTTCCTCTTTGATCACATTGAGGATCAATTGTTCACTGGAGAGGATGGCCTTGAGCCGATGTATCAACTTAATGGTCTCCTCATACTCCTCGATGATTTTCCGCTGCTCGAGATTGGTAAGGCGCTGGAGTCTCATGTCAAGAATGGCCTGGGCCTGCTCTTCGGACAGTGAAAATCGATCCATCAAGCGATCTTTTGCCTCTTTGGGAGTTTTGGAGGCCTTGATGGTGGCGATGATGGCATCGATCTGATCGATGGCCTTTTTCAGGCCCTCCAGGATATGAGCCCTTGCCTCCGCCCGTTTAAGATCAAAAATCGATCTCCGGGTGACGACCTCGATACGGTGCTGGAGGAAGAGATTGAGGATCTCTTTGAGAGTGAGGAGCTTTGGTTGATTCTGATGGATGGCCAGAAGGATGACCCCGAAGGAGGTTTGCATCTGTGTATTCTTGTAAAGCTGATTGAGGATGACTTCGGGGACTTCATTTTTTTTCAGCTCAATCACAACCCTCATCCCCTCCCGGTCTGATTCATCACGGACATTGGCGATCCCCTCAATCGTCTTCTCTTGGACGAGCTCAACGATTCTTTCGATCAATTTGGCCTTATTGGTTTGATAGGGAAGCTCTGTGATGACGATGCTCTCTCGTTCCCCTTTCTTGTCACGCTCAATCATCGCCCTCGCCCGTAGCTGGATGATGCCCTTCCCTGTTTCATAAGCTGATTTGATCCCCTCTTTCCCGTAAATGAACCCGCCTGTGGGGAAATCAGGCCCCGGGATATGTGTCATCAGTTCGTCAATGGTGATATCCGGATGGTCAATCAGGGCCTCAAGCGCATTGATCGTCTCAACAAGATTGTGAGGGGGAATGTTCGTTGCCATTCCAACAGCGATTCCGGAAGAACCGTTAACGAAGAGATTTGGGAACTTTGCAGGAAGCAAGGAAGGTTCTAACAGGGATTCATCATAGTTGGGGACGAAGTCCACCGTCTCTTTGTCAATATCCGCCAGGAGCTCACTCGAGAGTTTGGCCATGCGGATTTCGGTATATCGCATGGCTGCGGCGGGATCCCCATCAACAGAGCCGAAATTCCCCTGACCGTCAATCAAGGGATAACGGAGGGAGAAGTCCTGGGCCATTCGCACGATGGAATCGTAGACAGCCATGTCCCCATGGGGATGATATTTACCAATCACATCGCCAACAATTCGGGCTGATTTTTTATAAGGTTTATCCCAGTCATTATTCAGTTCATTCATGGCATAAAGGATACGTCGATGCACGGGTTTGAGACCGTCCCTCACGTCTGGAAGGGCACGGCCAATGATGACGCTCATGGCGTAATCCACATACGATTTCTTCATTTCATCTTCAATATGGACTGGAATGGGGACCTGGATTTCGTTCATGGGGACCTCAAAAAATGAATACAATTTATTGAGAAACTTAATATAAAAGTATCTTACCTGTCAACAGGTTTCTGACCTGTCTTGACAACAGGGATAAAATATGGTTAATAATAAAAGTTTAATTATTTCAAAAAAATAAGAGATTCCGACAAGAGGTTTTCTATGAAGAGAACTTACCAGCCCAGTACGATCCGAAGGAAGAGGACCCATGGTTTTTTAAAAAAGAAAAGGACCAAAGCCGGCAGAAATGTTCTAAAACGGAGGAGGGCAAAAGGCAGGAAAAGGCTAACGGTTTAAGTGAAAGGAGCGTTCGGATTTAGAAAAGAGGAACGGATCATCCATCCTCAGGATTTCAGAAGGGTGATGAGGTCAGGTAAAAAAGTGACCTCTAAGAGCTTCATCCTCTTTTTCCAGGATAATGGGAAGGGTTTTCATCGATTAGGAATTGTCTTAAGAAAGGAAGTGGGTCAGGCCACTCTTCGAAATAGAATCAGGAGATACATTAGAGAATTCTTTCGACTCCACAAACATCTGATCAGGGGATCCCTGGATTTGGTCATTCTTGTGAAAAAAGGACCTTTACCAAACCGCTACAGGGAGGCTGAAGAGGAATTAAGGCGGGCATTGACATGAGAGAGTTTTTAAAGGGCATCATCATCGCCCTCATTCATCTTTATCAGCATTCTGTTTCACTCCTTCTTGGACCCTGCTGTCGTTTTACCCCTTCCTGTTCTGCCTATGCATTGGAGTCTATCCGGCGATATGGAGTGGCAATGGGGATTTGGCTTGGCTTAAAAAGGGTCCTAAAATGCCATCCCCTCTATCCGGGTGGTTATGATCCGGTCCCAGACCTATCGAAAAAGATATAAAAAGGAAACTTAAAGAAGAGGATATATGGAAAAAAGAGCCATCTATGCGATAATATTGACATTTTTAATTATTTTCTTCTGGGGGGTAATCCAATCAAAATTATTTCCCCCTCCCCCAAAAGAACCGTCAAAACAAGAGGTGAAAAAAGTTGAAAGCAAACCCATTGAAAAGAAGGAAACAAAATCATTAAAAGAAGAAAAAGCTCATACCGGACCAAAGATAATTGTAAAAAAAGAGATTTCTATTGAGACTCCAAATTACTGGGCTACATTAACGAATGAAGATGCGAGGCTGAAGCATTTTAAACTGAAAAAATTTGAAGATCGAGTGATGGAATCAACCCTCACTCTTAAATTAGTCAATTTTATCAAGGATTTAATTGGAGGAAAAGCGGAGGATCCGAAAAAACCGATACCCCTTGATCTGATCAATACAAGGGAAGAGGAAGGTCTTCCACTGGGATTGATCATTAGCCCAGACCCTGGCAGCGGAGGTTGGGAGGTAGATAAGGAGAGACTCAAGTTGGTCAAAGGTAAGGAAAAGGGGGAGATTACTTTCTCAAAAAGTTTATATAACGGATCGAAATTATTAAAAAAATATAAATTTTCGCCTGAAAATAATACGATTGATCTCGAAGTTGAGCTTCAGAATACCACTTCTCAGGAAATGATGGCCCAATTAGGACTGGAATGGATTGGAAGAATGGAACTGGAGAAGCTGGCTGATGAAGGGAATAAGGATTTTGGTTTGAGGTATGTTTTTTACAAGAATCAAAAAATGGAGAAGAAAGATCTTGGAGGGGCAAGTACCTCGGGCTGTACTCCCGGGTGTGGATCCACGAAAAGGAAGATCGACCCCTTCGAATCCTCGGATAAAGGAGCCATTGGGTGGTATGCCTTCGAGGGTGAATATTTCACAGCCCTGATGGTTCCCCCTCCCTCGGAGAAGAACGTGACCTTAATGGTCAAGGGTGATGAGAAGAATATCCTAAAGGCCCATCTGATCTCCTCCCCATTTTCCCTCCCGGCAAAACAGTCGATTTCGATGACCTACCGGGTCTATTTGGGTCCAAAAGAGATTCAGCCCCTAAAAGAATTGGGGGTGGGTGCTGAGGGCTTAGTCAATTTCGGTTTCTTTTCAGTCGTTGCCAAACCCCTTCTCTGGTTCCTTAAACTTACCAACTCCATTACTAATAATTTTGGGATAGATATCATCATTCTGAGCATTCTCATCAAGATCATCTTCATCCCCCTGACTCAGATCAGCATGAAATCGATGAAGGAGATGCAGAAGGTACAGCCTGAAATGAACCGGCTCAGGGAGCAGTATAAGAACGATAAGGCTAGGCTTCAGCAGGAGATGATGCTTCTCTACAAACGGAGAAAGATCAATCCCATGAGCGGATGTCTTCCCATGTTGATTCAGATTCCAGTATTTATTGCCCTTTATAATGCCCTTCAAAATTCGATCGAGATGAGGCATGCCCCTTTCCTTCTCTGGATCAAAGATCTGTCGGCAAAGGATCCCATCTACATCACCCCGCTCATCATGGGTGCCACCATGGTCATTCAACAAAAGATGACCCCTTCAGCCGCTGATCCCACTCAGGCCAAAATGTTCATGCTCATGCCGATCATGTTTACCTTTCTCTTTCTCAATTTTCCATCCGGTCTCGTTTTATACTGGTTGGTCAACAATGTCTTGTCTATCGCACACCAATATTACATGAACAAGAGGGGGTGAGGTTCACATTTTTGATGAAAAGGGAATAGAGATTGCCAAGCAATGGACATTGGGATTGCTCGAGCGAATGGGAGCCCATTCGGAAATTGAACAATCCGTCAAAGAAGGGGAGATTTATCTCGAGGTAAAGGCTGATCGAGAGGGGATGCTCATCGGGAAAGAAGGTCGAGTCCTGGACTCACTTCAGTTTCTTATCAATCGTATGGTCAATAAACAGTTGAGAGAACCCTTCAGGATCTATCTGGATGTGAACCATTATAAGGCAAGGAGGGCCGAATCATTATCCAAGATGGCCACTCGTTTAGGGGAGAAGGTAAAACGGACTGGTAAAGCGATCACCATGGGCCCGTTCAATGCTCATGATAGAAGGATCATTCACATCGCCCTTAAGGAAGATCCATCCCTAAAGACAGAAAGTCTTGGGGAAGGGGAGATGAAAAGGATCAAGATCGTCCCGGCGGGTTAACCCCCTTGAAGAGCAGTACTCCAGTACATTCCAAAAGTATCTTACCAGAAGAAGAGACCATTGCAGCCATTTCAACCCCATTTGGGGAAAGTGGCATCGGCATTGTTCGGATGAGCGGCCCCCTGGCCGAATCCATTGCAAAGCGGTTATTCAAAGCAAAAAAAAACGATAATGATTTACTATCCCACCGTTTCCATTACGGACAAATCGTCGATCCCAAAGATAGCCATGCCATTGATGAAGTTCTTCTCGTCGTGATGAAGGCACCAAAGACCTACACCCGAGAGGATATTGTCGAAATCCATTGTCATGGCGGCTACTTTGTACTTCAGAAGGTCTTGGAGCTGGTTCAGAAAGAAGGAGCGAGGATGGCCCAGCCGGGGGAGTTTACGAAAAGGGCATTCCTCAACGGTCGGATCGACCTGACTCAGGCTGAGGCCGTGGTCGACTTAATCAGGGCTAAGACGAAGGAGAGTCTGGAGATAGCCGGTCAACAGTTGAGGGGATTGCTCTATAAAGAGATGGTTTCAATTAAGGAAGGTTTGGTCTGTAATTTAGCGCTGACCGAGGCGCATATCGATTTTCCAGAGGAGGAGATTGAGCCTATTTCACTGGAGAAATTGAAGGAAGATCTTCATGCCGTTATTGGGAAGATTGAGGGATGGTTGGCCTCTTATGAGGAGGGGAGAATCTTTCGAGAAGGGATTTCATGTGCTATTACGGGAAAGACCAATGTCGGGAAATCAAGCCTTCTCAATGTCCTTTTGAGGGAGGAGCGGGCCATTGTCACCCCGATTCCGGGGACGACAAGGGATGTGATTGAGGAAGTCTTCAATATCCGTGGCATCCCGGTACGCTTGATGGATACCGCAGGATTGAGAAGGCCCAAGGATTTTATTGAACAGGAAGGCGTGAAAAGGGCCAGGGAAAAGGTGGCAGATGCTGATCTTATCATTCTGGTCCTTGACGGTAGTCTCGGATTGGACAAAGATGATTTCGAGACCTTCGAAGAGATTGAGGGAAAGAAGAAGGTGATCTGTGTAAATAAGAACGATCTCCCCCTCCATATCTCTCCGGAAGAATTGAAGAAGTGGTTTAAAGATGATCCCATCGTCTCTATTTCCGCCTTAAAAAATCTCGGAGTAGATGATTTGAAAGAGGCGATCTATCATTCATTAATTCATAAAGGTCTGAGGCTTTCTCCGGAATATCTGATCATAGCCAATCTCCGGCATAAGAATGTTCTTTTAAAGATGAAGGAGAACCTCTCCGATGCTTTGGACGGGTTGAAGGAAGGGAGATCCCTTGAATTCATTGCCCTTGAAATCCGCTCCGCCCTTGATAGTCTTGGAGAAATGGTGGGTGAAACAACCACCGAAGAGGTTCTTAACCGCATCTTCGAACAATTCTGCATCGGTAAATAGGATCTTTAATAATGAATTTATTCCGCATTATGCATTCCGAAATCCGAATTTGATATGTTTCACGTGAAACATCATAAGAGGGATTTATAAGAAACCGGAATGATAAGCCTTGTTATTAATAAAATTGATAAAAACGAAAGTTAATAAAAATTAAGTATTTTCAAATACTTAGAATTATTTCATTATGAGAGGAAGGACGATTGCCATCATCATCTTAGCTCTTTTCGCCTTATTCATCTATCCAGCGGGAATTGCGAAGTCCCAGATACGGAACGCAGATGCTTGTGAAAAGAGGAAAGGGCTGGTTATCCTTGTCCAGTTTTCGGACATTCTCCCTCCGGTTAATGAGAATTTTGTCAGGGACCGTTTCAAAAGATTTGACTTCTACGTGCGTGAGATGTCTTATGGAAGGGTAGGGGTTGAGATTGATATCACAGGTTGGCACAGGCTCCCTGATTCCATTGGGCGGTATGCAATTTCCCCGGCTAATCTTAAAGTTGACAGATCACGTGTTGCGAGACTGATACAGAATTCTATTGATGCCGCGGACGAAAAAAACAATTTTTCACGTTATTCCTTTGTTGTTCTCCTTCTTGGCGCCTCTTTCAAAGAATATGGAATGGTAGGGCTCTGCGGATATCCGGGTATGCTCGGATGGAAACAGGATATTGCGCTCAGGACGCAGAGCGGACAGAAGGTCCAAGGCGGAGTGGCAATCTTCACCTATCAGGCACACCTTGGCACACTCTTTCATGACATAGCCCATATTTGGGGAGGAGTAACCAATGGTAAAAGGGTATTGCCCTGCCTTTACGACCATGATCTTCAGGCAAAGCATCCTACAAGGGAGACCGGATTTGAGAATGCGCTCATCCACATGGGTTACTGGGATCCACTCTCCTGTCATTTCTACAGACGGGATCTTCCACCACCGGGCATATCCTCATGGACGAAGCTGAGACTCGGCTGGATCCCACAGGAAAAGATAAAAATCGTAGACCCAAGCAAAGTCAGCGAAATTGTGCTCGGCCCGCTCGAAGACGGGACATCAGAAACGCTTGTGGCAAAAATCCCCCTGACAGAATCGAGGTTTTATTTCATTGAGAACCGGCAGCCAATCGGCAGCTTTGATCCCCACCTCCCTGGCAAAGGAGCACTGGTCATGATTGCCGACGATACCATTGATGAATGCAGATACGGGAATTCACCTATCAGGCTGATAGATGCAGACCCCGCTGTTTCATACCTCCGTGGCGCTGCCTTCGATCTTCCGGGCAAGGGAGTGTTTACAGATAGAAAAAACTCCATTGAGATCAGGCTCATCGAAAAGATAGACTACTCATACAGGATTCGTATAAGCAGGATAAGGTAGAATTGCTTTTCCAGTCCCATGGTCCGGTTGGGATCAAGAGGCAAATGACAACCTGTTAAGAAGGCCCTCCAGTGAAGCTGACGTCAAAACATCTCTCTCCTGGAATTGCCATTCTTGCGGTTTTCTCTGTCATCGTCAGTGCGAATGCCTCAGAAATCCTTGGAAAGAAACCCCGTTATCTCTTATCTGGAACGAGTTCAGTTCCAAACGAACAATCTATGAATACAATAGAAAGGGAGCCATCAAAGAAGATCAGGCAATCTCTATCATTTCGATTCCAGGGGAGGCTCAGGGTCTGGCTTTTGACCGCAGAGGAAGTCTCTGGTTGACTGCGAGCAGCAGTAAACACGGCAGGCTGTTCAAGATTGACCCCAAGACCGGAAGCCTCCTGACCCAATATGAAATGGTTATTGGCATCGAGGATATCGGTTTTGATTCAGACGGGAAGCTATGGTCGGTTTCCGAGGCAGGTTCTCAGCGCTGGCTGAAATGGTCCAAGACTTTTCCGGTTCTGTTCCAGCTTGACGTATCAAAACTTAAATAGGTATTCTCCCAACTTCACACTCCAATCGGTCTAAATAGAACGCCGCTTCAAGCAGTTGTGGCCCGGAATATAATAAGACAATGGATCCTGTGAAACATTCTCCACATATCCTTCTCATCAACCCCTGGATTACAGATTTTGCCGCCTATAATTTCTGGATAAAACCCCTTGGACTGCTTTATATCGCGAGCCATTTGAGGGGAAATGGGTATCGGGTTACACTCATTGACTGCCTTGATTTACAAATAAAAACAAGAAGATATGGAGATGGAAAGTTTTTTAAAAAGGAAATTGGGAAACCCTTACCTGTCAAATCCATCCCAAGAAAGTATAGTCAATATGGAATTCCTGAAGAAATCCTGTTGAAAAGATTTTCAATTCTTGAAGAACCAGATCTCATTTGTGTGACTTCAGGGATGACTTACTGGTATCCTGGGGTATTCAAAATAATTGAGATTGCGAAGAAATTGTTTAGAGGAGTCCCTATAATCCTTGGTGGAATTTATGCGACCCTCTGTTATGAGCATGCAAAAAGATTTTCTGGAGCGGATATCGTTTTCCAAGGGGGAAGGGAGTCAGACGTTTTAAAGCTCATTTCAGTACAAACTCAATTCCGAAATCCGCATTCCGCAATCCAAATTGATTCCTTGCCCTATCCTGCCTTCGACCTCTATCCCAGGCTCAATTATGTGTGTCTCGCCACCTCCAGAGGATGTCCATTCCAATGTACTTATTGTGCCTCCAGATTTTTAACACAGGGTTTCACCAGAAGGGATCCTTTAAAAGTGGTTGATGAAATGGAATACTGGACAATGCAATGTCGAATTCATAATATCGCCTTCTATGATGATGCCCTTCTCATCGAACCTTCTAAACATTTTATTCCTATCATGAAAGAGGTCATCAAAAAGGGAATCCATTGCAATTTCCACGCGCCCAATGCCATCCATATTAGGGAAATAGATGAGGAGGTTGCTGACTTGCTATTTCGTGGTGGATTCAAAACCATCCGTCTTGGTTTTGAATCATCGAATAAAACTACACAGATCGAAACAGGAGGGAAGGTTGATAATCAGGAATTCAGACAGGCGATCAAACATTTAAAAAGGGCAGGGTACTCAGGCGAAGAAATTGGGGTATATATAATGATAGGATTACCAGGCCAAAGGGTAGGGGAGGTGGAGGAGAGCATTGCATTTGTGAAAGAGTCAGGAGCAAAACCCATTCTGGTCGAATATTCACCCATTCCTCAAACCCCTCTTTTTCAAAAGGCAAAACAATTCTCCCAATTCGACATTGAAAAAGAGCCATTATTCCAGAATAACTCCATCTTCCCATGTCAGTGGGAAGGCTTTACCTTGTCGGATTTCAGGAGATTGAAAAAAGACAAAAAGGAGATCATCGGATGAACCCCTATGAGATCGTCAAAGACATTTTTATTGTGGGAGGACCTGATCTCACTGATAGCCGGGATGGTTGCGTCTATCTGATCAATTTGGGCGAATTGATCCTGATTGATACAGGGGCAGGTTGGAGTGTTGATAAGATTATTAGCAATGTTCAAAGTTTTGGGTTGAACTGTAAGAATCTGAGTAAGATTCTTCTAACCCACTGCCATATCGATCATATCGGAGGCGTCCCAGAAATTAAGAAGAGATTTGGTTCTAAGTTATACATCCACAATTTGGATGCACCACCTCTTGAAACCGGAGACCAAGTTCTGACAGCTGCCAAATGGTATCAGACAACTTTTCCTCCAACTCCTGTAGATATGAAATTCAATTTGCCTGAAGAGGTGCTGATGATTGGCGGACAGAAGGTTGTCTGCCTTCACACACCGGGTCATACCCCAGGGTCTATATGCCTCTATTTGGATAAAGATGGGAAACGAATTCTTTTCGGTCAGGACCTTCACGGCCCTTTGCTCGAGGAGTTTGGATCGAACCTCGAGGATTATGGCCGCTCCACCAAAAAGTTACTTGACCTTGATGCTGATATCCTTTGCGAAGGCCATTTCGGGATTTACAAGACAAAGAAGGATGTGAGAAATTATATCCTCTCCTACCGCCGCCAGTACGGGGTTGAGTAATCATACTAAAACGTATTAAATTTCTTGACAAAAGATTATTTTAATTATACTCTTTTTTTGAGAGTATTGTTTTAGAGGAGTATTGATGGCAAAATATCTTAAGAAAGTTCAAGTGTTACTGACTGAGCAGCAGTTAAAAGAACTCGAAGAGATTGCCTCAAGGAATCATAAAAAGCTTGGCACCCTCGTTCGCGAAGCTGTTGAAGAGTACCATCTCAAGAAAAATAAACAACGGAAAATTGCGGAAGCCGTGGACCGACTCTTATCACTTCCTGAAGTCCCTGCTCCCGATGATTATCAGAAATGGGAATCCGAATATCTTGAAGGGAAGTATTCATGTCGATAAGTGCGCTGCCGATTTTGTTTATCGATGCCAATCTGATTATTTATTCAATCGGCGGCCCTCATCCTCTTCGTGAACCCTGTAAAAAATTTCTTGAAAAAATCAAATCTCGAGAAATACTTGGAGTAACCAACACAGAAGTTCTCCAGGAGATCCTCTGTCGGTATTTCTCAATCGAACGAGGAACACTCGGCGAAATGGCCTATCAATCGATGATTGAATTCTGTACAGATATTTTCCCTGTCCGGGTTGTTGACACAGATAAGGCCCTTGAGATTTTAAAAAGGGTTAACGGAATCACATCCCGCGATGCTGTGCATGCCGCCACTATGATCCACAATGGAATAGAAGAGATCATCTCCACCGACCCTCACTTCGACCTCATTCAAGAAATCAAAAGAATCGATCCGGCAAAAGTAATAAGATGAAGAGAGTTAGCCGAAGGGATTTTTTAGAATATACGGGGGTCGCCG
>CAZXMB010000005.1:0-34845 GCA_964641715.1 uncultured Syntrophaceae bacterium
TTCGGTGCCCCTAACGTTCTCAAAAAGTCCGAGAAGTGTTCGATGGTATCCATGACGTTACTCTCTTTTAGAAAACAAATTAAATATATCAAAAACCGAAGAGGAGAGAAAGGATTTTTTAAATCAGTGATGGTGAGGATTAAATATGATCGTTGATCCTCTGAAATTTGAGATAATAAATTTAATGCGATAAAATAGAGAGTGGAAGGGTCCATATAGAGTGAACCAGAAAGGAGGCGAAGAGATGAGGATTTCTAATAAATACCTCTTACTGTTTCTTTTTACCGTCGCTTTGATCGGTCTCCCGAAGATATTTTTAGGACAGGGCTCCTTCGAGATATCCTCCCCTGCGTTTAAGCACAAGGGGGCGATTCCGGATAAATATGCAAAGGGGAGCTTCTCCATCCCATTGGTATGGAAGAACGTACCTCCGGGGACAAAATCATTTTCCCTTTCGGTTGTGGATATCCACCCGGTCGCTCAAAACTGGGTTCACTGGATGATCATCAACATTCCGGCCAATGTGACATCGCTGGAGGAAGGGGCCTCTAAGAAAAAGTTGCCCCGGGGGGCAGTGGAGCTAAGAAATACCTGGGGAGATGTGGGCTACGGTGGACCTGAACCACCCCCAGGAAGTGGCGAACATTCCTATGTCATTACGATCTATGCGCTCAATGTGGAAAGGCTTGACCTCGGAACGAGCGCCTCTCTTTCGAAGTTCGAAAGGACATTGAAAGGGAAGGTCTTGGGATCAGCCTCCATGGCCGGTTTATACAGCCGTTAATCATCCATTATTTTAAGTCTATTTTAAGTCCGGTTCTTGAGGAAAAACCGGATGACCGGTGCCCGGCACCCTTATTTTTAGGATATGAGATTTCGATCCAAGGTGCGGTACTGGATGGCTTCGGAGAGGTGGGCAGGCTGGATATTGACCTGGCCTTCGAGATCGGCGATGGTCCGGGCCACCTTCAGGATTCGAGTATAGGCCCTGGCACTTAACCCAAATCTATCAATGGCCATCTCCAATAGCTTCTGGCTTGCCTCATCGATCTCACAGAACTTTTTGATATGGCGGTTGGTCATCTGGGCATTGCAGTAGATCTTCATTCCCTTGAGCCGGTTGAGTTGGACCTTCCGGGCATTATCCACCCTCCTTTTAATCTCCCTGGAGGATTCCCCCGGCTCACGGCTTGCGAGATCGCGGTACTTCACCGCAGGCACCTCGATATGGATATCGATTCTGTCCATCAGTGGACCGGAGATCTTTGAGCGGTAGCGTTGAATCTGGGGGATGGTACAGTTGCATTCATTATTGGGATCAGCGTAATAACCGCACGGGCAGGGATTCATCGCGGCAATGAGCATGAAGCGGGCAGGGTAAGTAAGGGAGGTCGCCGCCCGGGAGATTGTTACCTTCTCCTCTTCGAGGGGTTGACGCATTACCTCCAGGACATTCTTTTTAAATTCAGGGAGTTCATCCAGGAAGAGGACTCCGTTGTGGGAGAGGCTGACCTCTCCTGGCTTGGGGATCTGGCCTCCTCCAATCAGTCCCGCATCAGAGATCGTATGATGGGGATCGCGATAGGGTCGTGTGACGACAAGGGCGCTATCCGTTGGGATCAATCCCATCACGCTGTGGATCTTCGTGGTCTCAAGACTCTCCTCAAAATTCATATCCGGTAAGATCGTGGGGAGCCTCTTGGCCAGCATCGTCTTTCCAGAGCCCGGAGGGCCGATCATAATCACATTATGGCCTCCCGCAGCAGCCACTTCGAGACATCGCTTCACATGCTCCTGACCCTTCACCTCATTGAAATCGACCTGATAATTGGGTTCCGTTTTAAAGAGCTCATCAAGATCGACCGTCACCGGATCAATATGAAGATTACCGTTGAGAAATTCAACGCAATCCGAAAGATTATCCAGCGGGAGGATGTCTATCCCTTTCACCACTGCGGCCTCTTTTGCATTTCCTCTTGGAAGCAGAATACCCAGAAGACCTGAATCCCTTGCGGTCACGGCAATAGGGAGAGTCCCTTTGATGGGTTTAACCTGGCCGTCGAGGGAGAGTTCCCCAGCGATAAAGTATTGGTCGAGTTTACTCTTCTGGACAACCTCTGTGGCAGCGAGGATTCCAATGGCCATTGGAAGGTCAAAGGCGGCCCCTTCCTTTTTGATATCCGCAGGGGCAAGATTGACCGTGATCCGCCGGGAAGGAAAGTCATAACCACAGTTTTTAATAGCCGCCTTGACCCTGTCTTTCGATTCCTTGACCGCTCCTTCGGGAAGTCCAACCGTGGCAAAGGCAGGAAGCCCCTGGGCGATGTCAACCTCCACCTCCACTACATAGGCATCAATGCCGAAAAGAGCGCTGCTCAGGGCCCTGGCTAACATGTTGGGTATTTATACCAAATTGAGAGAGGCTAGACAAGGGGAAAATGGGCGGGAGCGCCTATCTTCTCTTTTTCGGTTTCTGATTCCTTTCATAGATGATCCTCAACCCTTCGAGGGTCAGAAATTCATCCACCTCTTCAATGACCTCTGATCCCTTCGCAATCAGGCTTGCCAACCCTCCGGTGGCAATGACTTTGGGATTTGATCTCATTTCTTTCTTCATCCGTCTGACAATTTCGTCCACCAGTCCCACATATCCAAAAAAGATCCCCGACTGCATACTTTGAACCGTGTTCTTTCCGATCACCTTTTTGGGTTCGAGGATCTCAATTCTTGGGAGCTTTGAGGCTCGTTGAAACAGGGCTTCTGCGGAGATCCCGATTCCCGGAGAGATGGCTCCGCCCAGATATTCGCCCTTCGGTGAGACATAGTCAAAGGTGGTTGCCGTCCCGAAGTCGACCACAATCGTACTCTTGCGGTAACGCTCATAGGCCGCCACTGCATTGACAATCCGATCCGCTCCCACTTCGGCGGGATGATCATATAAAATCTTCATCCCGATCTCGATCTCCGGTCCTACAATCAAAGGGTGAACATGGAAATATTTATCCGCCATTTCCTGAAGCCTGTCCAGAACCGGAGGGACCACGCAGGAAATAATCAGCCCTTTAAAATCTTCCATGTGGATATGATCGAACTGGAAAAGTTCCCGGAAGAGAATCCCCCATTCGTCAGCGGTCTTCTCCCTTTCCGTCCCGATCCGCCAGTGATCCACCAGGACCCTGCGATCATAAACTCCCAGAACGGTATTGGTGTTGCCGACATCGATGACCAGAAGCATAAGACCTCCTCCCCTTGACAGGTGGAAAGTCGAAAGTAGAAAGCAGTAAACTATTTCTTCACTCTTCACTCCCCACTCTCTGCTTTCGAGAATATTCTACATCTCCTGCAACAATTTTTTTCTGACTTCCGTCGTCTGTTTTTAAGATTAGAGCCCCGTCCGAATCCACATCAATTGCCCTGCCGGACAGGGTTTGACCGAAGGAGGTCACCCTTACCGGCCTTCCTTTAATCCTCGCTTTCTCTCTCCAGGCCTTCAGAATCCTTTCCCCCCCTGCCTTCAAGAAAATCTCATACCAATCCTCTAATCCCTTTAGAAGATCCTGAAGAAACCCCTTTCTCAGAATGGTTTCCCCCTTCTCGATCTTCAGAGAGGTGGCAATGGATCGGATCTCTTTGGGGAACACAGACTCATCCACATTGAGGTTCATCCCGATACCCAGGATGATGAAGTGAACCCGGTCCATCTCGGATTGAATCTCATTAAGCAAACCGGCTACCTTTCGATCTCCCAGCAGGATATCGTTGGGCCATTTGATTGACGGTTTGAGGCCAGAATATTTCTCGATCGCTTCAGCAGTGGCCACTGCGGCCATCAGGGTGATGAGCGATGCCTGATGAGGAGGAATCCTGGGCCTCAGGATCACGGAGAGATAAAGGTTGAGGAAAGGAGGGGAAAACCAGTCTCTTCCCAGCCTCCCTCTCCCCCTGTTCTGGGATTCTGCGATGACCACTTCCCCTTCCTTCGCACCCTGAAGGGCTAACTCATAGGCTTTTGAATTGGTCGAATCGAGAATCTGAAAATAATGGATGACCTTTCCCATCCGTTTCGTTTTGAGACCGGATCTGACTTCGGACGGGGTGAGAAGGTCAGGGGACCGGATCAGACGATATCCGGATCGAGTGGAGGCATCGATCTCATATCCCAGGAGTCTCAGATGCCTGATCCGCTTCCAGATGGCGGTCCGGCTCACCCTCAATCTCCGGCCGATCTCCTCCCCGGAAATGGAAGGGGAAGAAGATGCTCTCAGGGTTTTGAGAATCTCATCATCGAGGCTCTGGTTCTTGATGGTCATCCCCTTTTGATGGATTACCCGATCATCTTGTCGTAACGAGAGAACTGTATGGAAAAGGTCCCCCGTCCCTGGGTGAGGGATCTCAAATCCGTTGAGTAACCAAACATCTTCGTCAGGGGAGAGAGGGCCTTGATGAGAGTGACCTTCCCTCTGGGGGTGATCGCTTCCACAGAACTCTTTCTCGCCTTCAGATCGCCCACCACTTCGCCCATGAATTCCTCAGGGACGATGATGTTGACCTCCATCATTGGCTCCATTAAAACAGGGTGTGCCTTCCGGCATCCCTCCCTCAATGCATTGGAAGCAGCAATCTTCAGGGCAAGGGGAGAGGGATGGTTCAAATCGGTCGCGGCTTTCAAAAGGGTGACCCGGAGGTCCGTTAATGGATAACCCATCACCACTCCGATGGTCGCTCCTTCCCTCACTCCTTCTTCAATGGCGAGAAGGCCTTCCGGAATGAGGATTCCTTCCGGAACCTCAGAACGAAATTCGATCCCTTTCCCTCTTCCGTTTGGAGAAATCCTCAGGAGGACCTCTCCGATATGCTTCACCTCTTCCATTTCTTTGGCGAATTTGTGGGAGGCCTCTGCCTCCTTCTCCACAGTCTCGCGGAAAACGACCTGTGGCTTTCCCACATTCACTTCCAAATGATATTCGGTGAGAAGGCGATTAACCAGCACATCAAGATGTAATTCGCCCATTCCGGAGATGATGGTCTGCCCCGTATCTTCATCAAATTTAAATTGAAAGGTAGGATCCTCCTCGCTCAACTTCTCCAGGGATGGGGTGAGTTTTTCCTGGTCCATGCCTGTCTTTGGCTCCACCGCCACTGACATCACGGGTTTATAAAAATCGATGAGCTCCAGGACAATCGGGTGGGTTCGGTCACAGAGGGTATCCCCTGTGGTCGTCTCCTTCAAACCCATGATGGCCACGATCTCCCCTGTTTTTGCCTCCTCCACGCGGGTCCTCTGGTTGGCATGCATCTGAAAGATCCGGGAGGTTTTTTCCGTCTTCTTCAGCCGGGGGTTATAGATTTCCATTCCCACCTTCAGCACCCCGGAGTAGATCCGGATATAAACCAGTTTCCTCCCTTCATCCATCATGACTTTAAAGGCCAAAGCGGTGAAGGGTTCCTCATCCCTTGTCATCCTTCTCTCATTTTCCCCTGAGACGGGATTTTGCCCCTCCACAGGCGGAACATCCAAAGGGGATGGCAGGTAGTCCACGATGGCATCGATCAGGTTCTGGATTCCCTGGTTTCTCAATGCGGCACCACAGAGAACGGGCACAGCCCTCATCGAGAGGGTGGCTTTTCGCAAGGCGCCTTTGATTTCGGGTTCAGAGATCTCTTCCCCGTTGAGATACTTTTCCATCAATGGGTCATCGAGCTCGGCAAGCGATTCGATCAATTTGGAACGGTATTGTGCCGCTTCCCTCTCCGATTCCTTCGGGATGGAGACCTCTCTGAATTCAATCCCCAGACTGTGTTCATCCCAGACGACCCCTTTGTTTCGGATGAGATCAACCACTCCAATAAACCGATCTTCGGTTCCAATTGGAATCTGGGTGATCAATGGGTTAGCTCCGAGGCGGTCTATCATCATCTTTACGGTTTCGAAAAAATTGGCCCCCATCCGATCCATCTTATTGACGAATGCCAGCTTGGGAACGCGATATTTATCTGCCTGATGCCAGACGGTCTCCGACTGGGGTTCCACCCCTTCGACCGCACTGAAGATCGCAATAACCCCATCCAGGACTCTGAGGGATCGTTCCACCTCAATGGTGAAATCCACATGACCGGGGGTATCGATAATATGGATTGTGTTTCCTTTCCACTCTACCGCGGTCACCGCAGAGGTGATGGTGATGCCCCTCTCCTGCTCCTGCTGCATCCAGTCCATCACCGCTGTCCCTTCATCCACCTCACCCATGCGATGGATCTTCCTGGTATAGAAGAGGACCCTCTCGGTGACTGTGGTCTTCCCCGCATCAATGTGGGCCATAAACCCGATATTTCTGGTTCGGGCGAGCCGTTTCTCTCCAGCCATCTCTTTTTAACACCGGGAGTAAGATATATCTTCGCAATATTAAAGGGATTTTTATTAAATGTCAACTTTTCTGACACTCAAAAACCTTTAATTTCCCTTGACAAAACCGGTGTGATATGTTTTAAATTGAATTCAAAGGAGAAGAGATGTTTAACTTTTATTTCTTTTATTTTTACTTTGACAAGGGTCACCCATAAGCCCTTGCTTCTACAGCAGGGATAGCCATGGGTGACCATGCAGGCCCCCATGGCTTTTTATTTGGAGCCATAAGGGGAGACTTTATGGCTCTTTTATTTTTTAGTAAAAGTGAATCGTTGAAAGGAGAAGTGGAATGTCGATTTCAAAGAAAGTCAAGAATGCATTGAATGGCGCCTCCTGGGTGAGGCGGATGTTCGAGGAAGGGGAGGAATTGAAAAGAATCCATGGGGAAGGGAATGTTTACGACTTCTCACTTGGAAATCCAAATCTCGAACCCCCCGAATCTCTGAAGAAGGCCCTGAAGGAACTCGCCAACCATCCCATTTCAGGGATGCATCGCTATATGCCCAATAATGGATATCGTGAGACCAGAAAGGCAATCGCCGATTATCTCAGGGAGGAATCCGCTCTGCCTTTTAATGAAAATCATGTGGTCATGACCGTGGGGGCTGCGGGGGGGCTCAATGTCGTTTTGAAAGCCCTTCTCGATGAGGGCGACGAAGTCATCGTCCCTTCTCCTTACTTTATGGAATTCAAGTTCTATATCGAAAATTCTGGAGGAGTTCTCCGTATCGTCCATACGAATGAGGACTTCTCTCTTAACCTTGAAAACATTGAGAAGGCCATTGATCAGAAGACCAAAGCCGTCCTGATCAATACTCCCAACAATCCGACCGGGGTCGTCTATGGCGAGGAATCCCTCAAAAATTTAGGGAGACTGCTGGAGAGGAAAAGTCAGAAGATAGGCAAGACCATCTACCTCATCACCGATGAAGCCTACCGCCGGATTGTCTACGACCGGATTAAACTCCCCATTCCTTTTAAATTCTATCCCCACACCCTCCGGGTGACCTCCCACTCCAAAGACCTTTCCCTTCCTGGAGAACGGATCGGTTATATCGCGGCCCATCCAGATTGTGAGGAGGTCGAGGAGATGATGGCGGCCATCATTTTTGCTAACCGGACCCTCGGATTCGTCAATGCCCCTGCGCTGATGCAGAGGCTGGTCGCTCCCCTTCAGAGGAATTCAGTGAACATCAGGGAATATGAGGAGAAAAGGGACCTCTTCTATCATTCCTTAACCTCTTTCGGATATCAGGTGGTAAAACCTCAGGGTGCTTTCTACCTCTTTCCGAAAGCGCCCATTGAGGATGATGTGGCCTTTGTGAAAGACCTTCAGGCCAAAAAGATCCTGACCGTCCCGGGAAGGGGTTTTGGAAAACCGGGTTATTTCAGAATCGCCTATGCCGTCGAGAAGGGGATGATCGAGAAGTCTCTTCCCGGATTCAAGGAGGTCGCAGAGAAATACGGAATGGGAGGAAGAATTCGAAAGGGAGGAGACTCATGAAGAGGCCGTTTCATCATACTCCTCTGGTGATCGGCGTTCTTTCTCTGGCCCTCCTCCTGACCGGTTGTGTGGTAGGCCGTTATTATGAAGGCCCGCAGATTTCCGGGGAGAAGATCAGAGAGATCAAACCCGGCGTGACCACCAAAGAGGAGATTATCCGGTGGTTCGGTCCTCCTCAAAATTACATCAGCCCGACGGTCTTTAATGAAATCCTTCGGGAACTGGATGTGACCAGAGAGCCTCTTACCCATTATCCTTTTGCCAACATCCTCTCCTACCAATACAACCGTGGAAATATACGGGCGATCGTCCTGGTTCTTTTCAACTTTGTTGAGGCCAAGGTGAAGTCTGACCACCTCGTCATCTTTCTCGATGAGAACGATAGGGTGAAATATTATGGTTTCCATAAGGGAACGGATGAGCTGCACTAAGGCCCTCCTCTTTCTCACGCTCTTGACCTTTCTATGGGGCTGCAGTATCGGAAGGGTCTATATCGGTTCTGAGATCAGACAGGATCCGAAGGAAAAGATTAAGATCGGTTCTACCACCAAAAGCGAAATCCTGGAGGTCTTCGGCCCTCCCGATCGAATTCAAAAACAGTATGACGGAGATATCTTCGTTTACACCTATCTCCGTAAGAACTCCTCCAAATTTGCGATCGAGGAACCCTACCTGACCAATCTTACCCTGTTCCAGTACACGAGAATTCAGCAGAAGAAGGATGGCCTGGTCATCCTCTTCGATAAGGATGGGGTCGTAAAAAATTACGGCTTCCAAAAAGGGACCCCCGAGCTCACCACCTTTTAGTTATTTCTTTGATGAATCACCGGGGGCTCCCCTCAGCGGGAAATTTCATTGAACCGGCGCTACGGCGAAGATGACCGCGCTCCAGAAGGAATGTGAGGTGATCTGGACCAACAGGTCCTTTCTCCAGAGATAGAGGAGGCCCCAGAAGGTGCCGGCCACCAGAGAGGCTAAAATGAGCACAGGATTACGTGAAAAGACATGAACACCACAGTAAAGGGCGATGGTCATCAGACACCCGGAAAGGTTTCCCCATGCGGTCATCAGGCGTTCTTGCAGAAAACCACGCCAGAAGATTTCCTCCCCAGGCCCGGTAATGAAGAATAGAAGGAGAAAGACGGGAATCTTACTGACTCCAGCTCCGAGAGAATAGATGGCATTGACCTGAGTTTTTGCCCCCGGAAGGATTTGAGCAGCAATTTTGTTTCCCAGGAAGAAAATCAGGTAGAGTGCGGCGGCTGAAAGGAGTCCGTAAAGGAATGAATGGAGCCTGAAAGAGATCCTTGGCCTTTGCCAGAAGAGAGAATAGAAAGAAACCGCAACGACCGAAAGGCCGATCTTTACCCAGAAATTTCCCCCGCTCCAGCCAAAAGTGATTGCCCAGCAGGCAGAAGCTAAAAGAATCGCCCCCCAGATCACAAGGGCACCACTCTATTGAGGATCAGCGAGAGGATGAGAAAGAGGCCGAAAGTGGTATTGAGTTGGGCGGTAATGGCATCCGCCGCCTCCGGGACCTTTGTCATGAAATTTTTCAAGAGGTGAATCGCCTTTGGGAGGGAGAGGAGAACCAGAAGGCCCCAGGGGCTCAGGATCCCGGACGCAATCATTCCGATCATATAGAGATAGGCCAAGAGGATAAGGCCGGCATAAAGGAAGATGCTGCGCCGGCTGCCGAGCAGGATTCCGATCGTTTTGATTCCCTGTCGGGAATCATAAGCAATATCCCGGATATTATTGGCCAGAAGGACCAACCCCACCAGGATCCCGAAAGGGATGGAGAGGTAAAAGACCTTCAGGGAAAGGGCCTGCCGCTGAACCGCATAGGCGCCTTCGAACATCAGGGGGCCCCACATGAGGAAAACAAAAAATTCTCCCCAGGCCTTGTATTTGAATTTGATTGGAGCCGCCGTATAGAAAAGGCAGGCAAAAAAGCCGATCAGACCGATCCAGAAAACCAGCATGGAACGTCCGAAGGAGAGGATCAAACCGATCAGAGCGGTGACTCCGCTGAGGACAATCGCTTCGGTTAAAAGTTGGGCCGGGGTGAAGATGCCCGAGAGGATCGGTTGGGGACGGTAGCGAGCCGTGGGAGAGTCGGGCTGGTCCACCTGGTAACGGGTGTCAAAATAGTCATTGAATATATTAGCAGCCGCATGGAAACAGACGATCCCGATGCATACCAGGAGGTACCACCCCCACAGGATCGAACCCTCTTCTCCGGCCAGGAGAGCCCCTACCGAAACCGAGATCAGGGACATGGTGAAAGACCAGGGACGGGTGGCAATGAAATAGTCTTTGATTCCCTGTTTCAAATTTTTCCCCTTTTTCATCACCGCACCAATATAAAAGAAAGTCAATTTAATAGCAAGCGGAGTTTCATGAGGGTCATTGACAGGCTCGAATGAATCTGTTTAAATGAGACCACTGTGATGAAAATTTCTGCAATCATCCCTTCGCGGTATGGTTCGACCCGGTTTGAGGGGAAACCCCTTGCCGACATTTTAGGCAAGCCGATGATTCAATGGGTCTACGAAGGGGTACGCCAATCGAAATTGATCGGGGAAGTCATTGTCGCTACTGATGACCAGAGAATCCTGGAAGCCGTGCAGAGGTTTGGAGGAAAGGTTGTGATGACCTCTCCGGATCATCCTACTGGAACCGACCGGGTGGCAGAGGTGGCCCGAAACCTCAGGTCAGAGATTATTGTCAACGTCCAGGGGGATGAACCCCTGATCAAAGGACCCATCATTGATAAGGCCATCCGGCCCCTTCTAAGGGACGAAACCCTTCAGATGTCCTCTTTGATGACAAGGATCAAAGACATCAAGGACTGGTTGAATCCCAACCAGGGAAAGGTGGTGGTCGATGGGAAGTCCTTTGCCCTTTACTTTTCGAGGTCTCCTATTCCCTTTCCAAGGGACCTCACCATCGAGCAGATCCTATCCAATCCTGATATGAAAGGGAGACTCTTATCAAAGAAGATTTTCAAGACCATCGGCCTCTACGTCTATCGCCGGAGTTTCCTATTAAGACTGGCTAAAATGAAGTCCACACCGCTTGAAAAACTGGAAAAATTGGAACAGCTCCGGGCGCTGGAGAACGGTTATAAGATTAAAGTAATCGCCGTGGATTATGAACCCATTGGGGTGGATACGCCTAAGGATCTCCAAAAAGTGACCGTCCATCTTTCCAAATCCCATCCAAAACCTCCTTCAATTATACAAATTACTTAAAAATTATAAAGAGTTAGACGCATTTCACCTTTATAAAAATCCTTTACAAATTTAGATTTTGGGGATTGATTTTTAAACCTTTTTAGGGTAAAATTAATTATTCAGTTTGAAGGAAAAGATGGACTCCAAATTAACAAAACCTCAATTCCCCATAATTCTCTTTTTCCTTCTCACTTTTCTTTTCGCCTGTTCCACTCCATCCTGGTTTCCGATTAAAAAGGGACCCCCTCATAAGGCGAAGATGAAAGAGCTGCTGGATAAAGAGGTGGTCATCATCGATAAACAGGAATATGTGAAGGTTTTGAACCCTAAGGTCGAAGTGGGAAATCAACCCAAGTATCTTTATATTCCCGTGGATGAATATCTCACCAGAAGGGAAGTTTATGCCATCCCCCCTGTTCGGAAAGAGGAAGTCCAGATCAGTTCTCCCATTTTTTCAAAACCCTCTGCTTCCACTTCGGAGATGGAGGTTCTTCCCGAATCGGTCTCTGCGGCTTCCCTGACGAGTTTGAAGAGGAAGGTGATGATCGCCCATTTTGATGATCGGACCGACTCTGCGGAAGAGATTTTTGGAGATTGGCTTGCTGAAAGGTTAGCCAGAGAGGTCTCTCAGAGGTCTCTTCAGATCCTCTTCATCGACTACCCAATGGTAAGGGAGTTTATTGAAAGGAAAGGAATTTCCCCGGCAGAGATGGAGACGCCGGGTGTCTTAAAGATGCTGAACGAGGTCTTCGGTATTCATGCCGTCGTGATCGGCGAGCTTTCCGGCCCCTATGTCTTTAATGCAAAAGCAACCAGAGCCCAGGATGAAACCTCATCGGCCATCATTAAGATAGAGATGAGAGTCGTGGATACCTTCTCCGGAAGGATTTTGAAAAGCCTTTCGACCCAAAATCCCATCATTGCCACCAAGGAGAGAGGGGCCTTCGCTGATGAAAAGGCGAAGGGAAGGGCGATCGATCTTGCCCTCAATGAGCTCAGCCGGTCGCTCTCCAGAGAGCTCGATCATCTGGAGTGGTTTTGCCGAGTTGCCAAAGTGGAGGGGGATGAGGTCTATATCAATGCGGGTAAATTAACCGGGCTGAAGGTGGGGGATATTATGGAGGTCTTTCAGGTTGGACCTCCTGGAGAACGGAGGGAGGTTAAAGGAAGGGTTCGAATATCTGCCATTTTTGGAATCGATGCCTCGGTAGGTAGAATGATTCAAGGTAAGAAACCCGACGAAAACGACATCTTAAAACCGGCCAGACGCGAAGGTTCTTAAATCCTCACGTGACCGTTGTTCTTACCTTCGGGAAATCAGGCAAGCCTACAGAAACAGGAGGAAACCTCTTTGCAGATGCATCATGAGAAAGGGGGAATTGAATTTATGTTTCAAATCGGTGACAAGGCAGTTTATCCAGGGCATGGGGTCGGAGTCGTTGAATCCATTGAAACGAAACGAATTTCGGGTAAGGAGCAGAGTTTCTACATCCTCCGTTTTGTTGACAATGGGATGACGATCATGGTTCCGAAGGATAATGTGAAGTCGGCCGGCCTGAGGACCGTGATTAGGAAAATTGATACCCGGAAGGTGATCGGGATTTTAAAGGACCGGGATGTCTCGATCGATAATCAGACCTGGAATCGGCGATACCGGGAATATATGGAGAAAATCAATACCGGATCGATCTATGAAATTGCCGAAGTATTAAGAGACCTCCATCTTCTCAAAACTGAGAAAGATCTCTCTTTCGGAGAGAGAAAGATCATGGATATGGCGAAAAATCTCCTGGTGAAAGAATTGGCCATCGCGAAAGAGGTGAAAGAGACAGACATCCTGAGAGAGATCAAGACGATCTTCGGACCCTAAGTAAATTCTTGCCCATTTACTCTTCCCATTCATTTGAAAATTTCAGTGAAAGGAGGTGAACCCTTTGGACTCTTGGATTCTTTATCTTTTATTATTGATCATCTGCGGTTGGAGTGGATACGGATTGATGAAGGGATTGACTTCTTCTCCTCAGATGGGTCTTGCAGGATTGATCGGCGGTCTTCTCCTGGCCGGACTGATCCTTCTGGTGGAAAAACGACTGAAAAAGGTTCCTTTAAAAAATCTTTTAGGAAGTTTTATCGGTTTGATCCTTGGAGTGTTGATCGCCCATCTTATCTTCAAAGCCCTCATCTCCCATCTCTTTGACCATCCGCCCGTGGTCCTCCCCATCCTGGGTTTACTCTATGGGATGGGTGGATATATCGGTCTTCAGATCGGGTTGAAAAAAGGAGAGGAGTTCCATCTCCCGGGCTGGAAGCCTTTCGGTAAGGTTCCTCCGGGAGCAGGGAATACAAAGATTCTGGATACGAGCGTGATCATTGACGGTCGTATCGCCGATATTACGGAGACCGGTTTTGTGGAAGGATCCATTCTCATCCCCACCTTTGTCCTCAATGAGCTTCAGCATATTGCTGATTCCTCGGATCCCATCAAGCGGACCCGGGGGAAAAGAGGCCTGGAAATTCTGAACCATCTCCAAAAACAGGCCGATATCGATGTCAGAATTATTGACACGGATTACCCTTCGGTCAAAGAGGTCGATGCTAAACTGATTGAGCTGGCAAAAGAGATCAGCGGAAAGATCGTCACCAATGATTCGAACCTCAATAAGGTGGCAGAGCTTCAGGGGATTGAGGTCCTCAACATCAATGCCCTGGCGAACTCCTTAAGGCCAGTGGTCCTCCCCGGTGAGGAGATCAATGTGAAAATCCTGAAGGAGGGGAAAGAGACGGGACAGGGCGTCGCCTACCTCGATGATGGAACCATGATCGTCGTGGACAATGGACGGAGACAGATCGGTAAAAATATGGATGTCATCGTGACCAGTGTCCTTCAAACTCCGGCAGGAAGGATGATCTTCGCCAGATTGAAGGAGGAGACGAGCCGGGAAAACAGGGGAAAGGATTACTACTATCCTCTGGACAGTGAATTCTGATATCCCCTTCACCCCATCCCTCTTCCACCAGAGACTGTGTCGTAATTGCAAGCAAAAGGGGAGAGGGGATGGATGAGGGTTTTGAACAATGGAGAGTGATGAAGGCTGATGCAGTCATCGTCTCTGCGGGGAAGGGCCAACGCTTTATGGAAGAGAAGAAGAAGCAATTCTTTTCCCTTGGCGGGAAGCCTATCCTCAGCCGCACCCTTGATTCCTTCGAAATCTGTCCGCTCATCCGTTCCATCCTCCTGGTCGTGGGGGAGGAGGATATGGATTATTGCCTGAAAGAAGTCATCGAACCCTATGCGTACCGGAAGATATCCCAGATCATCCCAGGAGGAAAGCGAAGGCAGGACTCTGTCAAAAATGGAATTGACGCTTTACCCGAGGATACAGAGATCGTCGTCATCCATGATGGCGTTCGACCCTTCGTGACCAGAGAGATGATTGAAATGTCCGTTCGAGGGGCAGTACGTTTTGGAGCGGTGATCATGGCCATGCCTGTCAAGGATACCATCAAGATGGTGAGTTCCGATGGTACCCTTCTCGAAACCCTGGAAAGGGAATCCCTCTGGCAGGCCCAGACTCCCCAAACCTTTAAAGTCCCACTCATCCGGGAGGCCTATCTCAAAGCCACCGAAGAGGGTTTTGCGGGAACGGATGATGCCTCTCTCGTAGAGAGGCTGGGGGTCAAGGTTCATCTCCTTCCAGGTTCCTATACCAATATAAAAATCACCACTCAGGAGGATTGGATGTTAGCCAATCTCTTCCTCAGGATGAAATCCAAAACAATGGGGGAGGAAGAATGAGAGTGGGCTTTGGATACGATGTCCACCCCCTGGTTCCGAATCGACCGCTCATACTGGGAGGGGTTCGAATCCCTTATCTCCTTGGGCTACAGGGTTACTCCGATGCCGATGTCGTGCTCCATGCCATCGGTGATGCGCTTTTAGGAGCGATTGCAGAAGGGGATATTGGAAGGCATTTTCCGGACACCGATCCCCAGTATAGAAATATTCAGAGCACCCTCCTCTTGAAAAAAATCCTGATCAAGGTGAGGGAGAAGGGGTTTCATATCCTGAATATCGACACCACGATTGTGGCACAGAAACCCAAACTCTCTGAATTCGTCCCCAAGATGGCGAAAGAGATTGCGGGGGTCTTGGAAGTTGAAACCGGAAGAATCAATGTAAAGGCGACCACCACCGAAGGATTGGGGTTTGCTGGCAGGGGAGAAGGGATTGCCGCCTATGCGGTCGCCCTCGTGGATGAAAATTAACTAAAATTCGAAGCACGAAATCCGAATTTTGAAACAAGCACAAATGTTCTAAATACAAATGACCGAAATAAAATGAATGTTTTGGAAATTGGGAAATTTGAATTTAGGATTTGTTTCGGATTGGTCCGAAATGGACGCTTCGCCCGATATTCAGATTTCGGATTTAGTCCCATTTGATAAGGACCCCAAATGATTCCATCTGTAAGAGTTCGCTTTGCTCCGGCTCCCACCGGACTCCTCCACATCGGAAATGCCCGAACCGCCCTCTTCAACTACCTCTTTGCAAAACGAGAAAAAGGGAGTTTCATCCTCAGGATCGAAGATACCGATACGGAGCGTTCGAACGATGCCTCCATGGAAGCCATCCTGAAAGACCTCCATTGGTTAGGGATTCAGTGGGACGAGGGCCCTGACGGAGGGGGGAAGGATGGTCCTTATCGCCAATCCCAGCGCCTGAACCTCTATCGTGATTATGCAGACCAGTTGCTCAGAGAGGGGAAGGCCTATCGATGTTTTTGTTCGACTGAAAGGCTTGAGTTTCTTCGGAAAGAACAACTCTCCAAAGGGATGATGCCGAGATATGACGGGAAGTGCCGTTTTCTTTCCGGACAAGAGATTTCAAAAATGGAATCCGAAGGGATGAAGCCCGTGGTGAGATTTCAGGTGGGCAAGGGGACGATCGTTTTTGAAGACCTCATCCATGGGAGGATGAGTTTTGATTCAAGCGGGATCGGGGATTTCATCATCGTCCGCTCGGACGGAGTGGCCGCCTATAATTTTGCCTGCGTGATCGATGATCATCTGATGCATATCACCCATGTCATCCGGGGAGATGACCATCTCTCCAATACCCCCAGGCAGGTCCTCCTCTATCAAGCCTTCGGGTGGTCACCTCCTCTTTTCGCTCATCACCCTCTTATCCTCGGTCCTGACCGTTCTCCATTAAGCAAACGCCATGGTGCCACGGCGGTTTCGCAATACCGGGAGGAAGGGTTTCTCCCCGAAGCCCTTCTGAACTACCTCATCCTCTTAGGCTGGACCCCTTCCTCCAGGGAAGAGATCCTGACCCTGGAAAAGATCGGTGAGGAATTCTACCTCTCCTCTCTTTCGAAAAATGCTCCCCTCCACTCACGAAAGAAATTGGAGTGGTTGAACAGCCACTATATCAGGGGGACCGAAGAGGACCGGCTTTTGACACTGCTGACCCCCTATTTTGCAAAGGCCGGGTTAAAGGTGGACCAATTTGATCGGGACTATTTAACCCGGGTCTCTTCACTTCTGAAAGAAAATCTGGTGGTCCTTTCCCAGACAGAGGAATATCTGGGTATCTTCTTTGATGAAAAATTCTCTTTTGATGAGGGAGCAAAGTCTGTCCTTTGTGATTCCGAAAACCGGGAGGTCCTCGAGGCTATCCTGAGAGTATTGGAGGGGGCGGCCGCGGCAGGGGAAGATACCTGGACCTCACTCTTATCCCGATTCGAAGAGAAGACGGGCCGGAAGGGAAAATCCCTTTACGCCCCGCTTCGGGCAGCAATCACCGGAAAGATGAAAGGCCCTGAGTTGGCTAAGGTCTTTCCCCTTCTCGGAAAAGAGAGAATGATCAAGCGTCTGAAGAGCGCTTTAAAGATATCCTGATCATCGATCGGGGGCAAAAACCCATGGCTCTTCGCATCTACAATACCCTTTCCGGCAAAAAAGAGGATTTCATTTCCCTTCAGGGGAAAAGGATCGGGATGTATGCCTGCGGGGTGACGGTCTATGACCTCTGTCATATCGGTCACGCCAGATCAGCGATCGTCTTCGATACGATCTACCGATACCTCCGGTACCGTGGATATGAGGTTACTTTCGTTCGAAACTTCACCGATATTGACGATAAGATCATCAAAAGGGCAAATGAAGAGGGCGTGGATTGTAAAACGATCGCCGAGAAGTATATCGGCGAATTTCATCTCGACATGGGAAGGCTCGGTCTGGAGAGGCCGTCGGCCGAACCCAGAGCCACCGAACACATTTCTGAAATGATTGGCCTAATCTCCGTCCTCCTTGAGAAAGGCTATGCCTATCAGAGGGAAGGGGATGTCTTTTATTCGGTTGAAAAATTCAAAGACTATGGGAAACTCTCCAAAAGGAATTTGGAGGAGATGCAGGCCGGTGCCCGGGTGGAGATTGATGAGAAGAAGGAAAACCCTCTCGACTTCGCCCTCTGGAAGGCCAGTAAACCCGGAGAACCCTCCTGGGAGAGCCCCTGGGGGAAAGGAAGGCCGGGCTGGCATATCGAATGCTCCGTGATGAGCCAGAAATATTTGGGTGAGACCCTGGACATCCATGGCGGCGGAAAAGACCTCATCTTCCCACACCATGAAAATGAGATTGCCCAGTCTGAAGCGGCCACCGGAAAACCCTTTGCCCGCTACTGGATCCACAATGGCTTTGTCAACCTGAACAAAGAGAAGATGTCCAAATCCCTTGGAAACATCCTGACGATTAAGGAAATCCTCAAGGACTGGCACCCCGAGGTCCTCCGGCTCTTTTTCCTTTCCCACCATTACCGGAGTCCGGTGGATTATTCGGATGATAGTTTTAACGAGGCCAAATCAGGATTGGATCGGTTTTATACGACTCTCCGCGCCGTTCAGGGAGAGTTAAAAAGACCTGCACTCCCCAAGAAGAAAATAGATTCTCATGTGATGGATGACTCCCGGAAGGCCATCGAATCCTTTCAGACCCGGTTTGAAGAGGCAATGGATGACGATTTCAATACGGCCCAGGCCCTCGGACACTTCTATGACCTCCAGACACAATTAAATAGCCTTTTGACTCTTTCAAAAAACCAGCCTACTGAAGAGATGGTTGTTCTATTTCAAAAGGGACTCGATGCCTTTTCAAAAATGGGCTGGGTCTTCGGGTTATTCAGGAATGACCCGCAGGCCTATTTAAACGAACAGAAAAGAGCAGGGCTTAAGAAAATGGGTATCTCTGAGGAGGAAATTATCAGGCTCATTGATGAAAGAGATGGAGCCCGGAGGGAAAAGGACTGGAAGAAGGCTGACGAAATCCGGAATCATCTCCTTTCAAAAGGAATTGCCTTGGAGGATACGTCCTCCGGAACAGGCTGGAAAATCAAATAAGGTCAGTCGAATTTTTTTGAAACCCGCTACTCCATCATTCCATGATCCCTGTTGCAGGGAGGTTATTCTCTTTTTAACCACCGGATCAATGCGTTCACCTGGGTGGTGAGATAGGAGACCATGATGATGAGGATCACTAAAAGAAATGTGTTCGTATTAACAATCCACAGGATATTCATCTCTTCCTCCTCTTCTCGAATCAGCCTTATACCAATCGACGAATCGTTTAATCCCCTCCTCGATTTTAACTCGGGGTTGATATCCTAACATCCGGCTCGCCTTCCGGATGTCGGCATAGGTCACCGTGACATCTCCCTGCTGGGGTTCTAACCTTTGAATCCTCGCCTTTTTCCCGAGGGCCTCCTCGATCAGCCGGATCAATTCCATGAGGGAGGTGGTCCGGGATTCTCCGAGATTATAAACCTCAAAGCCTTTGTGATGACCGAGCACAGCCATCATCCCATCGATGAGGTCATCGATATAGGTATAATCCCTCCGTGAAGAGCCATCGCCATACATTGGAATCTCCTCGCCATGATCCGTCAGCCGGGTGAATTTGTGGATCGCCATTTCGGGCCTCTGCCCGGGGCCATAAGCCGTAAAGATCCGGAGACAGGACATCTCCATTTGATAGAGGTGGTGGTAGCAATAGCAGAGAAGTTCTCCGGCCCTTTTGGTGATTCCATAGGGAGAGATGGGATGAATGTTCAAATCCTCCTCGGAGAAGGGAACCCTCTGATTCTCTCCATAGACAGAAGAGGAGGAAGCAAAGATGAACTTCTTGACCCCGAACTCCCTGCAGGCCTCCAGGAGAAGAATGGTCCCCCGCAGATTGACATCTTCATAAAGTTGAGGATCGGCAATGGAGGGCCTTACCCCGGCTCTGGCCGCCAGGTGAAAAACGATATCGATCGGATATTTTTTGAAGGCCTCCTGAAGGTGTCCACGGTTCCTGATATCCCCGGTGATCAGGGTGAACGGGTCCGGATATTTTTTGGTGATTTCTTTTACATTTCTGATTTTGATCTCGGGGTCGTAAAAGGAATCAAAGTTATCGAAACAAATCACGCGGGCCCCTTCCCTGAGAAGACGTCCGCAGAGATGGGAACCGATGAACCCTGCGCCTCCAGTGACCAGAATGGTGCTCATCATTTAGCCCCCCTGTTTTTTTTCAAGAGGATATTTAAGCCATAAGCCCAGAACGAATGCAATTAAGGGTAAGGCAAAGATCGCTTTAATGGCCATGGGTACTCCCCAGGCATCTGCGATTGTTCCAAGGAGGGTGACACCGGTTCCTCCCGCACTCATGGTAAACCCGACCAACATCCCTGAGGCCATCCCCAAGTTTTGGGGGAGGATTGTCTGGGCCATCACAGTGGTGAGCGCAAAGGTGGAGATCAATACCATTCCTGAAATGCCTAAAAGGATGAAACTCATCAAGCCACTGCTGTTATAGAAAAGCAGGAGAAGGGGAAAGGAGAGTAAGAGGGTGATTAATAGAAATCGTTTATGTCCCATTCGGTCTGCTAAGGGAGCGCCCAGGAGAGTTCCCAGGGCTCCGGAGAGGAGAAAGGTTGAAACGAGCTTCCCGGCATAGAGCGGATTCCCTTTGAGGTAATTGATGTAATAAAAGGGGATGTAAGTGGCCAGGCCAAATTGGGTTGTTGCTCTCACCGTGGCAATGGCAATGAGAAGAAAGAAAGATTTCTTTTGATCCTTAGAAAGAGGTGCCCTGGATACCTTCCCCGTTTCTCTGTGGGCGGATTCGACCGGAGTCCTAAGCATCGGCATATTCAGGAACAGGATGATTCCGATCAGGATCCCCGGGGGAAGCAGTCCGAGGGTTCCCTTGATGCTGAAAAAAGTGAGAAGGGTAAGGCCGAGGATCGGACCCAGGGCTATTCCTAAATTACCGCCCACTGCAAAAATGGACATTCCCGTTGCCTTTCTCTCTCCGGTGAAGAAGTAAGCGGTCTTAAACCCTTCGGGATGGAAGGCGGCAATCCCGCTTCCACTGATCATGACAAAGAGGAGGACCAGAGGGTAACTCGACATGAACCCCGTGAGGGACATGCCCAAACAGGCGATGAAGGGAGCCAATGGGAGGAACCACCCGATCGGGCGCCTGTCGGAGAGGTGTCCGAAGAGGGGTTGGATAATCGAGGAGGTCAGGTTGGCCGAAAGAAGAATGGCACCCGAGAGGGTATAGGAGAGGTTCAGGGCCTCTTTGAAAAAAGGGAGGATCGCGGGAAGGGACCCCTGGTTGAGGTCCGTTACGAAATGAGAAACGCTGAGAATGGCGAGCGCCTTCTTGTTGATCTTTCCTGCCATTTCCTCTTACCGGAGTCTCATTATCAATGATCGGAAAACTCCTTGTCAAATGGTATTTACCAAAGAGGTGCCACCATGGTCTGGTGCGGCGCTCGGTGCCGGGGGAAGTTACAAGATTGCCAGGTGCAATAGACATTTGGCCATTTTTTGATTATGATAGCAATAGGAGGCGAGGATGAAGATTGCGATTTCCGGGAAGGGCGGAGTTGGAAAGACCACACTGGCAGGTGTGATGGCCCGTCTGTTGGCTGCGGAGGGGAAGAAGGTTCTTGCCATTGATGCCGATCCGGATTCGAACCTGGCATCCGCCATCGGTCTCCCCAGAGAAGTTTCAGCCAAACTCTCTCCGATCGCCTCCATGACTTCCCTGATCGAGGAGAGGACAGGAGCGAAAAAGGGGTCATTTGGCTCCATGTTCAAACTCAATCCAAAGGTGGATGATATTCCCGATGAATTGGGTGTGACTTACCAGGGCGTGAGACTTCTCCTTTTGGGGTGTATCCCCCAGGGAGGAGGAGGTTGCTTCTGCCCTGAAAATGTACTCCTGAAGAATCTGGTTCGTCATATTCTGGTTCAGCGGGAGGAGGCCCTGATCATTGATATGGAAGCGGGTCTGGAGCATCTGGGAAGAGGGAGCACAGGTTATGTGGATGGACTTCTCATTGTGGTCGAACCGGGTCAAAGGGCGATCAACACCGCCAGGCAGATCAGGAAACTGGGGGAGGATTTGAATATCAAGAAGATGATGATTGTTGGAAACAAGATCAATTCGGAACAGGACCGGAAAATGATCGAAGAGAACCTTGCCGATTTTCCGGTTTTAGGGCATATGAGGTTTAATCCCAAGGTCCTTGAGGCCGACCGGGAGGGAAAGTCCCCTTATGATCTTGACGATCAGGTCAAAGAAGAGGTAAGGGTTATCCTTCGAGAGTTAGAAAAGAGGATATGAAAAGTTGTCATTAGGAGGAGTTACTCTCCTGTCATTGCGAGGGGACAAAGTCCCCGAAGCAATCTCTTTGGCTCGGAGCATGCTCCATAATCTCTTCTACGAAGTTTTATGGAGGAAAAACAATATTATGTTTATATTATGACGAATAAAAAGAATACAGTCCTTTACACGGGTATCACCAACGATTTAAAGAGAAGAGTTTATGAACATAAAGCAAAGTTAGTAGAGGGCTTTACCAAGAGATACAATATCAGTAAATTGGTCTATTACGAAGTATCACGGGATGTAGAAAGTGCCATTTTAAGAGAGAAACGGATTAAAGGGGGCTCTCGGGCAAAGAAAATAAGATTGATTAACAGCATCAACCTTGAATGGAAAGATCTTTATAACGACTTATAGCAGGATTGCTTCGCCTTCGGCTCGCAATGACAATTAAAGAATGAGATTTTTCTTATGGTCCGTACGCTATTCGTTTGGTCTTGAATTGTGATCGCCACCCTGGTTCTGGGGTTCCTGGCCTTCCTCACCTATCCCTTTGACCGAAAAGGGAAGGTGGTCCATTATTATGCAAGGGTTTGGGGAAAGGCAGCCCTTTTGGCGAACGGAGTGAAGGTGAGATTGGAGGGATTGGAACACGTAAAGGGGAATGGGCCTTACGTCTTTATGTCAAACCATCAGGGGAGTTATGATATCTTTGCCCTGCTGGGCCATCTCCCCTTTCAGTTTAAGTGGCTGGCCAAAAAGGAACTCTTTTCCATCCCCTTTTTCGGCTGGGCCATGGCTGCCGCAGGCTATATCAGCATCGATCGAGAGGGGACACGGAAGACCGTGGAAGCGATGAATCAAGCCGCACGCAAGATCCGGGATGGGATGTCCGTGGTCATCTTTCCGGAAGGGTCGCGGAGCCCGGATGGTACGATTCAACCCTTTAAGAAAGGGGGATTTACCCTGGCCATCAAATCGAGGGTTCCCATCATCCCCATCGCTATTTATGGAAGCAGAGAGATTATGCCCAAAGACAGAATCACGGCCTCCTCCGGAGAGATTCGGATCCAGATGGGAAGCCCTATCGAGACAGGTCATTGTTCTTTAAGAGAGAGAGAGATCCTGATGGCGAAAGTGAGAGAGAGCATCACCCGGAATTTCGAATTCATCTCAAAGGGATAAGGTGAGGAAAGCGGTGGTTGAGGATTCCATCAAAGAGAAATTGAAGCGGGAGGTCACAGGCATTCTGCTTTTTGCCCTGGCCCTCTTTCTATTCCTGAGCTTGGTCTCCTATGATCCCATGGATCCTTCCTTTTTTTCCTATTCTTCCTCCAAGACAGGGCCGATCCATAACTGGATGGGTATCGTGGGGGCCTACGTCTCGGGTTTCCTGTTTCAGGGATGCGGATTTCCTTCTTTTCTCATCCCCCTGGTCCTGGGTTTTTATGCCTTCAGTTTCATCCTCCGCTGGGAATGGAAGTACCCCCTGCTCAAATTGGGAGGATGGCTGGTCATTCTATTTGCCACCTCTTCCCTTTTCAGCCTGTGGATGAGGCCTCTTCATCTGCACAGCCGGGAACTCCTGGGGGGAGGATTGATGGGGGAGGTTTTTTCAAAAAACCTTGTCCGATACTTTAACCTTCCGGGAGCAACCATCCTTTTGTTGGTGATTTTGATCCTTGCCTTTGTGATTGGGACAGGCATCTCTTTTATTGCCACCATTCGCCGGCTGGGAGGCGGGGTAAGAAGACTCGCCGAGAAGATCAGCACGTTCAAGATCATCCGAAAGGAACGTGCAGAGAGGGCCAAAAAGCTCGGAAAACAGAAGAAGGAAAGAGGGGAAATTCAGGAGGAAAAAAGAGAGGAGGAGAAGGAGGAGGCGAGGGAAATTATTCCTGTAGTGGTGGAGGCTTCGAAGCTGCCTAAAAAACGGGAAGAGATCCCCAAGCAGGAGGCCTTCGAATTTGCAGAGTCGAAGAGGGAATTTGAGCTTCCACCCATTTCCCTTCTTGAGGCCGAGGTGGAGAAGAGACAGAAGATTGACCGCGACAGCCTGATCATGAACTCCAAAATTCTGGAGAAGAAACTTCTCGATTACGGAGTGGAAGGAAAGGTCGTGGAGGTGAGGCCGGGGCCGGTCATCACCGTCTATGAATTCGAACCTGCCCCCGGGGTGAAGGTCAGCCGGATCGTAAGCCTGGTGGATGATTTGGCCCTGGCGTTGAGCGCAGTGACCATCCGGATTGTGGCCCCCATCCCGGGGAAATCCGTGGTCGGGATCGAAGTCCCCAATGCCAACAGGGAGACCGTCTATCTCAAAGAGATCGTTGATTCCGACCCCTTTCGGAATTCGAAAACGAAACTCTCCTTCGGGGTAGGGAAAGATATTTCAGGAGACCCTTTTGTGGTCGATCTGGTCAGGCTGCCTCACCTCCTGGTGGCTGGCTCCACCGGGTCCGGTAAGAGCGTCTCCATCAATTCGATGATCTGCAGTATCCTCTTCAAGGCCACTCCGGATGAAGTCCGGTTTCTGATGATCGACCCCAAGATGCTGGAGCTTTCAGACTATGAGGGCATTCCCCATCTTCTTCTTCCTGTCGTCACCAATCCCAAGAAGGCGGCCATTGCCCTTCATTGGCTGGTGGGAGAGATGGAGCGGAGATATACGATCCTGGCCGAAAAGGCGGTCAGAAATATTGAGCATTATCATCAGAGGATGGAAAAGGAGGAGAAGGAGAAAGGGAAAGTCTATAAGCGGAAGGGTGATCTCTTGGAGGGGGAGGAGAATAGAGAAGCCGAAAAAATGGAGAGGCTTCCCTACATCGTGGTGGTCATTGATGAGCTGGCCGATCTGATGATGATCTCATCGAGGGAGGTGGAGGAATCGATCACCCGGCTTGCGCAGATGGCCAGGGCGGTGGGCATCCATCTGATTTTGGCAACCCAGAGGCCTTCGGTGGATGTCCTTACGGGGATCATTAAAGCCAATTTTCCCGCACGGATCTCCTTCCAGGTCACCTCGAAAGTGGATTCCCGGACCATTCTGGATACCATCGGAGCCGAGCATCTCCTTGGAACCGGAGACATGCTCTTTCTTCCCCCGGGAAGTTCAAAATTGATAAGGGTCCACGGTGCCTATGTTTCCAGCGGAGAGATTAAACGGGTCGTGGAATATCTGAAGAAGCAGGGGAAACCTTCTTATGACACCTCCATCCTCACCGAGGTGAAAAAGGAGAAGGAGACACGGGGTGAAGAGGATGAATATGACGAGAAATATGATGATGCGGTTGCCTTTGTCGGAGAGACCGGACAGGCCTCGATCTCCCTCATACAAAGACGATTCCGGATCGGTTACAACCGGGCCGCCCGTATCATCGAAAAGATGGAGGAGGAGGGGGTGGTGGGCCCCTCCGACGGGATCAAGCCGAGAGAGGTTCTGATTAAAAAGATAGAGCCATAAAGGAGGAGCGGGTGAAAAGAGAGGCATTTTGGGGAATCCTGGTTTCTTTTCTTTCCCTGCTGGTCTTTGCCACAGCGGGGTTTGGGATGGAGGCTCAGGCGGTTCTGACGGAAATCCAAAACCGTTATGAGCATACCCGGGACTTCGAGGCCAGTTTTGTTCAGGAATATATCGGGAAGGTGATGAGACAGTCCCAGAGGTCAGATGGAAAAGTCTATTTTAAAAAGAAGGGGATGATGCGCTGGGACTACAGGGTCCCAAACCAGAAATTGATCTCGGACGGCCAGACCCTCTGGCTTTTTCAGCCGGAGGAGAACCAGGTCTTTTTATACCCTGCAGAAGAGATGATCAAGGAGTTTGGTTTTCTGGCAGGAGCAGGAGATCTGAGGCGGGACTTTAAACTTCTCACCCCCCATGAGCTTGCTCCCGAGAAGGAGAACACCTATGTTCTGGAACTGGGTCCGATGGAGACCCATCCTGTGGTATCCAGACTTTCATTGCGGGTGGATCAGAAGACCTATTATATTGTCCAGGTGGACCTCATCGATGGTCTGGGCAATGTGACCCGGACGCGTTTAACGGATATTCGGACCAACATGGACCTCCCCAACTCCCTCTTTCAATTTAAAATTCCACCCGGAGTTGATGTGATCAAGAGTTCGCCCTCCCATTCTTCCACCGGTGGGAAAGGACCTCAGAAAAAGTAGAGCATGCCGCTTTATACGACCCACGCCATCGTCATTCGCTCCCTTCATTACGGAGAATCGGATAAGATCCTGACCTTCCTTACCAGGGACTTTGGAAAACTGAAGGGAATTGCAAAGGGGGCGAGGAGGAGCAAGAAGAGGTTTCAGAATGCCCTGGGCCTCTTTTCCCATCTGCGGCTCATCTTTTTTGACCGTGAAGGAATGGGCCTGGTGAGGGTCGAGAGCGCAGACATCCTTCATGCCTTTCCCGGGATCAGCGAAGATTTAAGAAAGATCTATTTCGGAAACTACTATCTGGAGCTGGTGAACGAGATGGCGGGGGAGCGGGAGGTGAACACAGGGGCCTTTGAACTTCTCCTTGCCTTCTTATTCGATCTCGAGTCAAACGATCCGAAGGAAGAGTGGTTAAGGATGTTTGAGATCCGGATCCTCTCCCTGTTCGGTTACCGTCCCAATATGGTCCGGTGCGGTTTATGCAATAAGGGGTGGGAGGAGCTGGAGGAAAGGCCTTCTCTATTTTTCTCCATTGAAAAGGGAAGCCTGGTATGTGATCGGTGTTCGAAGAGGTGGAATAATCTCTATCCCCTCTCATTGGGCACTGCCCGGTTAATCGACGGGATTTCTCAACTGAATTTGAAAAAACTTCACAGGCTCAGATTTACCCCTCAGGCCTTGTCGGAGAGCGAGGAACTCCTTCCGAAATTCGTCCAACACCAACTGGGGAAGGAGCTGAAGTCACTGAAGGGGCTGAGGGAACTCCTTCCTTCCGGGAGGCAGACCAATGCCAGATGAACTTGGGTTTAGGCCTGCTTTGACATTTAACACTGATCATGCTAAACCCTACTCGGTGAAAGAAAGGGAGGAGGGAGGATGAATTTCCAGGAGTTGATTTTTGCGCTGGAGAGATTCTGGGCGGATCAGGGGTGTGTGGTTCAACAGCCCTATGATCTGGAGGTCGGTGCCGGGACCTTTAACCCTGCCACCTTTTTCAGGGTCTTGGGCCCTGAACCGTGGAGGGTGGCCTATGTCGAACCCTCCCGTCGTCCCATGGATGGCCGATACGGAGAGAATCCAAACCGGCTTCAACACTACTATCAATACCAGGTCGTCCTGAAACCTTCCCCTCTTGATATTCAGGAGATCTACCTCCAGAGCTTAAACTCTTTTGGGATTGATCCCTTGGATCATGACATTCGATTTGTCGAAGATGATTGGGAGTCTCCAACCCTGGGTGCATGGGGATTGGGATGGGAGGTCTGGCTGGATGGGATGGAGATCACCCAGTTCACCTATTTTCAGCAGGCCGGTGGAATTGAACTCCATCCCATCCCCGTGGAGATCACTTACGGGATCGAAAGGATTGCGATGTACCTTCAGGGGGTGGATAATGTCTATGACCTGCAGTGGACCCGGGGGATCCGCTACGGCGATATCCATCACCGCGGGGAGGTGGAATTCTCAAAATATAATTTCGAAGAGGCGGATGTGGAGATGCTCTTTCGCCTTTTTGAGATGTATGAAAAAGAGGCCAGGGCACTGGCAGGGAAAGGATTGGTCCTTCCGGCCTATGATTACTGTTTAAAGACCTCTCATATCTTCAACCTTCTCGATGCAAGGGGTGCGATCAGTGTGACCGAGAGGGTGGGCTATATCCTGAGGGTGAGGACACTGGCAAGAATGTGTGCGGAGGCCTATCTTCACCAGAGAGAGGAGATGGGGTTTCCGCTGTTGAGTGAGAAATGATCGCTCATCAATTGCCAATGACCATGGACAAAGGACCTGGGATGAAAGAATTGCTTCTGGAGATCGGGACGGAGGAGATCCCCGCCGGATTTGTTCCTGGGGCTCTATCCGAGCTGGAACGGCTGATCGGGAAGGAGCTTGAGGCGAACCGGATTGATTTCAAAGGGGTGAAGACGCTCGGGACACCCAGACGGCTGGTCCTCTATATTGAATCGGTTTCAGAGAAGCAGAAAGATGAGGAGACGAAGAAGATCGGGCCATCGAAACAGGCTGCCCTGGATGATCGGGGAAATCCGACCAAAGCGGCTGCTGGTTTTGCCAAAAGCCAATCGGTTCCGGTGGAATCCCTTGAGATCATCCAGACAGAGAAGGGGGAGTATGTCTGCGCGGTGAAAAGAGAGATTGGAAGACCGACCCCTGAACTTCTTAAGACGATTCTCCCCCGGGTGATCCTCTCCATCCCTTTTCAGAAATCGATGAGGTGGGCTGATGTCCAGATCAGGTTTGCAAGACCTATTCACTGGATCCTGAGCCTCTTCGGCGGGGAGGTCATTCCTTTTGAGGTGGGAAATGTGAGGAGCGGGGACCTGACCCATGGCCATCGATTCATGCATCCTGATCCGATCCCGATCCAAGACTTTCAGTCTTATCTGAAAAGGACAAAAGAGGCTTTTATTGTGGTCGACCCGGGGGAACGAAGAAAGGGGATCAAGGAAGGGATGATCCGAGAGGGGGCAAAGGTTTCCGGGAAGGTGTTAAGCGATGAGGATCTCCTCGACGAAGTCAACTTTCTGGTCGAATATCCAGTCACCTTCTGCGGTCATTTTGATGAAAGGTTCCTTGCCCTACCGGCGGAGGTAGTCATCCATTCGATGAAGGAACACCAGAGATATTTTCCCCTGATGAACGATCATGGCCGATTACTTCCCCATTTCATCTGTATCAGCAATATTGCTCCGAGGGACGAGAGAGTGGTGATCAGAGGAAATGAGCGGGTTCTCAAGGCCAGGCTCTCCGACGCCGAGTTTTTCTTCCGGGAAGACATGAAGGTTTCTCTTGAGAAGAGGGTTGAGGAATTGAAGAAGGTGGTTTTTCAGGCGAAGCTGGGAACATCCTATGAGAAGGTCATGCGATTCAAGCAACTGGCCTCCTTCCTCACGGATCGAATCGATCCAGCCCTGAAAGAGACCGTGGAAAGGGCTGCCCTCTTATCTAAAGCGGATCTGGTCACCGGAATGGTCGGCGAATTTCCAAAACTCCAGGGGATCGTGGGAAGGGAGTATGCAAGGTTGTCGGGAGAGAAACCCCCGATCTATGAAGCGATTTATGAACACTACCTCCCGGCCTTTGCAGGAGATCGGCTACCCTCCAGCCCGGTCGGTGATATCGTAAGCATGGCTGACAGGATGGACACGATTGTGGGTTCCTTTGGGGTAGGCCTTCTCCCCACAGGTGCGGCCGATCCTTTCGGACTGAGACGTCAGGCCCTGGGAATTATCCGGATCATTCTGGAAAAGGGATACCGGCTCTCCCTGCCGGAATGGATCGAAGAGAGCGGAAGGCTCCTGAGGGAGAAGATGGAGCGCCCCTTCGAAAAAGTAAAGGGAGAGGTTCTGGATTTCTTTAAGACCCGTTATCAAAACTTCCTGTTAGAAAAAGGTTATCCCTATGATGTGATCGAGGCAGTGATCTCCGTTTCCTTCGATGAACTGCTGGATATTCAGAACAGGATAGATGCCTTGAGAAAGGTCATGGAATGGGAAGACTTCAAATCCATTGTCATCGGCTTTAAACGGGCGATGAATATCTTAAAGGGAACCCGCCCCTCGAAAGAGATTCTTGCCTCCCTCTTTACCGAACGGGCCGAAAGGGACCTTTATCAATCCTTGATGGATTTAAAAGGAAAAATCGACCGCCCGCTTTACCAGAGAGACTACCCCTCCGCACTTCTTGAGATGAGCCGGCTGAGGAAGCCCATTGATGAGTTCTTCGATCGTGTTTTGGTCATGGCCGAGGATCAGAAGGTCCGTGAGAACCGCCTCGCCCTGCTCGATGGGGTCAGCCAGTTCTTCCTCCGGTTCGCCGACTTCTCCAGACTGACCTGATGCCGAATATGGACTCCCTGGATCAAAAAATTGATTATCTGCCCACCAATCCCGGGGTCTACCTTTTTAAGGATAAAAAGGGGTCGATCCTCTATGTGGGAAAGGCAGGGAATATCAAGCACCGGGTAAGCTCCTATTTCCAGAGACGAGACGGGATGGATACGAAGACCCTTGCCATGATGGAAAAGGTGACCAACATCGAGACCATCGTAACCGATACGGAGAAAGAAGCCCTGATACTGGAGGATAACCTGGTCAAGGAACATCATCCCCGATACAATGTGAAGCTGAGGGATGACAAAAGGTATCCCTGCCTGAGGCTTTCGATTGAAGAGGATTTCCCAACCCTGCGGATCGTCAGACGAATCAAGAAAGACCACGCTCTCTACTTCGGGCCTTATCCGTCCGCCACTTCGCTGAAGGAGACCCTGAAGCTGATCCGGAGGCTCTTCCCCATCAGGACCTGCCTGGATGCCAGGTTTTCCAACCGGACCAGACCCTGCATCAATTATGAGATGGGGCGATGTTCGGGCCCCTGCACCGGGAAGATCGGTCCCGTTCGGTACAAGGAGATCATCCGTGAGGTGAAGATGTTCCTTGAAGGGAAGAATAAGGATCTCATCGATCAACTCCGAAGGAGGATGGAGGAAGAGGCTGAACAGCTCCATTTTGAAAAGGCGGCGGAGATCCGGAATCAGATTGAATCCATCGGCCATATTATCGAAAAGCAGAAGATCGTCTCCAGCGATTTTATTGATCAGGATGTGATCGGTATCCATCATCAGGACCACACCCTCATCCTCTATTCCCTCTTTGTCAGAGGGGGGAAGCTTCTGGGTGGAAAAGGCTTTACCTTTTCCTCCACCGGGCTGCCGGAGGAGGAAGTGCTGAGCTCTTTTCTTTACCAGTATTATCGTGAAGGGAGATTTATCCCCCAACAGATCCTGATTCCGAAACCCATCCCCGAACAGGAATCCATAGAACAGAGGTTGACGGAGTTGGGCGGGAAGAAGGTTCGAATCCTCGTTCCCCAAAAAGGGGAAAAGGAAAGACTTCTCAAGATGGCCCGAGATAATGCCGAGAAGTTCCTGATGACAGAAACGGATTTAAAAAGGAACAGAGAGGACCTCCTTGCGACGTTGAAGGAGAGGCTCTCTCTCTGTAAAATTCCCCGAAGGATTGAGGCCTTCGATATCTCCAACCTTTCGGGTGGCGAGGCGGTGGGTTCCATGGTAACCTTCGTGGATGGAGAGCCTTACGAAGAAGGGTACCGTCATTATAAGATTAAAACCATCAAAGGTTCGGACGATTATGGAATGATGTATGAGGTTCTCTTCCGTCGTTATCGAAAGGCGGTGGAGGAGAAGGCCTTTCCCGATCTCATTTTACTCGATGGTGGAAGAGGCCAGTTGAATGTGGCCCGGGAAGTCCTGGGGGAACTCCGGATCAAGGGGATGGACCTCCTCGGTCTGGCCAAGGGGAGAAGGATCAAAGGGAATCTCGGTTCCCGATTCGGAAAGGGGGGTGAGAAGGTCTATCATCCTCAATTTAAGGAACCGCTCGTTTTGGGAAAGCACTCCCCTCTGCTTCACCTTCTTGACCGGATCCGGGATGAAGCCCACCGGTTTGCACTCTCCTATCATCGAAGAGTGAGACAGAGGGAGACGATTAGGACAGAACTTGGCAGGATTCCCGGGGTCGGGAAAGTCAGGCAAAGGGAACTCTTAAGATTCTTTGGAAGCCTGGAGAGGATTGAGAAGGCAACCGTCCAGGAATTAGCTGAAGCTCCGAAGATGAATTCGAGCGCAGCTCAACGGGTCTATGATTTTTTCCACTCTTCCTCCCCGGAAGGATCAGCTCTTTAGATGGTTCAGGATTCCCCGGTGTTGCAACGGAACCAGGCCGAATGGGTGACCTTGAACCCCGCCTTTTTGAAATCACGGACAATGGGGTCGGGTTCTGTCGTCTTTAATCGAAGGACAATCATCCAGTCCTTTTTCTCCGGTCTTGAAAGAGAGACCATACTGAGGATAATGGTCTGGTGCTGGTCGATGGTGGAGATGATCTTCTGAAGCTCCCCCAGCTTTCCCCCCAGTCCCTCAATCGTAATCCTCGATCCTTCCTCTCTCACTCCCAGGACACGGGTTGCGAACCTGACCAGATCGGATTCCGTCACCATCCCGACCAATCTCTCTTTTTCAACCACAGGAAAGGAACCGATCTTTTTCTCCTGACCGATCCTCAATGCCTCCTCGAACGTGGTATCCGGGGTTACCGTGATCGGATTTTTGTGCATGATCTCTTTGACCTTCATCTTTGAAAGGAGATAATTCAGCTCATAGATGCTCAGGGAGGTCGCCGGGGATGGAGAAGCCATCAGAAGGTCGTGCATGGTGATAATCCCAACCAGTTTGCCTTTGTCCACGATCGGAAGCCTTCGGATATTGTTTTCCTTCATGATCTTTTGGGCATCCAAGACCAAAGTGCTACTGTCCACCGTGATTGGATTATTTGTCATAAAATCCCTGATCCTCATTTTTTATTCTCCTTTCTATTTGATTAAGAAGATGACCAGCAACCCCACTGCAAAACAGTAATATGAAAAATAAGAAAGCTTACCTAGCTTAATCATTTTCATCAGGAAGGTCAAGGATAAAAACCCGATCACAAAGGCAGTCGCTGTTCCTGTGAGAACCATCCGGAGTTCCGAAGGGGAACTTATTTTTCTCAACTCTAATAGAGTGGCCCCCAAGATCGCCGGGATCGAAAGAAGAAAGGAGAATCTCCCGGAGGGTTCCCGATCCAGACCGCAGAATAGGCCAACGGAGATCGTGGCTCCGGAGCGGGAGATCCCCGGAATGATCGCCACCCCCTGAGCGATCCCGATGAGGAGGGCATCGATCCACCTCATCGCCGGCAAAGGCCTTCCCTCTCGTTTTACCCATCGGGTCAACCAGAGGCCCGATCCGGTGATGAGGAGCATCCCTGCGGTGATCCTGGGCTCGGAAAAGAGGGATTCAAACCAATCCTTGAAGAGGAGGCCTATCAGCCCTGTGGGAAGGGTGGCCAGAATGATCCAGAGAAGGAGTATTCTCCCCTCCTGAGGGTTACTCCTTCCCTTCCGGATTCCTACTATCCCCCGGAATATTTTCAAGATGTCCTTCCGGAAAAAGATAATCACGGCGAGGAGGGTTCCAAGATGAAGCATCACATCGAAGAAGAGGGGGTGTCCCCCGATTCCGAAAAGGGTCTGGAAAAAGACGAGGTGGCCGGAGCTGCTGATGGGCAGAAATTCGGTCAGGCCCTGAATGATCCCGAGAAAGATAGCTTCAGATATGCTAATTTGGGTCCCCCCATTTACGGAATGTAATTAAGATACTCGCCCAACTTTAAATCCCAAATTCCAAATGGTAAATTCCAAATAAGCTCCAATCCTCAAATCTGAATTTCCAAAACTTTTCTGTTTGATACTTCGAATTTCGGTCATTGGGATTTGTTTGGGATTTGGTGCTTGTTATTTGGTGCTTTTTTATCCGAGTTTGAATATAGCAGTTTTTACTTTGTCCTCTACAAGTTTCTTAATCTCTTGGAGCCGATCCTCCGTCAAGGCCTCAAATCTGAGCACCAATGCCGGTTGAGTATTCGATGCTCTCAGCAATCCCCATCCATTTCCAAATTGCACCCTCACCCCATCCACATCAATCATGGGATAGTTCTTGCTCAGTTCTTCTTTAACCCTGTCCACAACTTTGAATTTGATCTCGTCCGGACAACGGACCCGGATCTCCGGGGTGATGAAGGTTTTAGGGAGATCGCTGAGGAGTCCGGAAAGCGTTCCCTCCGTTTTTGAGAGGAGTTCGATGAGCCGGCAGGACGCATAGATCGCATCATCATATCCGAAATAGCGATCGGCAAAGAAGAGGTGCCCGCTCATCTCCCCCCCCAGGACAGCCTTCTCCTCCCTCATCTTCTCTTTGATCAGGGAATGGCCTGTCCTCCACATGATCGCCCGTCCACCATGCCTCTCAATGTCATCGAATAGATTCTGAGAGCATTTCACTTCGGCAACAAAGGTTGCCCCTGGATGATCTTCCAGAATCTCCCGGGAGAAAAGGATCATTAACTGATCTCCCCAGATGATATTCCCCCGATCATCCACGACTCCAATGCGATCCGCATCTCCGTCATAACCGATCCCGACGTCGGCTTGATTCCTCTTCACCCGGTCGACAAGATCCTTTAAATTCTCGGGAATGGTGGGGTCAGGGAAATGGTTTGGGAAACGGCCATCGATCTCAAAGTAAAGTTCCTCCAGCTCACAGCCCAAATCCCTGAGCAGGGGGCCGGCCACCATGCCTCCGGTTCCGTTTCCGGCATCCACTACCACTCGCCTCTTCTTCCGGAGGTGAATATTTTTCTTGATATGATCCTGATAGGAGGGGATGATCTCTTGTTTCGTCAGATTTCCCTGATCCCTTTCAAACTCCCCTTTTTTAATCAATCGTCCGAGGTTCTGTATCTCCTCACCGAAGATGGTGCTTTTCCCCACAGAGACCTTAAACCCGTTGAACTCAGGGGGATTGTGGCTTCCGGTGATCATCATCCCCCCATCCCGGTTGAGATGAAAGATGGAGAAGTAATAGACCGGAGTGGGGCAGATCCCCACATTGACCACATCGCATCCAGTCGAGAGGAGTCCTTCGATCAGTGATTCAGAAAAGGCCTTTGAACTCAACCTTCCATCACGGCCCACGACCAGTGACTTTCGTCCGGATCGAACCATATGGGTCCCGAATCCCTGGCCTATTCTCCTGACAATTGCAGGGGTCAGATCCTTATCCACCACTCCCCGGATATCATATTCCCTGTAGATCTGGGGGTTGATCTCCATAGGCCCTCCTGAGATTCGGTCGTCATCAATAAATTACCCTAATTCTCCCTGATAATCAACCGTATCCTTTTTGACTTTTAAGGCAGGATAAGATAAATTATCGAGCAGGGTTATGAGGGCATTGATGG
>CAZXMB010000006.1:0-15010 GCA_964641715.1 uncultured Syntrophaceae bacterium
TTATCATTCGATCGCTCCAAATTTGCAGGCCTGGATACAGGAACGACAGCGGATACACCTCTCCCGGTCAATGAACGCAGGCGTCTTCTTCTCCCAGGTGATCGCCTCGACCGGACAGGCCTTCTTACAGAGGCCGCACTGCTTGCATTTCTCTTCGATCACATGAAACCGGATCAGATTGACACAGAGCAGAGCCGGGCACCTCTTGTCCCGGATATGGGCCTCGTACTCCTCCCGAAAATAACGGATGGTCGACAGTACGGGATTCGGTGCCGTTTTACCAAGACCGCAATGGGAGGTGTTCTTAATGTGCTCTCCGAGTTCTTCGAGAAGTCCGATATCTTCGGTCCTTCCTTCGCCTTTAGTGATTCGGTTCAGGATATTGAGCATGGCCTTCATTCCTATCCGGCAGGGGACACATTTCCCGCAGGATTCGTCGACTGAAAACTCTGTAAAGAATCGAGCCGTGTCCACGATGCAGGTGGAATCATTCATCACCACCAGGCCCCCCGAACCCATCATGGCTCCTGCCTGATCAAGGGAGTCAAAGTCGACCTCCGTATCCAGGAGTGAGGCAGGAAGGCAGGCACCCGAAGGGCCTCCGATCTGAATGGCCTTAAACTCCCTCTTTTCAGGGATCCCCCCTCCGATATCATAGACAATCGTCCTTAAGGTCGTCCCCATGGGGACCTCAACGAGTCCAACATTTTGGACCCTTCCGGTGAGGGCAAAGACCTTCGTCCCTTTTGATCCCCTGGTCCCAATGGAGGCAAACCATTTTCCTCCGCCGAGAAAGATGGAGGGGATATTGGCAAAGGTCTCGACATTGTTCAGAACGGTGGGTTGTCCCCAGAGGCCCGCCTCGGTGGATCGGGGAGGTTTGACCCTCGGCATCCCCCGTTTTCCTTCCAGGGAATACATCAGGGCAGTGGATTCCCCGCATACAAAGGCGCCTGCACCCGGGTAGATCCCGATATCAAAATCGAAGTGAGTTCCCATGATGTTTTTTCCGAGAAGCCCGTAATCCCTGGCCTGTTCAATCGCTATCGCCAGCCTCCGGATCGCCAGAGGATACTCTGCCCTCACGTAGATATAACCCTGGTGGGAATCCAGGGCATAACCACAGATGATCATCCCTTCCAGCACTGCATGGGGATCCGCTTCGAGGACGGAGCGATCCATAAAGGCACCGGGATCACCTTCGTCACCGTTACAGATCACATATTTCGGGAATTGAGCATAGCGTCTCCCTTCCTCCCACTTCTTGCCGGTTGGAAATCCGGCGCCCCCGCGTCCCCTCAATCCAGAAACCTTCACCTCCTCGATCACTTCTTCAGGCCCCATCGAAGAAAGAACCTTTGCCAGAGCGAAATAAGCCCCACGGGCAATCGCCTCTTCGATCTTTTCCGGATCGATCAGGCCTCTGTTCCTGAGAACCCAGAGGGTCTGATGTTTGAAGAATGGAATCTCCATCACTCTCGGTATCTCTTTCCATGAGGAAGGGATCTGCACGCCCTCACCATCCTCAATGGCCAGGGCAAAAGGTTTCACAATTTCTCCCCTGAGGACATGGGAATCAAAAATTTCCCGGACTTTTTCCTCATTGAGATCACAATATTTGACAGGGGGGAGTCCTGCCGATTGAATGGTCATCATGGGTTCCCGGGAACAGAGACCCGCACAGCCCGATCGGACGATCCTGATGTCCTTTATTCCCTTCCCCTCTATCTCTTTGCAGAGGATGTCATCCAGTCGTTTCATTCCAGCGGCGATTCCGCAGGTCCCCATATGGAGGTTGATCACCATCCGGAATCCCCCCTCTTTGAAAGAAAGATCGAGGTTTTCCTTCTCCTGAATGGTCCTCAGATCATCGGAAGTCAATATTCTCATACTTCACCCGGGTGAGAGGATAAATGGGGTAGTCTCAGAGGAGGATGGATAGGAATGCTCAAAGGAGTGATCATGGTAAAATATCCGACTTAGTCCAGACATCTTCTATTTAGAGACCGTGATCAATGTATCATTGTATAAATGATTCATTCAGATTAATCAAGCTTTTTTCCCCTAACGGTGAATAAGTTCAAAAAAACAAAAAAACTTGTGATGGAATGATTTTTATAGTATATAGCCATCAAAAAAGGAAAGGGGGATCTGACCGATGGAAATAGAAGGGTATCTTTTTCCGGACGATTTGTATTATCACAAAGAGCACTTCTGGGCCAGAGTGGAGGGCGGTTCAGTGACCGTAGGCACCACCGATTTCGCTCAAAAATTGGCAGGAGAGATCGTCTTTGTTGAACTCCCCTCTTCGGGGAGGAACGTAGAACAGGGGAAACCCTGCGGTTCCATGGAATCCGGGAAATGGGTGGGACGGATCTATGCGCCCCTCTCCGGAAAGGTGGAATCGCCAAACGAGGAGCTTGAGGATTCTCCTGAATTCATCAATGAGAGCCCTTACCAAAAGGGATGGATGTTCAAGATCAATCCTTCGAACCTGCAGGAGGAACTGAAAAATTTGATGAAGGTGGGTGACCTGGGGACTTTCATCAAGACTGAGATTGAGAGGATAAAGAAGAAGGAATAGGGTGTTTTCCCTTTCACTCTGAGCTATCATTTAATCAAAAAAGTTGTCCGAAATAGGGTCCGTATCACCGGACCAATCCTGACGTGACCATGGACCTCTCCAAGCTTTCTCCCAAACAGATACTGGAGATCGATGCCTGCACGAGATGCGGGGAATGCCTCAACTACTGTCCTGTCTACTCCCAGAGGAAAGAAGAGGCCATTAACCCAAGGGGCAAAATCCAGGCGATCAAAAGGTTGATCCGGTCCCAATACGGCCTCTGGGCAAGGATATTGGGTCCCAGGAAACTTGATGAAGAAAGTTTAAAGAAATTTTCAGAAATGGTCTATCACTGCACGCTTTGCGGAGAGTGCGGTTTGCAGTGTCCGGTCTCCATCGACTCCAGAAACCTCTGGCTCGCCCTAAAAGAGGTCCTCGTTGACCTTGGCCATTATCCTAAAAACCTCGATCTGATGAAAAACAACGTCCTCACCCAGCACAACATCACGGGCGAGGATAATGGTCTGAGGGCAGAATGGCTCGAATCCTTAGAGGATCTGCCCGATCATCGGTATCAAAAGGAGAAAGCAGAGGTGGTCTATTTTGTGGGTTGTGTGGCCTCTTATTACCCCATGGCCCATAAGATCCCTCAGGGTTTTGTGAAGATTTTAAATAAGACAGGAACTGACTTCACCCTGTTAGGGGGAACGGAGTGGTGCTGTGGTTTCCCTTTGATCGGCGCAGGGTTTAAAAAAGAGGTTCATGAACTGATCCGGCATAATATCGAAGGGGTTGAAAAGAGAGGAGCCCATTCGGTCATCTTCTCCTGTCCCTCCTGCTACCATACATGGCATGAAGAGTATAAAAGCAATCTGAAGCTCTACCATTCCACTCAATTTATTTTAAAACTGATCAGGGAGGGGAAGATCCATTTCAGGGAGGGAGATAAAGTTAAGGTGACCTACCATGACCCCTGTGACCTGGGGAGGGTGAGCGGTATCTATCAGGTTCCGAGAGAGATCCTCCGGTCGATGCCGGGGGTGGAGTTGATCGAGCTTGCGGACCATGGGGAAGGATGCAAATGTTGCGGAGGGGGTGGCCTCCTCGAGATGATTGATCCTGAACTGGGTGGAGCCCTTGCGAAAGAGAAGATAAAACAGATTCAGGCGACAGGAGCGGATCTGGTCATCACCGCCTGCCAGCAGTGTATCCGGACCATTCAGTCCACGGCACGGAGGATGAAGATCCCGATCAAGGTGCAGTATATCACCGATCTCGTTTTAAAACGGATGGGATAAAGAGGGTTATGGAAAAACATTCCATCTTTTATGCGATGTTCATCCCTTCCATGTTCCTCTTTCTTTTAGGGCTGGGATTTCGTCTGAGCCTTTATCTCCGGGGGACTCTGGAGGGAGAGGAGAATGCGACTTCATGGCGGAAGTTCGTGATCCTGCTGGATCGGGGCTGGCGAGGGTTTCGGAAGAAACCGCTCTGGTATCTTCGGGTCCTGATCAGCGATGTCATCTTCCATCGGAAACTCTATGGCCAGTCTTTCTACAGGTGGCTCACCCATAGTCTCCTGGTCTTCGGTTTTGTCGCCACCCTCCTCGTCGACATGATCAAAGGGTTTACCACAGGGTATCTTGTGGAATGGAGCCGTTCTCTCCCCGTCTTCTCTTTTGCTCATGCTTTTGAGACGGGGCGGATCAGACCCTTCCTTGACTTCTCCCTCGAATTCTTCAGCTTTCTCATTCTGGCTGGCTGCGTTTTAGCCATTGTCCGGCGTTTTATCTTTAAGCCGGATCAGTTGCGGACGGAAGAAGAGGACATCATCACCCTTCTTTTCATTCTCTTCTTAGAGCTCTCCGGATTCTTCATTGAGGGATACCGGATTGCTCATCCCGAAGTGGTTACCCGTCGTGTCTATATGGCTAATTTTACTCCTCCAAGTGCTAATAACTGGCTCTCTTTCGGAGGATATCTACTGTCTCTATTTTTGAAGGAGATGACAGTCGATCCTGATTTTCTATGGTACCTTCATGTGATTCCCAGTCTTATCTTTTTTATTTATATTCCCCATTCCAAACTTCTTCATATCTTCACCTCCTCTGTCACAGTCATTGCGGATAGGGCAAAAAAGAAGCCGCTTTCTTGAATTGGCAATGAGCCCGTCCTTCAAAAAATATACGAATTTCATTTAATATATTGAAATGATTATAAAAAAAACTTAAGCTTGACAAATTAGACCAATGGTGATAATGAAAAAAATCACAAATATGCTTAAATCATAAGGAGGGAATATTTATGACGATTAGCAAATGGATGACAGCAGGGACGATTCTTAAGATGATGGCAATGCAGTATCCTGATAAACCCGGCGCCGGCGATAAGTTCAGGAAAATGACATTTAAGCAGTGGAATGACCGAAGCTGCCGCTTAGCCAATGCATTGAACCGGTTGGGAGTGAAGAAGGGCGATCGTTTTGCCATTCTGGCCTACAACTGCGTCGAATGGATGGAGATTTATGCAGCTTCTGCAAAAGGCGGGCAGGTAACAGTTCCTATCATGTTTCGCCTTGCGCCTCCTGAGATCGAATATATTGTGAATCACGCTGAGTGTAAGGCATTTTTTGTGGCAAAGGAATTCGTTCCAATGGTCAATTCCCTTCGCACCAAACTCCCGAATATCCCGCCTGAAAATTTTGTCTACTGGGGAGATGATCAGGTTCCCGAGGGGTATCAATCCTATGAAAAATTGATTGCCCAGGCCTCTCCTGGAGAACCGGATGTGATCGTGGATGCGGAGGATATGTGGAACCTGATGTACACCTCCGGGACAACCGGCAAACCCAAGGGGGTGGTCCGGACCCACGAAGGAAATGTCGCCCAGTATGTTCTCAACGGGATCAATATGGGCCTGAAACCGGACGACTGCGTGATGCTGGTGATGCCCATGTGCCATATCAATTCCATCTACTATTCCTTCACCTATACCTATGTCAGCGCCAGGGTCTTTGTCTATAATATGGTCAGTTTCGATCCGGTCGATCTATTGAAGACAATCGAAAGGGAGAAGATCACTTTCACCTCTCTTGTTCCCACCCATTATATAATGATGCTTTCTCTTCCTGACGAGGTGAAGCGAAGCATTAATGTCAGTTCGATCCGCCAGCTTCTCATCTCCTCCGCACCTGCGAGAAAGGATACGAAATTGGCCATCATGGACTATTTCAAGAATGCAGAGCTCTGGGAGGCCTATGGCTCAACAGAGGCAGGGCTGGTCACCCTCCTGAGGCCTGAGGAGCAATTTAAAAAATTGGGCTCCATTGGGAGGGAGATCTTTGGTACAGACCGGATCAAAATCCTGGATGAGAATGGAAAAGAGGTCCCAAGGGGGCAGGTCGGTGAGCTCTATTCAAGGACTCCCCATGTCTTTAAAGAATACTGGAAGGATCCAGAAAGAACGAAGACAGCTTTCAAGGGAGAATGGTTTTCCGCAGGGGATATGGCATATCAGGATGCGGATGGATATTTTGTTCTGGTCGATCGGAAGGCCAACATGATCATCACCGGCGGTGAGAATGTCTTCCCTTCAGAGGTGGAGAATATCCTGGGTTCTCATCCCGCGGTCAAATACGTGGCGGTCATCGGCGTTCCCCATGAGAAGTGGGGGGAGGCGGTCAAGGCAGTGGTCACCCTTCATCAGGGAAAGACAGCCACGGAAAAGGAGTTGATCGATCTCTGCCGGGGAAAGATCGCAGGCTATAAGATTCCCAAATCCATCGATTTCATCAAGGATGAGGAGATGCCCATGACCCCGACCGGAAAGATCCTCCACCGGATCTTAAGGGAGAGATATGGAAAGTGGAGTGAGATGAAATAGCCCTTTTCCTGAAGAAGGGTCATCAAGGCCCAAGGAAATTCACCTTGGGCCTTTTTATGTAATGCGTCCCTTAAAAGGGGCTATTTTTAACGATCCGTCAGGAATATCTCCTAAAATCTTATTAAGCGGACGAATTAATATTTTTAATACGAACGCATTATATCTTTTGTAGGGCAACCCTTCAGGGTTGCTTTAAGCAAGGCTAAAGCCTTGCGCTACATGTAAAACGATTTAATGCGTTTGTATTGGTAAGGGTAACGAGCTCACTGATAGAGCAGTCGTTATTCTCATTCGTTCATCTTTCATCAGATTGAGGGGCGATCTAAGGTTTCCGCTATAAGATTTTTTCCGACATCCCTGACGGATCATCAGATTCCAACGCTCGAGTGAGGTATCTTTTTATTACATTCCCTCTTGAAAAATATTGAATGATAGGCTATGTTTGGAAAATCCAAGGGTCCGGTGCCTTTGGTTTCATTTTTTGAGGGTAGGTTCAAATGTTGAGAAGTCTGAAATGGAGAATCATCTTTTATGGTGCGGCCACCCTTTTTGCTGTCCTTCTCTTTCTGCCGACTCTGACCTCCGAACTGCCGCCATGGTTCTTTAGGGTTATTCCTACAGAAAAGATTCATCTCGGCCTCGATTTACAGGGAGGGATGCATCTCATTCTGGAGGTTGAAGCGGAGAAGGCGGTTGAAAGTTATGTGGAGAGGATAAAGAACAACCTGAGAGACGACCTCCGGGACAAGGGGATCCCTGTCGGGAAACTCGAAAGGGAGAAAGGCAATCAGATTCTCCTGGAGGTATCAGGGGATAAGGAGAAGTGGGAGAAGATTTTAAGCCAGCGTTATACCATCTTTCAGGAACTCTCCTCGACCTCACTGGAGAAGGGAATATGGAGGGTTTCGCTCGTTCTGGATAGCCGTCAGGCCGAACAGATTAAGAAAGGTGCTATTGATCAGGCCCTGGAGACGATCCGAAATCGAATTGACCAGTTTGGGGTCTCCGAACCTGAAATCACGCTTCAAGGGGTTGACCGCATTTTAATCCAGCTCCCCGGAATCCGGGACCCTCAGAGAGCGATCAGTCTGATCGGCCGGACTGCCCTGCTGGAATTCAAATTGGTGGATGAGGAAGGGAATCCGGAGGAGGCCCTGAAAGGAAATCTTCCGGAGGGAGACATCATCCTCTATCAGAGATATGTTGATCCGAAGACCGGAGGGACAAAGAAGATCCCCTATCTCCTCAAAGAGAAGACCTTGATGACAGGGGAGGTCTTGAAAGACGCCCGGATTGCCCTCGATTCCCAGTTTCACGAGCCCTATGTGGCCTTGGAATTCGATGATATCGGCGCAAAACTTTTTGAGCAGGTTACAGGGGCCAATGTGAAAAAGAGATTGGCGATCATCCTGGATGACAATGTTTATTCTGCCCCTGTGATTCAGGAGAGAATCGCGGGAGGAAGAGCCCAGATCACAGGCCGTTTTGATACGAAGGAGGCAAGTGACTTAGCCATTGTGCTCAGGGCAGGGGCACTGCCCGCACCGGTGAAGATTATTGAGCAAAGATCGGTAGGGCCCTCCCTGGGGCAGGACTCCATCCATAAAGGGATCCTCTCCACCCTCATCAGTGCCATCCTCGTGGTTCTCTTTATGATCTTTTACTACCGGGTGGCCGGAATCGTTGCCGATATTGCTCTTCTCTTAAATGTCGTATTCGTTCTGGGAACACTGGCGATCTTCCGTGCGACCCTCACGTTACCCGGTATCGCCGGGTTGGTCCTTTCGATCGGAATGGCAGTTGATGCTAACATCCTCATTCACGAAAGGATCAAGGAGGAGTTGAGATGGGGGAAGACCATCCGTGCGGCCATCGAACAGGGATATCATCGTGCCTTTATCACGATCATTGACTCCAACCTGACCACATTGATTGCAGCCATCTTCCTTTATCAATTCGGGACGGGTCCGGTAAGAGGATTTGCCGTGACCCTGTCAATTGGCATTCTGGCAAACATTTTTACCGCCGTCTATATCACCCGGTGGGTTTTCGATTTTCTTACCCTTAAGTTGAAGGTGAAGCGGTTGAGTATTTGAAAGAAGACTCAGATGGAATTGATTCGACCCGGTACTCGTTTTGATTTTATTGGCAAGAAAAAGTTTACCCTGTGGATCTCTGTGGCTGCCATCCTGCTGAGCCTGGGCTCCATCTTCTTCCACAGTGGCTTGAGATACGGGGTGGATTTTGCGGGCGGCATCCTGATCCAGATCAGATTTTCGAAAGTAACGGAGATTTCCGAAGTGAGAAGCGCCCTGGAGTCCATAGGGGTGAAGGATTCAATGGTTCAGAATTTCGGGGGAGAGAGTGAGTTCTTAATCCGTCTGGAAAAGGCCTCCGGCGATCTGGAGGAGGTGTCCAAGAAGATTCAATCTTCCCTTCAGGAACGATTTAAGGACAAAACGCTGGAGATCAGAAGGGTCGAGGTGGTTGGCCCAAAGGTCGGAAAAGATCTGAAGAGGAAAGCCCTGTGGGCCGTGGGGCTTTCTTTCCTGGCGATTTTGATCTATGTGGCCTGGAGATTCAAACAGGTCTCCTACGGGCTCGGAGGGATTGTTGCCCTGGTTCATGATATCCTCATCACCTTCGGGGTGATTTCCATCGCCGATCTGGAGTATTCCCTCTCCCTGATGGCCGTGATCCTGACGATCATCGGATTTTCGATCAACGATACCATCGTCATTTTCGACCGGGTGAGAGAGAATATTAAGAAGATGAGAAAGGAGAACCTCGAGACCGTTTTCAATATCAGCATCAATGAAACGCTCGGGAGAACGATCCTGACCTCAGGGACCGTGATGATAGTCGTACTCATCCTCTTCTTTTTCGGAGGACCGGTGATTCACGACTTTGCTCTTACCCTTATCGTCGGTTTGATCTCCGGTACTTATTCCACGGTTTACATCGCAAGCCCTGTTGTCCTTTTTTGGAGCAAACAGGTCACCTCTAAAAGGAAGCATTGATCGCCCAAACCCCTACTTGACATCGGTTATCAGAATATCTTAAATAAATGATCATTCAGGTGATTTGATGAAGACCTATCAGGCAAAAAAAGAGGAAGTCGAACGGAAATGGTATCTGGTGGATGCAGAGGGAAAGGTCCTGGGAAGACTTGCGGCCGAACTGGTCAGAATATTGAAAGGGAAAAATAAACCTGTATTCACTCCCCATGTGGATACCGGCGATTTTGTCGTGGTGGTCAATGCCGAGAAGGTGGTTTTAACCGGGAAGAAGGGGAAGGATAAGAAATATTATCACCATACAGGCTATCCGGGTGGAATAAAAGAGATCAGCGCTGAAAAGCTTTTGGCTAAAAAGCCAACGGAACTCATCCGGATCGCCGTCAAGGGGATGCTTCCCAAGAACAGCCTGGGCCGGCAGATGATCCGGAAACTGAAAGTCTATGCGGGATCCAAACACCCCCATGAATCTCAAAATCCCGTTCCAATAAAATTGTAAAGGAGAGAAGGAGAAGTGCCAGAATCCATTTATGCGACAGGGAAGAGAAAGACAGCCATTGCGAGGGTATGGCTTGAACCCGGGGAGGGGAAATTTTTAATCAATGAGAGGGCGCTCAAAGACTATTTCGGAAGGGAGACCTGCGAGATGGTCAGCCTTCAACCATTCGACCTGACAGGAACTCGGAATCAGTTCGATGTCAGGGCCAGTGTGTGCGGAGGGGGAATCTCAAGCCAATCCGAAGCGATCCGGCATGGGATCTCAAAAGCGCTTCTTCAGTTTAATCCGGACTTCAAGGATACCTTAAAAAAGGCAGGCCTCCTGACAAGGGATTCGAGGATCAAGGAACGGAAGAAATACGGAAAGAGGGGAGCTCGACGCAGGCCGCAATATTCGAAACGATAATTCCATGACCAGAGAGGGTTTCAATGAAAAAGGGGGGTCATGGGACCTCCCTTTTTCATTTTGGAGGGAATCGGGTGAAAAAGAGGATAGCCATCATTGGGGCAACGGGATATACGGGGCTGGAGCTTCTCCGTCTTCTCATCCGCCATCCGGAGGTGGAGGTGACCGCACTGACCTCTCAAAAATATGTCGGCGTTCCGATTGATCAGGTCTTTCCCTCCCTGAGGAAAAAGGTTCCGCTGAGATGCGAGGAACTCCAGACAGATCAAATTTCAAAGAAGGCGGATTTCATCTTTACGGCAGTTCCCCATAAGAGAGCCATGGAGATTGTCCCATTATTTTATCGGCAGGGGAAGAGGGTCGTCGACCTCAGTGCGGACTTCCGGTTCAAAGATGCCGGTATCTATGAACGGTGGTATCAGAAGCATACCTCCGCGGATTTACTTCCGGAGTCTGTTTACGGACTGCCGGAGCTTCATCGCGAGGAGATCCGAAATGCTAAAATTGTCGGCAACCCGGGTTGTTACCCCACCGGGGCATTGATCGGCCTCATTCCCCTGGTCAAAAAAAGGCTGATCTCCCCCGAGGGGATTGTCGTCGATTCCAAATCCGGTGTCAGCGGGGCAGGCCGGGATGTGGTTCTGGAGTCCCTTTTCTGCGAGGTCAATGAGGGGGTAAAGGCTTACAAGATCTTCACTCACCGGCATACCCCGGAGATCGAACAGGAGTTGAGTCAACTGGCCCGAAGAGAGATCAGCGTGGACTTCGTCCCCCATCTCATCCCGATGGATCGTGGGATCTTAACTACCCTCCATGTCTGTCTGGTAAAAAAGATAAAGACCGAAGAACTGCTTAAGACCTTTGAGGAGTTTTATAGAGAGGAGCCCTTCATCCGGATTTATCCAAAAGGGATGCTCCCCGGCACAAAGCATGTGAGGGGTTCCAATTTCTGTGATATCGGGGTAGTGGTGAGTGAGGCCAATGACCGTGCGGTGGTCGTTACAGCCATTGATAATCTGGTCAAGGGAGCCTCCGGAGAAGCCGTTCAGAATATGAACATCATGCTGGGCTATCCTGAGACCCTGGGCCTCGATGTGGTGCCCCTCGCTCCTTAAATCACAAAACCGCATAGGGCAAAGAGCATAGGGGCCATAGCATAATGGCTCATTCAAAACTGATCACTCCTCATTCCTAATCCTCCATTCTTAACTCTTCTCCTCTTTCCATTTTACAACTCCGAAAGATTTTGTTAAATTGTTTCCAAATGACGGCAAAACCTTTAACCCCCATGATCAGGCAGTATCTCCAGATCAAAAGCCAATATCCTGATTCCCTCCTCTTCTTCCGAATGGGCGATTTTTATGAGATGTTCTTCGAGGATGCACAGGTGGGTTCGAAAGAACTGGGGATCGCATTGACCTCCAGGAATAAGGGGCGGAAGGACAGTATTCCCCTCTGTGGCGTTCCCTATTTTACTGCGGATACCTACATCTCCAGGCTATTGCAAAAAGGGTATAAGGTGGCCCTCTGCGATCAGGTGGAGGATCCGAAACTTGCCAAAGGGATTGTGAAGAGAGAGGTCGTCAGGGTCTTTACCCCGGGTTTGACCACCGATGCCATCCATTTGGGTTCCGGAGACAATAACTATCTGATGGGGTTCTGTGCGGAAGGCGAAGTTTTCGGTTTAGCCTTTCTGGACATCTCCACCTGCGAGATGAAAGCCTGCCAGATTTCAGGGTTTGAACCGTTTCTAAATGAAGCCCTCAGAAACGAGCCGAAAGAGATCCTTTCGCGCAAAGGCTTTCAGGATCATCCCTTCTTCGAGAGGTTTAAGAAAAGTTTTGAAAATGGATTAATCGATTATCTGGAGGACGATTCCTTCGGTCCACCCCGGACCCTCCGCAAGATCCACGGAGTGAAGATCCCGGAAGGAGTTCCGCTGGCGGTCATGGCCTCGGAAATGGTCCTTCGCTATGCAGAAGAAAATCAAAAGAGATCCCTCTCGCATATCTCATCCATCGTGTTTTATCAAATTCAGGATTTTATGGTCATCGATGAGATGGCCGAGAGAAACCTCGAACTCACCCATTCGCTCTTTGACCAGGGGAAGAAGGGTTCTCTCCTCTGGGTTCTGGATGAGACGAAAACAGCCATGGGAAGCCGGAGATTGAAACAGTGGATCAACTACCCTCTCATGGATATCCGTGAGATCGAACGCCGCCTGGAGGCCGTCTCCGAATTGAAAGAGAAGAAAATGGAGAGGAAGCGGCTCGGGGAATGTTTAGAGAAGATTCAGGATATGGAGAGATTGGCCTCCCGGATTTACCTGGGCCATGCCAATCCCCGGGACCTGATCGGGTTGAAGAATTCACTCCAGCCCCTGCCCGCCCTGAAGAATATCCTTCAATCCTTTTCAACTCCCATGGTGCTCGATCTGATCTCCGAGATCGGAGATTTCGATGACCTCTTTCAACTGATCGGATCCTCCATCGTTGAAGCCCCACCTCTCACGGTGAGGGAAGGAGGGATCATTAAACCCCGCTATGACAAAGAATTGGATGAGTTAAGAGAAATTGGACGGGAAGGGAAGGGATGGATTCTTCAGCTGGAGGCAGAAGAGAGAAAAAAAACCGAAATCTCCTCCTTAAAGATACGTCACAATCAGGTCTTCGGTTACTATATTGAGGTGACCAAAAGCAATCTCCATCTTGTTCCGGACCACTATATCCGGAAACAGACCCTGGTCAATGCCGAGCGATTTATCACCCCGGAGCTCAAGGAATTCGAAACAAAAGTGCTGGGGGCCCAGCAATCCATCTGCCAGTTAGAATTCCGGCTCTTTGAGGAGATACGGAAAAAAATTGCGGAGACCATGCCCAGACTTCAAAAGGCCTCCTCGGCGATTTCTGTGATCGATCTTCTGAGTTCTCTGGCGGAGGCGGCTGATCGATATCAATATGTCCGACCGATCGTGGATGACGGTGATGAGATTATGATCCGAGACGGGAGACACCCCATCCTGGAGAGGATGAACCTCTCGGAGAGATTTGTGCCGAATGATACGCACCTCAATACCCGTGAACATCAAATCCTCATGATCACCGGACCCAATATGGCTGGAAAATCAACCTACCTGAGACAGGTTGCCCTCATTGTCCTCATGGCACAGATGGGAAGTTTTGTTCCGGCGAAAGAGGCCCGAGTTGGATTGGTGGATCGGATCTTTACCCGAATTGGAGCCCTGGATAATATCATGAGGGGGCAGAGCACCTTTATGGTGGAGATGATGGAGGCCGCCCGTATTTTAAATCAGGCGACCTCGAAGAGCCTGGTTGTTCTGGATGAGATCGGAAGGGGCACGAGCACGTTTGACGGACTGGGCATTGCCTGGGCCGTGGCGGAATATCTCCATGATCACCCTCTGCTCAGCCCGAGAACCCTCTTTGCAACCCATTACCACGAATTGACGGAATTGGCCCTCACCAAGGAGGGGGTGAAAAATTATAATGTGGCTGTGAAGGAATGGGGCGGAGAGATCATCTTTCTCCGCAAGATTGTGGAAGGGGGAACGAATCGGAGCTATGGTATCCAGGTGGCCCGTTTAGCCGGACTTCCAACCAGGGTGATCGACCGGGCAAAAGAGATCCTCTCTAATTTGGAAAGCGGAGAGCTGGATGCGACGGGAATGCCGAAGATCGCAAGGACAAAAGAGGTGAGCACCCGGCGGAAACCCTCCCCTCAGCTGACCCTCTTCGGAAAGCCCGATCCCATCCGATCGGAACTGAAAAGGATCAACCCCGATCAGTTGACCCCCCTCGAGGCATTAACTGCCCTGCATGAACTGAAAAAGAAGGCAGAGAAGGAAGAATAGGGCAAGTGACTAAAGTGACTGAAATGGATGGTTTAGACTTTAGTCACGATTGCTCACTTTAACGCAATTGAGGCACTTCTTTTGAAAGATGATTGATTTCCCGAAGGCGAGAGGAAAGATGGTCGAGGAACAGATCATCGCCAGGGGGATTAAGGACCCCAGAGTGATCGCTGCGATGAAGAAGGTCCCTCGTCATCTCTTTGTGGAGGAGGCACTCCAAAATCAGGCCTATAGTGATCATCCTCTCCCTATTGGAGAGAAACAGACCATTTCTCAGCCTTATATGGTTGCCCTCATGACCGAGGCGATGAAGCTCACAGGCGAAGAGAGAGTCCTTGAGATCGGTGCAGGCTCCGGTTATCAGACAGCTATCCTGGCCGAGTTGGCCCGGGAGGTTTACTCCATCGAGAGGATTCGTTCTTTAGCCATCAAAGCGAGGAAGTTACTTTATGAGCTGGGATATTTTAATGCGGAGATCAAAATCTTCGATGGGACCCTTGGGTGGGCTGAAAAGGGGCCATTTGATGCGATTATGGTGACTGCGGGGGCCCCGAATATCCCCCAACCCCTCTATGATCAGTTGGCCCTCCAGGGGAGATTGGTGATCCCGGTGGGAGATGTCTATGCTCAAGATCTTTTTCGAATCACGAGGATAGAGGAGGGGCTGAAAAAAGAGGATCTCGGAGGGTGCCGATTTGTCAAATTGATCGGTAAATATGGATGGGAAGGCGAGTGAGCGGTGACCAATGATCAGTGACCAGTAATCAGTGATC
>CAZXMB010000006.1:15110-31389 GCA_964641715.1 uncultured Syntrophaceae bacterium
CAGTGATCGGAAGAAGAGATACTGAAACCGGATGTCAAATAATATTTTATGGGTATTATTTTTTTCAGCCATTTTTCTCGCCCAGGGGTGCGCAAGGCACAGGGTCACCATCGAGACAAAACCCCCTCAGGTGAGGAGCGGGGTTTATCATGTGGTGGAAAAACATCAGACCCTTTATCGTATCTGTAAGACCTATGGTGTGGATATCAAAGAAGTGGCCTCTATCAACGGGATTATGGATCCAAGCAGGATTCAGGGGGGTCAGAGGGTTTTCATCCCGGGAGCGAAGAGGAGACGAAAGGTTGAGGTTTATATTGATGATGTGGTCATGGAATCGGTTGAAAAGGAAAAAGTGGTTTATCGGAAACTGGATTTCATATGGCCGGTGGAAGGGAAAATGAGCGATGTTTTCAATGAAACAGAGGACAGGAGACACACGGGGATTGACATCTCCGCACCCATCGGTACACCGTTTCGGGCCTCCCACTCCGGGAGGGTGATCTATTCCGGAAATACGATCAGAGGATACGGGAACTTGCTCATCATCCGTCATTCGGAGGAATACGTGTCGATCTATGCACACAATCAGGTCAATTTAGTTGATGAGGGAGAGTGGATCGAAAGAGGACAGGTGATCGGAAAGGTCGGTCAAACGGGGAGAGCCTCCGGCCCCCATCTTCATTTTGAGATCAGAAGAAATAACAGAGCCATTGATCCCCTGCTCTTTTTGAAATAGTTATTCTTTCTGAGGTAGATAGAATAATGCTTGTATTAGCGATTGAGACCTCATGTGATGATACCGGGGCGGCCGTCATATCGAATGGTCGGAAGATCCTTTCCAATGTGGTCTCCTCGCAGGATTCTATCCATCAGAAATACGGTGGCGTGGTCCCGGAATTGGCTTCGAGAAAACATATCGAAATGATCGTTCCCATTGTGACCGAGGCCCTGGAGAGGGCAGGGGTCACTCTGAAAGAGATCGATGGGATTGCGGTCACACAGGGACCGGGCCTGGTGGGGTCCCTTTTGGTCGGCCTCTCCTTTGCCAAATCCATTGCCTTTGCAACGGGGCTGCCTTTTATCGGCATCAATCATGTGGAGGCCCATCTCTCAGCGATTTTTCTCGAGAAAGAGCCTCCGAAGTTTCCTTTCATCGGGCTGGTGGTCTCAGGAGGTCATACCTCTCTTTTCCAAGTGGATGGTTTCGGTCAATTCAAGAGGCTGGGACAGACCCGGGATGATGCTGCAGGAGAGGCCTTCGATAAGGTCGCAAAACTTTTAGGACTGGGTTATCCAGGAGGACCGATTATTGATGAGCTTTCAAAAAGGGGGAACCCGAAGGCCATCCGGTTTCCAAGACCCTCCCTCGGAAAAAATTCGTTCGACTTCAGTTTCAGCGGGCTCAAGACCGCTGTGGTCAATTTCGTAAAGGCCCATCCTGAGCCATTGGGAGGTTATTCAGAAGACCTCCTCTGCGACATCGTATCCGGTTTTCAAGAAGCGGTCATTGATGTGCTTGTTAAAAAGACATTTGAGGCCGCTCGACACCAGGGCGTGAAGAGGATTGTCATCTCCGGAGGAGTAGCCTCCAACGGTCTTCTTCGGGAGAGGATGAGAGAAGAGGCATCCGATCGGAAGATCAGGGTCTATATCCCTTCACCCTCTTTCTGCACGGACAATGCGGCCATGGTGGGTGTGGTGGGGTATGAATATTTGAAACGAGGAGCTCGATCTGACTTTTCACTCAATGCGTTTTCAAATCTGCCACTCTGATTTTTCCTTGAGCTTCATGGAGGGCAACCCTTTAGGGTTGCATTGGCAAGGCTAAAGCCTTGCTCTATAGTGAAATGGTATCCATTAGACAAGAATTAAGAGAATATGGCTTATCCCCGAGAAAGAGGCTTGGTCAGCATTTTCTGGTTGACCGAAATATTTTAAATAAGGTGGTTCGTGCAGCTCAGGTCGGGAAAGAGGATGTCATACTGGAGATCGGTCCGGGCCTTGGAGGGATGACCTCTGTCTTAGCGAAACAGGCGAAGAGGGTGATTGCGATTGAAATTGATTCGAAACTGGTGGAGATATTAAACACGAAGTTCCGGGATACCCCTAATGTGGAGATCATCGGAGGAGATGTCCTGAAGGCCGATCTTTCAGGAGTCTTCCATCAGGCCGGTCGTCCTTTAAAAGTGGTCGCCAACCTGCCCTACCAGATCTCGACCCCCCTTCTCTTTCGGTTTATTGAGGAGAGACAATTCTTCTCCGGCCTGAACCTGATGTTGCAAAAGGAAGTGGTGGAGAGGATGGTCGCGCTCCCGGGAAAAAAAGAGTATGGTCCTTTATCCGTCTTTATCCAGATGGTTTCCATACCCTCCCTTCTCTTTTTTATCAAACCTTCTGCTTTCTTTCCTCCTCCCAGGGTACAGTCCGCTCTGGTCCACATCAGCTGGAGAAAAAGGGCGCTCTTCGAACCGCAGAGCGAGGAATGGTTTAAGAGAGTGGTCAGGGGTTGTCTGGGGTACCGGAGAAAGACACTGCTCAATGCCCTGAAACATTCCGCCTTACCTCTTCCCTCTGGATTGGAAGCGCGGTTGAAAGAAATAGGAATTGATCCGAAGAGAAGGCCTGAAACCCTCGACCTCCAGGAATTTGTAAACCTCTCTGAATCATTGGGAAATTAGACAGAAACCAGAAGTCCTCCCTTCAAAAAATATTTGCAAAACCCGTCATCAATGATTATTTTTGATTGGGTCAGGCATTTACCCTTCCCATTCTCTTCGGGTAAGGGAAAAAAAGGTAACGATATCCAATTCAAAAAATAGGGGGTCGAGATAGATGCAGATAGAGAGATTTACTCTGAAGGGTCAGGAGGTCCTGCAACAAGCAAAAGCCATTGCCGAACAGAAGAACCATCAGCAGATTGATGTGGAGCACCTTTTGTTGGCCCTTTTATTACAGAAGGAAGGGATTGTCATCCCCATCCTCCAGAAATTGGGAGCCAATCCAGAGGTGATTGCCTCCCGGCTGGAAGGGGAGCTCAGCCGCATTCCCAGGGTGACGGGTGGAGGAGCGGGGCAGGTCTACCTTTCAAGCCGGCTCAATGAAGTGATCAATGCGGCCTGGAAAGAGGCAGAGAGATTGATGGATGAGTACCTCTCCACGGAACATCTTCTCATTGCCATTGCCGATGAGAAGACAGGGGCCTCTTCTCAGATCCTCGGGAGAAGCGGAGTGACAAAGGATGTGATTTTCAGAGTCCTTCAGGAGATCCGGGGACCTCATCGGGTGACCGACCAGAATCCCGAGGAGAAGTACCAGGCTTTAAAACGTTACAGCAGGGACCTTACGGAAGAGGCAAGAAAGGGGAGACTGGACCCCGTGATCGGGAGGGACGAGGAGATCAGGAGGGTCGTGCAGGTTCTTTCGAGGAGGACGAAAAATAATCCTGTTTTGATCGGGGAGCCGGGGGTGGGCAAGACAGCCATTGTGGAGGGATTGGCACAGAGGATTGTGAAAGGCGATGTGCCTGAGACATTGAAGAATAAGAGACTGGTTGCCATTGATCTCGGGGCACTGATCGCCGGAGCAAAATTCAGAGGAGAGTTCGAAGAAAGATTGAAGGCGGTTTTAAAGGAGATTCAGTCCGCCGCAGGCAATATTATTCTCTTCATCGACGAACTCCATACCCTGGTAGGGGCCGGGGCAGCCGAGGGGGCGATCGATGCCTCCAATATGCTCAAGCCTGCCCTTGCCAGAGGAGAACTGCGGTGTATCGGTGCCACCACGCTCAATGAATATCGGAAGTATGTGGAGAAGGATGCGGCACTGGAACGGCGGTTTCAACCGATCTATGTCGCTCAACCCACGGTGGAGGATACCATCGCGATCCTGAGGGGATTGAAGGAGCGTTACGAAGTGCACCACGGGGTGAAGATCAAGGACTCCGCCCTCCTGGCTGCGTCCATGCTATCCCATCGGTATATCTCGGATCGGTTTCTTCCGGATAAGGCCGTTGATTTGATCGACGAGGCCGCCTCCAGGCTGAGGATTGAGATTGATAGCGTGCCCATGGAGATTGACGAGATCCAGCGGAAGGTGATGCAGATGGAGATCGAACGGGAGGCCCTGAAGAAGGAGAAGGATAAGGCCTCTATCGAACGGTTGAAGAAGCTTGAAAAGGAGTTGGCCGACCTGAAGAATGGGGTTCAGGAAAAGAGACTGAAATGGGAGAATGAGAAGAAGGCCATTTCGCAAATTCAGCAGATCAAGGAGCGAATGGAGAAGACCAAACAGTTAATGAAGGAAGCAGAACGGAAGGCGGACTATTCGAGGCTGGCTGAGCTTCAATACGGCGAGATGATCCATCTCGAGAAGGAGTTGAAACAGGAAGAGGAGAGGCTGACCCTTCTTCAGAAGGAAGGAAAGATGCTCAAAGAGGAGGTGGATGAGGAGGATGTGGCTGAGGTCGTTTCCAAGTGGACCGGGATCCCTGTCTCCAAGATGCTGGAAGGGGAGGTTGAAAAACTCATCCGGATGGAAGAAAGGTTAAGGCAGAGGGTGGTCGGTCAGGAGGATGCGATCCTTGCGGTCTCCAATGCCGTGAGAAGAGCAAGGGCAGGGCTTCAGGATCCCAATCGTCCTATCGGGTCCTTTATCTTTATGGGACCTACGGGTGTGGGGAAGACAGAACTGGCCAGGGCCCTGGCCGAGTTTCTCTTCGATGATGAGCAGGCGATGGTCAGAATTGATATGTCAGAATATATGGAGAAACATTCAGTAGCCCGACTCATCGGAGCTCCGCCCGGATATGTGGGATATGAAGAAGGAGGGTTTCTTACAGAAGCGGTTCGAAGGAGACCCTACTCCATTGTTCTGATGGACGAGATTGAGAAGGCCCATCCGGAAGTATTCAATATCCTCCTGCAGATTTTGGATGACGGAAGGCTGACCGATGGTCACGGAAGGACCGTCGACTTTAAAAATACGGTTGTGATCATGACCTCCAATATCGGAAGCCAGTGGATTACAGATCTGGGAGAGAAGGATTATGAAGAGATGCGGCGAAGGGTGATGGATGCGGTGAGGGCTCAATTCAAACCGGAATTTCTAAACCGGGTTGATGAGCTGATCATCTTCCATAGCCTTGGACTGGAACAGATTAAAGCCATTGTCCAGATTCAGGTCCGTAAACTTGAGCAGAGGCTTTCAGAAAAACGGATCCAGTTAAAGATGACCGAGAAGGCAAAGCAGTGGCTTGCCAAAGAAGGGTTTGATCCCGCTTATGGGGCCCGACCACTTAAGCGAGTGATTCAAAAAGAGATTCAGGATAAATTGGCTTTAATCATATTGGAAGGGAAGTTTAAGGAAGGGGACACGATCACTGTGGATCGAGAGGATAAGAAAGGGGAGCTGGTTTTCAGGCTAGGGGATTAAGGGGCAGGAGACTTCTCTCAATGTTAAAATTCGTAGGCACAGAATTGTAGAATGATTACACCTATTAAAAATCTTTTTAGAATTGAGATAGGCTGTTTGGTCGTTTTATTGAATCTCTATATGCAGAGATCTCTGATAAAGATTTCAATGACTTTTCAGAGAGTCATGAGAATTTTCTTGACAATATTTTAAAAACCTGTTATGGATACAACAACTTTTATGCCTTACGATTCTGAAGATAAGGAGGAAACAGGCACGTAGCTCAGGGGGAGAGCGCTACCTTGACGCGGTAGAAGCCTGGGGTTCAAATCCCCACGTGCCTACCATCTTAAACTAATTTATTAAGAAGTGGACTATAAGTTACTGAAAAAACATATATTTTAATTAATAAAATGGAGAGGCATCATTCAATCTTTCTATGGATGATGCCTCTTCCGTTTCGATCGGGTTTAAAAATGGAAGAGAATGTGACAGTCACATTTCCTAATGGTGAGAAGAAGTCAATACCCAGGGGGATGAAGATTCAGAAGCTTGCCAGTAGGGAGGCTGTAGCTGCCCAGGTCAATGGCACACTGGTTGATCTATCCCATTCGATGGAGGAAGATGCTTCGATCTCCTATGTTTCGATCGAATCTAAAAAAGGCCTTGAAATACTGCGTCACTCGACAGCTCATGTCATGGCTCAGGCGGTTAAGGAACTCTACCCTTCAGTGAAACTCACTTTTGGTCCACCCACAGATACCGGATTCTATTATGACTTCGATTATGAAAAGACCTTCACCCCTCAGGATCTCGAAGCCATTGAAAAGAAGATGGAGGAGATCGTCCGAAAGGATGAACCTTTTATTCGAAAAGAGGTCTTAAAGGATGAAGCGATCCTTATTTTTAAAAAGATGGGAGAGAGCTATAAGGTTGAACATCTGGAAGATCTTCCCAACCGCGTTTCCCTCTATCAGCAGGGTTCCTTTATAGACCTATGCGAAGGTCCGCATATCCCCTCGACCGGGAGGATCAAGGCATTCAAACTCCTCAGCGTTTCCGGAACTTACTGGAGAGGGGATGTGAGAAATCAGGTCCTCCAGAGAATTTATGGAACCGTTTTCCCGGATCCGGAGGGCCTGAAGAATTATCTCCGCATGCTTGAGGAGGCCCGGAAAAGGGACCACCGGAAATTGGGAAGGGAACTCGACCTCTTCAGCCTCAGCGAGGAAGCCGGGCCAGGCCTGGTCATCTACCATCCCAAAGGGGCTGTTCTTCGGACCGTGCTGGAGGATTTTGAGAAGAAGGAACATCTGAAAAGAGGATATCAGATCGTCATCGGACCTCAACTCCTGAAGCTGGATCTCTGGAAACGGTCCGGGCATTTTGAAAACTACCGGGATAAGATGTATTTCACAAAAGTGGAGGATGCGGAGTATGGCATCAAGCCGATGAACTGCCTGGCCCACATGCTGATCTATAAGTCCCAGATCAGGAGTTACCGGGATCTCCCCCTGCGGTACTTCGAGCTGGGGACCGTGCACCGCCATGAAAAATCTGGAGAACTTCATGGGCTTCTTCGCGTGCGGGGTTTTACCCAGGATGATGCTCATATCCTCTGCCAGCCGGATCAGCTGAATGAGGAGATCGGGGCCATCATCGATTTCGTCGATGATGTGATGAAGGTCTTCGGCTTCGAATTCGAGATGGAAATCAGTACCAGACCCCAGAAGTCCATCGGAACAGATGAAGACTGGGAAAAGGCCACCCAGGCCCTTCTTCAAGCACTCAGGGGGAAGAGTCTCCCGTTTGAGATCAATGAAGGGGAGGGGGCATTCTATGGTCCGAAGATCGATGTGAAGCTTAAGGATGCACTGAACCGGAGATGGCAATGTGCCACCATTCAGGTTGACTTCGCCATGCCGGAAAGATTTGATCTCACCTATGTGGGCAGGGATGGGGAGCGACACAGGCCCGTGATGCTCCACCGGGTGATCCTGGGAGCGATGGAGAGATTTATCGGAGTCCTGATCGAGCATTACGCAGGGGCGTTCCCGGTTTGGCTTGCCCCTGTCCAGGCGATCCTCCTCACCGTAACAGAACGACATATCCCTTATGCGGAAAAAGTCTTTCTGGAGTTGATCCGCAGGGGAATCCGGGTGGAGAAGGATTTCAGAAATGAAAAGTTAGGGTTCAAGATCCGAGAGGGACAGATTCAAAAGATCCCTTATATGCTGGTCATCGGGGACAGGGAGGAGAAAGAAGAGACCCTCTCCCCGCGTTTGAGAAGCGGAGAAACGATCAAGGCGATGAACGTAGAGGAGTTCATTGCTCTGGTCGAATCGGATTACCCGAAATTGTAACCCCCCGTTTCTTTTCCCCTTTATAAAAGGGGGATTAGATGAAAAAAAAGGAGGTGATGTTTATCGTCAAGGGCGTGCGGATTAACCGCGAGATTCGGGCAAGGGAGGTGAGGGTCATTGACCCTGCAGGGGAGCAGTTGGGAATTTTACCGTTAGTCGAGGCACTCCGAGCGGCTTCCAATTTTGATCTGGATTTAGTGGAAGTTTCTCCAAAATCAGAGCCGCCTGTTTGCCGCATCATGGATTATGGGAAGTTCAAATACCAGCAGAGCAAGAAGGCCCAGGAGGCGAAGAAAAAACAGGCCGTGGTCCATATCAAAGAAGTTAAACTGAGGCCGAAGACAGAGGAGCATGACTTCCAGTTTAAGCTTCGACATATTGAGCGGTTCTTAAAAGAGGGGAATAAGACCAAGGTGACGATCATTTTCAGGGGAAGGGAGCTTGCTCACCCTGAGATCGGAAGGAATATGATGGAGCGGGTCATTGAGGAGATGAAACAGTGTGGCAAGATAGAACAGCTCCCTAAATTTGAGAGGAGAAATTTTATGATCGTCTTAGCCCCTCTTCAGAGCCAGAAGCCATCATAAAGAAGGAAGGGATCGTGATCGGGGGAGGCAGGAGGATAAACATTACGACCGCGGGTCATAGAAGGAGGATCGTGTGCCAAAATTAAAGACGAATCGAGGAGCAGCAAAACGTTTCAGGAAGACTGGAACCGGGAGGATTAAGGCGAAGAGGGCTTTTTCCAGGCATATCCTGACAAAGAAATCGGCCAATCGGAAAAGAAATCTCAGAACTCCCAAACTGGTTGAAGAAACTGATAAGAAAGGGATGAAGAGATTACTTCCCTACATTTGAGAGCTCAATGAGAAATAGGGAATGATTCATTTGAGAGAGGAGCATTGGATATGGCAAGGGTGAAAGGTGGACCGAAAACAAGAAGGAGAAGAAAAAAGGTTTTAAAGATGGCCAAGGGCTATGTAGGAGGACGGAGACGGCTTTACCGAACAGCGGTGGATGCGGTCCATCGAGCCCTGGCTTATGCCTATCGAGACCGTCGAGCACGGAAAGGGGATTTCCGGAGGTTATGGATCTCTCGTATTAACGCCGCCGCGAGGCTTCATGGTCTTTCTTACAGCCGGCTCATGGATGCATTGAAAAAAGCCCACGTCGAACTGGACCGGAAGATTCTGGCTGAGTTAGCGGTGAGCGATCCCGCTGCTTTTTCAAAGATTGCGGAGATGGCCAAGTCAGGCGGTTCCGGAGAAAAATAGTGCTGGGGAGGATGATTCCGAGACCCATGCAATCATCCCTCCGTTAGAGGGGACAGAAAGACACATGGATTCACCGCAACGATCCGTAGAAAAAGAGGGAATGGATCTTTGAAGGAACTCCTTGAACATCTCTATCATGAGACGATGGATTCTCTTCTGAAGGCAAACACCCCCAGGGAGGTCCATGAGATACGGGTCCAGGTGCTGGGAAGGAGAGGAAGCCTGACCCAGGTTCTTAAACAATTGGGTACGCTTCCAGAGCCAGAAAAAAGAGAGACGGGCAAGAGGGCGAATCAGATCAAAGAAGATTTAGAATCGAGAATGGAAGAGACCCTCCGGTTGATCGAGGAGAGGGAGAGAGAAGAGGCCTTAGCAAAGGAGAAGATCGATATTACCCTCCCGGGAAGAGGAATGGTTATCGGGAAAAGACATCCCATCACCCAGACGCTGGAGGAGATTGTGGACATCTTCGGGCATCTGGGCTTTGAGGTGGTGGAGGGGCCAGAGGTTGAATTGGATTATTATAATTTCGAAGCCCTCAATATTCCCAGGGGACATCCGGCGAGGGAGATGCAGGCCACCTTTTTCATCTCGGACGAGGTGGTCCTGAGGACCCATACCTCACCCGTTCAGGTGAGGACCATGGAGAAGAGGAGACCACCGGTAAGGGTGATCTGTCCGGGGGCAGTCTATCGATGTGATTCCGATCCCACCCATTCTCCCATGTTTCATCAGGTAGAAGGCCTTCTGGTAGACAGAGGGGTCACCTTTGCTGATCTGAAAGGGGTACTAACCGTCTTTGTCCATCAGATGTTCGGGAAGGATACGAAACTCCGATTCCGTCCCAGTTTTTTCCCCTTCACAGAACCCAGCGCTGAGATCGATATCGAGTGCTTCATTTGCGGAGGCAAGGGATGCGGGGTCTGTTCCAATACGGGATGGTTGGAGATTCTTGGGTCCGGGATGGTTGACCCGGCGGTCTATCAATTTGTGAACTATGATCCGGAGGAAGTCACTGGTTTTGCCTTTGGCCTTGGGATTGAACGGGTTGCCATGCTGAAGTTCGGAATCAACGATATCCGGCTATTCTTCACCAACGATTTGAGGTTCCTCAAGCAATTTTAGAATGTTGAATGCGGATTGCGGATTTAAATTCCGAATTTCGCACTCCGAAATCCTCAATTGGAGTATTATGAAGGTCAGTCTCAATTGGCTCAAGGATTATGTGGAGATTCGGATGGAGGTCAGGGAGTTGATCAACCTCCTGACCATGTCCGGCCTCGAAGTGGAAGGAGCGACCCATGCGGGGAAGGGCTTTGAGAAAATCGTTGTCGCTGAGATTTGCTCTCTTCGAAAACATCCCAATGCGGATCGCCTTTCGCTGGTGGAGGTAAGGACCCCTCACGAGAAATTCTCAATTGTCTGCGGTGCAACCAATATCCGGGAAGGGCAGAAGGTCCCATTAGCCCTGATGGGAGCCAAACTTCCCAATGGTGTTGAGATCAGGAAGTCGAAGATCAGGGGAGAGGTCTCCGAAGGGATGCTCTGTTCCGAGATCGAGCTCGGCCTGGGGCAGGATGCCTCCGGAATCATGATCCTCGATATCAATACACCCCTGGGAGCCAATTTAGGAGAGGCATTGGGTTTGAAAGACACGATCCTTGACATCAGTGTAACCCCCAATCGGCCGGACTGCCTCTGCGTCCTCGGGGTGGCGAGGGAGATTGCGGCCTTAACCTCTCAGAAGTTAAGATATCCCGCCTCCTCTCTCTCCGGCCAGGGAAAAGAGATCCATCAAAGAACCTCCGTTACCATTCAGGACCCGGACCTCTGCCCCCGTTATGTGGCGAAGATGGTGGAGGGGGTCAAGATCGGCCCTTCCCCTCACTGGATGAGAGATCGCCTGGAAAAGGTTGGGATCCGGTCCATCAATAATGTGGTCGATGTGACCAATTATGTCATGATGGAGTATGGTCAGCCGCTTCATGCCTTCGATTTCGAAATGCTTGAAGAGGGAAGGATTGTGGTCCGCAGGGCTCAACCTAAAGAAGAGTTTGTCACCCTGGATGGAGTCAAGAGGGTGCTTGATGAAGAGATGCTCATGATCTGTGATGGGGTGAAACCCGTTGCTGTGGCAGGGGTGATGGGAGGTCTTAATTCGGAGATCAAAAAGGAGACGAAGAGCGTCCTACTCGAAAGCGCTTACTTTAATCCCAAGAACAATCGAAGGACATCGAATCAACTCGGCCTTGAGACTGAAGCCGCCTATCGTTTTGGGAGGGGGATCGATTACGGGGGATGTCTGAATGCCGCAAACAGAGCCGCCCAATTGATTCAAGAGCTGGCCGGGGGGAGGGTGATTGAGGGAGCGGTGGATGCCTATCCCAGACGGATCGAGCCCAGCCCCATCCGTTTGAATCCCCAAAAGGTTCATCAGGTCCTGGGGATGGAGATTCCGGTGGAGAGGATCAGGGCCCATTTGGAAAATCTGGAGATCCATGTCCAGGAGGAGGGAGAGAACCAATGGAGGGTGATTCCTCCTGCCTTTCGGGGGGATCTGGAGAGGGATATTGATCTGATTGAAGAAGTGGCACGGATGGAGGGCTATGAGAAGGTTCCCCCCACTTTGCCGAAAGGCCCTCCTTCAATAGGGGAGAGGAGAAAGGAATTCTCTGTGGAGGGGAAGGCCATAGACCTCCTCATTCAACATGGCTACCACGAGGTGATCACTTACAGTTTCACTTCTCCTTTATCCCTGGATCTCCTTGGCCTTTCCCCGGAGGATCCGAGAAGGAGGATGGTTCGAATCCTCAATCCCCTTACAGAAGATTCTTCCGTGATGAGGACTTCTTTGATTCCAGGAGTCCTGGAGGTGGCTCGCCATAATGTCTCACGGAAAAATTTAAATCTTAAACTTTTCGAAATGAAGAGGGTATTTCTCCAGCGGGAAGGGGAGCCTCTTCCGCAGGAAGAAAAATTCCTGGTGGGTTTGGCCATAGGAATGGATCGAGAGCCTCATTGGATCTTTCCCCAGAGGCCGGTTGATTTCTATGATGTGAAGGGATGCCTTGAGGACCTCTTCGAGGCCCTGAAGATCAAAGGGATCAGATTCAGTTCCGAAGTTCATGACTGTTATCTTCACCCGGGCAGGGCATCGAAGGTCATGGCAGGTGAGGAGGAGCTGGGGGTTTTAGGTGAAATCCACCCCCAGGTGTTGAGCCGTTACGAAATTCAGGGGAGGGGTTATCTCTTTGAGATCCGTTTTGAGCCATTGGTGAGTCACGCCGGGGAGGGAGGAAGGTTTAACCCTTTGCCGAAATATCCGGCTGTCTATCGGGATCTCTCCATTGTGGTTGACGACCATCTGGAGGCGGGGAGAGTCGGAGAAGCGGTCCGCTCCCTCCGGCTCCCTTTCCTCGATGAGGTGAATCTTTTTGATATCTACCGGGGGGCTCCCATCCCTCCGGGAAAGAAAGGGCTCTCTTATCGAATCCGATATCAGGGAAGTGATCGAACCTTGACGGATGATGAAGTGAATCGTTTTCAGGAAAAGGTCATCTCCCATTTGAGGGAAATCTTTAAGGCAGAACTGAGGCAATAAAGATTTCAACGAAAGGAGGAAAGAGGTCATGACGAAAGTCGACATTATTGAGGCGATCTATGAGAAGGTCGGTTTTTCCAAGAAGGAGGTGGCCAAGATCGTGGAGACCATCTTCGATCTCATGAAAGAACATCTCAAGAAAGAAGCCAAGATTAAGATATCGGGTTTTGGAAATTTTGTAATCCGAAACAAGAGAGCGAGGCGGGGCCGCAATCCCCAGACCGGAAATGATATCCAGATCACTCCCAGGAGAATTTTAACATTCAAACCGAGTCAAGTCCTGAAGGGGACCATCAATCGGAAAGAAACACCTCCTCCCTCTTTATAATAGAGGCCTATCCGATTCGATGCGGGATCTCAAAGAGGTGGGGCTGTGCCAAGATTACTCAGGAAGCAAGAGGTTGTGAATTCGGTCTCCCAGGATAGGCTTTATTACCGGATCGGGGAGGTCAGCCGGATCACCGGGATCAAACCCCATGTGCTCCGTTATTGGGAATCGGAATTCAAGGTGATCAAGCCCCATAAGGGGATTTCCCTCCAGCGTCTCTACCGCCGGAAGGATTTGGATCTCATCCTGAAGATCAAAAGACTTCTTTACGAAGAGGGTTTCACGATCTCCGGAGCGAAACGGAAGATCCGGGATCTGGGGAGAGCGGAAAACAGAAAAATGAAATCAATGGGAACAGAAAAGAGATCCAATGGGAAAGACCACGAGTTACTCCTGACCATCCGGGAGGAACTCAGGGGAATCAGAAAAATGCTGGGTTGAGTTCAAATCAGAGATTCCCCTTTTTCTGAAGGACAAAAGGTCAATGGCCTCGTATTTCATCATCGGGAGGATTCTATGAACTGGGTGGTGAGTTGTACAGCCTGTGGAAGCTCTTATGTCTATGAATCAGGCCAAGGGCTTCCGGATATCTGTCCAACCTGTTCAGAGAAGAGGAAAAAAGAGGTTAAAAAGTTTTTGGAGAAGGAACAGAAGAGAAAGGATATTGTTGCGATTAACGCCACAGAGTTTCCGGAACGAAAGATCATCAGGACGCTGGGGTTGGTTTCCCATGAGTACATCTTCGGTGTCGGTTTGGTCAAAGAGCTGGATTTGAAAAAATTTAATGGGGGCATCGCCCTTTCGTGGGCGGAGAAGGTGAAGAACGCCAGAGACCTCTCCATCAAGGCGATTGAGGATGAGGCGATTGAATTGGGCGGGAATGCAGTGGTCGGGGTGGATTTGACCTATCAGGTATTGGGAAATCATAATGATATGGTGATGTGGCTGGTAGCGGCCAAAGGAACCGCCGTCCTCTTGGGTTAGAGGTCTGGACTTTTAAAATGAAATTGAATATACTAAAAATAATTGGAATGATGGAATTATGGAATGGTGGAAAAATACCCAATATTCCAATGTTCCATCATTCCATGGTATCTGTCGGGGCGTGGCGCAGCCTGGTAGCGCACTGGCATGGGGTGTCAGGTGTCGGAGGTTCAAATCCTCTCGCCCCGACCATTTCTTTTTCATTCCCGCTATGGAGAGCCAGCCGAAAATACTGGTTACGAATGATGATGGGATCCATTGTGAAGGAATACTCATCCTCGCAAAAGCCCTCCGTGAGGTCGGAGAGGTTTATGTGGTTGCTCCAGACAGAGAGGAGAGTGCGATTGCCCATTCCCTTACCCTCCACCGGCCCCTTCGCGTAAAAAAAATAAAGAAGAATTTTTATGCAGTGGACGGAACACCGGCGGACTGTGTCCATCTGGGAGTCAACGCCATTCTTCCTGGAAGACCGAAGCTCATTGCCTCAGGGATTAATCAGGGTGGAAATCTGGGAGATGATGTCACCTATTCCGGAACGGTCTCTGCGGCCTTTGAGGGAACTCTTCTGGGCATTCCTTCTTTTGCCATCTCTTTGGTTTCGAGAAGCCATTTTAAGTTTCATGCGGCGGCCCGTTTTGCGGTCAGAGTGGCGCGATCGATCATCAAGGGCGGGCTTCCGAATGACACTCTCCTCAATATCAATGTTCCCAACCTGAAGGAAGAGGAGATCAAATCCTATAAAATCACTGAGCAGGGGAGGTGGATTCATAACGGGAACGCCGTTGTTGAAAAGGTTGATCCGAGGGGGAAGAAGTACTACTGGATCGGGAGCGGTCAGATGGTTTTTAATAAGAAGAAAAATTCGGATTTTGAGGCGGTCAGAAATGGTTTTATTTCTATCACCCCGCTTCACCTCGATCTGACCAATTATGCCTCGATCCGGGAGTTGAAAAAGCGGAGGATCTAAAACCAGAACGCAGTAGAAATGGAATAATGGAATGGTGGAATGGTGGGTTTAAATAACAAGCAGGATCTTTTCCGTTTGGCCCCGTTATTCGAATATTTTATTGCTCCAGTATTCTATCATCATTAGGAGGGAGAGATGAAAACGACACTCAGTATTATTAAAGCGGATATCGGAAGTATTGGCGGTCACATCCGGCCCAGCGAAAGGCTGGTTGAGGCGGTCCGGAATTTTGTGGCTGAAAAAAGCAGGGGGATGATGAACGATTTCTACGTAAGCCATACGGGAGATGATATTGCGATCCTCTTCTCCCATTCCCTGGGAAAGGGGAGTGCAAAGATTCATGGTCTCGCCTGGGATGCCTTTGTGAACGGGACAAAGGTGGCCAAGGAGCAGGGGCTTTATGGGGCAGGGCAGGACCTGCTGAAGGATTCCTTCTCGGGAAATGTAAAAGGGATGGGGCCAGCGGTCGCTGAGATGGAGTTTGAGGAGAGACCCAATGAACCCTTTCTCTTCTTTGCGGCCGACAAGACCGACCCCGGAGCCTATAATCTTCCCCTCTACCTGGCATTTGCGGACCCCATGTATAATGCCGGGCTCATCCTCAGCCCTTCCATGAATAAGGGCTTCCGGTTCGTCATTATGGATGTAAATTACACGGAGGGTGACCGGATCATCGAACTCAATGCGCCTGAGGAGATCTATGACATTGCGGCCCTCCTGAGAGACAATCAGCGTTTTGTGGTTGAGGCCATCTATTCAAGAAACAATGGAGAGATAGCGGCCACGGTCAGCACCACCCGCCTCCATAACATCGCCGGAAAATATACGGGAAAGGACGATCCTGTGATGCTGGTCAGGGTCCAGGGAGCCTTCCCTGCGACGGGTGAAGTCCTCGCCCCTTACAATATCGGCCATTTTGTGGCGGGCTTTATGAGGGGAAGCCATACAGGACCCCTGATGCCTGTCCGGATCAATTCCCCTATCTCCTTTTTTGACGGGCCGCCGGTGGTTGCCTGCCACGCATTCTGCGTTCATCAGGGCAAATTGACAGAACCCGCAGATGCCTTCGATCACCCTTACTGGGATTGGGTAAGGGATAAAGTCTCACAGAAGGCCACTGAAATGAGACGGCAGGGGTTCTCCGGAGCAGCGATGCTGCCCTATGGGGAGCTGGAATATGGTGGCATTGTCGAAAAGATGGGAATATTGGATAAGAAGTTTAGAGTGAGGGCCTAAAAAAATCCAATACCCAAATCAGCCAATGACCAATATTCAATATCGGGGATTTGGTTATTGGGAAATGACCGGCAAGTGCCCCGCAAGCCCCGCCTTGTAGGCGGGGTCAAGGGGCAC
>CAZXMB010000007.1:0-28568 GCA_964641715.1 uncultured Syntrophaceae bacterium
TCACGAGCGCATTTAAACTCACACCTTCCTCTTCCGCTTTTCTGACTAATTCCCTATGGAGGTCTTTAGGGACTCTGACATTAAACTGCCCACTAAAGCGTGCTTTCGGCTTGGGAAGGGGCATCTTATGCTTTTTCATTGTATCAATGATTAGGTCTAAGGCCTCCTGAGCATTCTTGATTGCCTTCTCAAGGCTATATCCTCCGGTCACGATCCCGGCAAAATCAGGAAACCTCACAGCAAAATAGCCAGATTCTCTGTCTGGAATAATTTTAATTTCATAACCCAACAGATTTTCTTTTCTATTCCCTTTCATCAAATCAATCCTCCTCCAAGATTTTGATCACATCCTTAACATCCAACCAATGGCAATGTTTATGCTCCCCATGAGGTTTGATAACCGTTAGAATCTTATCCCCTTTCTTGTAAACGTAATGGCTGCCTCTAATACTCACACGTTTAAATCCTGACCCTAAAATTACACGCTCCAGCTCTTTGAATCTTACACTTTTTGGATTCTGCTTTATCTTGAAAAGGTCTTTTTCGATCCCCATCTTAAAAACAAGAATAACTAAATATAGTTACAAATGCAAGAGAAAAGCTTGATGGGAAAATCAGACGGCAGGAACTTAAAAAAAATGGTATTACATGTTGAGAGGATTGTGAGCAGAAAACTTTGACTTCAATATGAAGCCAGAGATGACTGTCTAACTTTAAGCTTTTGCCTTTAAGCCTTCAGTTTTTAATGACTCAATAACCTAATGACCCAATGACTAAATGATAAATGTCAAAAGTCAAGCCCTTTAATGGGTGACCCCATGCCTCTGCATGATTTCTTCTTTCTTGGACCGAGGCATCGCTTTTATCTGCGCTTCCCGAATAAGAGCTTTGGAACGCGTCATGCCTTCTTGTTGATATAACAGCTTGACGGGTAAGCGAGTCCGGGTGTAGGTTGCCCCCCGACCTTCATTATGTTGCTTGACCCGTGCCCGCACATCTTTTGATATTCCCGTGTAGAGAGACCCATCCCCGCAGCGGAGGATGTAGACTGTCCAATCCTTTCGCCCTTTTTTCTTCATACCTCGGATCATTCTTAGGTATTTAGTCTCCACGTTCCTTCTCCACAGATTAAAGCTTTATTACAGACGATTTGGGGATTGGAAGTTCCCAATGATCAATTACGGTTTATAATATACACCTTTCCTTGAATCTTTTGAAGTTTAGAGTTTAGGAAAAACTAATTTATCTTTTCTCCCGACAGATTATTGGAGGGGGAGGAGAAAGGAATGATAGAACAAAAGAGGTGTTGGAAAAAGTAATTTAACTCTCTAGGGCCAACTTTTTTAGGGATGGCACGGGTCTCAAACACTTGACTGAATTATTCAGTCAGGCCCTACAGTCTAGATTTGAACCTTGAACATTCCCTAAATTCGGTATTCCGCAATCAGAAATCTACATTCGGCAACTGAAATGGGCCAAACTTTTTTATGGATTGTTGGGGCAGCCAAGAGGGGATGTAGTTCAAAATATTCACAATTTGCAGCATAACAACAGCTACCTCTTCCCCTTCTGTCCGCCTTACCGCGTCGAATGGGCAGCCTTGGCGAGCACCTCGGTCGCCCATTGGTTCAGGCTCTTGCCCGATGCTCGGGCCATCACAAGGGCCTTGGCATGGATCTCCGGTGCAATGCGAAGCATGAGTTTCCCCGATGCCGGTTTTTCCGGCTTGCGGCCCATGGCTTTGCAGTCTGCAAGATAGTGATTTATGGCAGCTGCGAAACTCTCTTTGAGGGCTGCGACTGTCGTGCCATGAAAACTGATGCCGTCTTCAATTCCCAAAACCCGTCCCACAAAGATGTTGTCACGCGGATCGAAATCCACGCGGGCTTTGTAGCCTTTGTATGTCATCACATTCATCATAATGCAACCTCCAGTTTGTCGAACCACTCCCGCAATTCTTCAACCTGATACTTTTTCGCCTCTTTCCCCGGGTGGGGGCGATGTAAGTACTTACGGCTGCCTTTCAGCTCAAAGACAACCCGTGATCCCTCCCCTTCGCGGACTTCTCCGCCCAAGGCCTGAATCAGCCCCTCGATGTCTGAAAAGACGATACCTCCACGAGTCGGCGTCGAGAAGATTGCTTCGAGTGTCCGGCGATGTTTCGCCTTCATTGATTATTATGATAGCACAAAATGCTATCACATAGCAATAATCATACTCTCCGTGCAGGAATTCCGCGTTCTGCTGTCGGAAGGAAGATAGAAACAGCGATAAGGCAAAGGTTTTAAAGGAGTATCGGCGGAGAAGGGGGTCAAGGGCCGGGGAGAGAGTATTTTCGTGGTGACTTTTTGAAGTAGGAATCGAAAGAGTAGTGCAAGAAGGCAGAGTTATCCCTCTCATTCTTGGGAAGGGTTTGCAAGAATCTCTAACGAGACAAGGAAGGGGTTATCCCGCTCCTTTAAGCCATGGAGCGAGGGTGTCCATGGCGGCTAAGCCTAAAGTCAACTCCACCGCGACACTGATGAGTGTCAGATGGGCACGGCGTTGGGGTTTGAGGTTCCCCAAGTAAAAGCTTTGCAAAAGAACGAAGGCAATGAACAAGGTGAGAATGAAATTTAGGATGGCGGTAGGTTCATGCCTAAAACAGTGATCGAGGGACCAGTAGGTTGCCAGAGTATGAAACAGATCATTCTCAATCTCCCATCGACCGTGACCGATTTGCCAAAGGAGGTAAGTTGAGAGTCGAGCGGCCGATAAGGTCGTCACCCACTCCCAATGATGGGTTTCCTTCTTCCGGATCCACCCCTTCCCATCACGATGTCGGCGGGTGATAAGTTCCTCCGTATGCAGGACACGCAAGGGAGCCTCGATTCCCTCGGCCGAGGTGAACCCCTCGGCGTCCCATGCCCGGATCTTTTGGTTTGGTTCTTCCCAGACCTGAGGTTCGGTTAAGGAGAAGACTCCCAGGGCATCCTGGAATAAAGCCCGATCTTTATCCTTTAGGATGGTAATGACTTCTTTCCCCAGGCCGAGACACAAATTAAAAAAAGGAGCGTTAAAGAAGAGGGCATCGGCCAAAACCACCTTGAAGAAACGGCCATAGGATTGCACCACTCGCGGCAAAAGACGTTGAGCCGCTGTCAGCTCTCCTTCTCCCGGCTGCAGCATCTCCACGTCTAAAGGGATGGCTCTGTGGAACCCTACCAGATAGAAGACTACCCCACGGTGATAATATTCCACTACCTCCTCTCCTTTCATCAACAGCCGCCGCTGCAAGCATTGAGGACAGCAACGATGACGGGAGGGAAAAAAACTCATGCCCGTCGATGGCCCCCACCCGAAAGGGCCAGTTATTCTTCAGCCCCTTGTTGCGCCCCACCTGATGGTTGATCCCCGAAAGCATGACCCGCAACTGCTTCGGATCGATTAAGCTTAATACCTGCCCTATGCGGTCGGCACTCGGTTTCTGGGGCCCGATTAGTCGTTCCATTCTGTGGGGCTGGCGCAACTGCCCTTCCATGGCATGTAAGCTGCGCTGCCTGAGAACGAAAAGGAAAAAGACACTGCCCCAGATCGCCCCCAGGGGGATGCGAGGCCGCCTGCGCGAATCTTGCAACTGGCCAATTCTCCATCCGAAATCAAAGACTTTCTCCACATACCGGCAAAAGCGATTCATCATGGCCTCTTCCCCCTCGCCAGCTGCTTCTCTCGGAAGAACCGCTGATAGCAGGCCTCCGAGACCTTTTCCATTAACCGCCAGACCTCCTGGTAGGTCCCTACCCATTGGCGCACTTTAGCCTCCAGGGATTGGGGGACATGGATCATCTTGCGCTTTTGTCCTACCCGCAAAGATAGATAGAGGCCGGGATGGAGTTCTCCTTGAGCACATTTACATCCGGGTTTGCCACAAACTCGGGGCATCGAGACCAAGGAGCCGATGAGCAACGGTTTCTCGTGGACTAACTTGGCCAGGCGGGATCGCACCTGACGTTCCTTTGACGGAAGGTACCCTCGATGGCGCATAATGACTTCCTCCTTTTCTATCTGATATATTTAGCTATATCAGATAACCGAGCACAAGTCAAGCTTTTTTTAAATGCGAATTTGCTCAAAACGGAGGACTTACCCGAACCGGTGGAATTTACGAGGAGTTATGAATAGGAAATAACTGATTTGCGGAATTCCTACTCTCCGTGGGGGGGCCAGGAATACTTAATGTAAAATTCAGCCTCACAATTCCACATTCCGCAATCCGCAATTGGATTGGGGTCTACCGCACGGCCTTTGAGAAAGAGAAGGAACTCACCGATCGTGCTTTGAAACTGGCCGAAATCGGGAAACCGAAATCGAATTGCGAGATTCAGGGGATATTGGGGTTGGCAGCCTTTGCCTGCAGGATTGTTGGAAGGGGAAAAGGTAACTGTTGTTATGCTGCAAATTGTGAATATTTTGAACTACGTCCCCTTTTGGACGTCCGTCCCCTTTTGGACAATCTTTCATGTGGTACTTGAAAAAATAAGAATCCGTCCCCAATTATTTCTGCTTCTCCGGGTCAAACAAGCCTCAGCTTATTTAAGAAAATCTGAATACTGTGATAAAGGCTTTGCACCAATATTGATTAGAAATTTATTTGCTTCACTTTCAAAGGTAAATAGAGGTTTGCCGGACTTCACGACTTCATGGCAAATGGTCTCCATCTTGCTGTTTGATGAAGCATGGGCGACGAAAACTGTGTCAGCAATGGCTGCAACAAAATGATTGCGTTGCATTGCGGTTTCGACTGTATTACGCCGTTGGCCTTGCTTAAATGGCGATAGGAACAGCAATCGCCCTCCTTCAAGGGGTTTTTTAAACCCTTTCCTCATCCTCATTCCCTTGAGACTACGTGCAGGGCAAATTATAATAGGCTGGGTGCCTCGAAGTAAGATTGTGAGACATTCACGTTCTATCGGAGAATGGAAGCCTCCAATGACAGTCACCCCAGCCTCTTTCAGACTTTGTGAAAGATCGTAGGCTTTAAGAATGAGGTGGCCTGGGCATTTGACTGAACAGAAAAATGCCAGCTTCTTTTGTTTCAGGTTGTCAATGTTACCAAGACCCATTATGGTTCCAGGAGCTTGACGACCCAAATACTTCTGCAAGGAAGATGGATAATTGGAACTACTTTGTTTGAGTTGGAAGATTTCCATTTTTGCCTTAACTTCTCTTGCCGGCAGCAATACAGGATTTAAACTTGGTGCCGACTTAGTGCCAACTTGGTGCTGACTTGCCCTATGATTTCCCTTAATGCTTACTGGGTAAGGTGTGAAAAAGTTTTTGAATTTCAATACTTACGTGACAATAAATTAATGCTTGACTTTTATTCCTAAAAGAGTAATATATTTAATAGCCTCATCTGCCATGTGCAGAAGGAGATCTTTCGCCGTCCTCAATAATGGGGGCGGCGATTGCATTTTATGGTACTTTATTTCTCTCTTTTACTAAACTTCGATTGCAGGTTTCTTCTTCTCGAATCCCCATCCACATAAAAAGCTGTTATTAGAAAAAAGATTTGCCCCTTACGGTGCTCTCTTTTTTCTAAAATGATTACATAATCCCAATCCTCGAGCCAAACATACGTCCGTAAGCGGCCAGTGTCTTCCTTAAAATCCCAAACCTTAACACAATTATCATTTGCCTTACTGATAGTTGGACCACACCATGGAAGGCGTTCTGCTCGTCTGGGATCGAAAATCCTTTCCCCTGTTATCCTTTCGATCCTTGATATAAGGTGCCAGAAGCCTTCTTCATATTGGTCACCTGCCAGAATACGTCTATCCCACCAAACGAGTTTTCCATCCAAAGTCCGTTGAGTCTCTTTAAAATCCCGTTTAAATATTTCGTAAAGACGAGCTAATACTTCATTCCATTCTCCATTAATTGAGATGATCGGGGGAAGCCAATCAGGGAGTTCTGTCATGATTGAATCTCTGATGCCTCCCAGCGAAAAATGTTGACCTTGCTTTCTCTTAATAAAGTTGAGTGGATAAGACTATAACTGGACCGGCTTTTCATTCTATTGACAAGAGCAAGTTTTGCAGCATTCGATGAGAGCCCCCGATTTACATAAGAAACCGCTCCGATCAGAAGATCGGCCAGTTGGAGAATTCCTACTTCATGAGATCTTACAATTTGAACGCGCTCGATGATCTTTCTTGAAAAATCGTAAAGATTATTTGCTAATACTTCGTGTAACTTGCGAACTTTGGCCGCTCCATGAGTGTCTTTAAGGTCAATATAAATTCGATAATGCGCATTAGGATTAAGTATTGCTTTAAGCATTTCAAAATACATTTTGTAATACCACTCATCATGACTTTGGCGAAATATTTCATGCTGAAGCTTTGATTTGTCAGGAACGACTAATGCCCTGAAATGCAGGTCATCATCATCAAAAAAATAATTCATAACGTCGAGATAAAAGGATTCTTTAGCCGGTGAGACCTTGGTCCATTTAATTTCAAAATCGGGCTTCATGCCATGTTGCACCTTTTTCTCTCTAAGACGGATTGAGATCTCCTTGGCTTTTTCGGATGGACACCACAGGGCACCGAGAACCATTACCTGTTGATGATCATTTTCTAAATGGCAGCTTTCATCACAATAAATATTGTAATTCTCACACACTCTTTCTATCATCACGGACTCCAAAAAGGATTCTTCCGCCTGAACTGTTGGCGAAAGCAGCAAGGTCGCGGGCAAGTGAAGGAGAAAAAGACTCTTTATACTCCAACATCGACCCCTCCCCTTCACGAAGAAGTATATCAAGATCTGTTTGCTTCATTCTTCCCTCTATTCAAGAACTCGCTTTGGCGTTTGGATCTCAGCAAGCAGTTAAACAAGCTCCTCGATAGCCAATTATCCTCCTCTTCGGTTTCCTTCCCACCAAGGCCCATGCGGTACTTGATGTCGTAATTGATGATGAAATCCAACTCTTCGTCTGTGAAACCATAATGTTGAGCCAGCACACGGTCGATCTCGTTAATAATAGACTTTGAGTATCTCGGATAGTATTCATCATATACCACTCGGCCTGTGGCTTTATAATTTGTCTCCTTTCTTTTAGCGTGTTGTTTCAGATCGACCATTAGCCTTGCCGAAAGGTCTGACAGATTGCGTTTTATTTTATCTACAATTTTATCAAGTCCTAAAGGAAATGTTTCTATTTCTCGAAGGTTTAAATGCCGGCAATCTGAAAGACAAATAAACCACCAATAAAACAAGGAGCTGTTTAGTGTTGCTACGACAGCAGACGCTTCTGTTCTGTTTGTCAACTGTATCGATTTAACCTGTGTAGAAATTTGTTCCCCATCTCTTTCGTTCCAGAAATAAGGAGCAAATGTCATTGAACGAATCCAATAACGGGGGGCATTGTGGTAATAAACAACAGTATTGCCAGAAAGTTTCAAACCAAGTGGCTGATAAGACTGAATCTTACTCCAAATCTTTGACTCTGTTGATGAGCCGATTTTAGGTAAAGAATTTTTATAGAGGTAACCGCTTATTTGAGAATATCTTAGCGATTCAAATAGCGAGGCCCTGAACTCTTCATGCCACCTATGATAGCAAGTGGAATACCTTTCATTCTTAGGATCAAAACGTGTTAAATATATTGCAAGCCTCTGATCCGAACCAACGAACAATTTGCATGGGCGTATGGCATAAGTGGAGATCCATAATGTAACTTCCTTATCAAAAAGATTTATTACAGGCTCCATACGATCGGTGCAGAATGCTGAATGGGGAACAATCATTCCAGAGTATCCTTTTTTTGAAACAAGAACTTGATTTCGCTCCATAACAAAAGCATATAGATTTCCGCAATCCTCTGTCCCGTAATTTTTAATCGAATATTCCTTTGATATCTTGCTATACTCCACATACGGCGGATTCCCGATGATCGCATCGAAGCCGCCTTTTTTAAGGATGCCGTAGAATTCAATGAACCAGTGAAAAGGCTTGTGGGAGATAAGCCATCTTTCATACGAGGCTTCTTTTTCAGGATCAATTCCATATTCACCAGCGAGGTAGCGATTAAGCTCGTCTTCCAATGTTGTAAGCCGCTTGCGAAGTTCTTGCTTATCGGACAGTGTGACTTCGCCACCGATTTCAGTTTGTTGCTCACGGAAAAGCTTAAAAAGCCGGTCAACATCTTGAGCCTTCTCGTCTATACGCTCCATATCTTTGCCAAGATCTAATTTGCCTTGTGTATCGCCTAAAACGGCCTTTTTAACCTCGTCATAAGTGGCGTATCCAACCAGCGTGTTTCCTGCACGGATGTTGAAATCAATGTCAGGAAGTGGCTCAATATTTTCTGCTTTCTCCACCTGTGCTACTAGTTTAAGGAAAAGGCGAAGTTTACAGATTTCTATTGCCTCTTCCATGATGTCCACGCCATACAGATTGTTTACAATGATTGACTTAAAAATGAAGTATCTGCGGTTCGGATGTTTTTCGATACGGTCCAGGACTCTATGAAAATCCATGAATTTTTCTGGGCGGTGTTTTTCTCTGGAGCGTTCTAATTCGTCCAGGAAAACTTCCATCCGTTCAAGGCATGCTTCATACAGGGGTTCAAGAATGTTTAATGCTGCAAAAAGAAAAGCTCCGGACCCGCACGTAGGATCAAGTATTGAGACCTGTTCAATCGAATGCCAAAAAGCACGGAGGAGTTCAGGCCCTTCGCAGTTTTCAATCACATCCTGAGCAAACTGCCGGATATTGAGGTTATAGGTGATGAGATCATTAATATCTGTGATTTCGCCGTTTATTAGCCTGCCGTGAACCTCTTCATACCGTTTGCGCCTTGCTACAACCTCACGCCAGATTTCTGTTGGTAGGGCATATTCTTCAGGTGGGGGTTTATTCCATTCGATGCGTTTAGTAACGTCGTTGAGGCCAAGAGCAACTTCGGCAGGTAGAAGTAGGCCAGCTCCCTTTTTTACCGCATCGTAAATATAACGGTCGGGATCAGTCTGAAGCAGGCGCCAAACAGATTGTTCACCTTCGAACGCAATCCTACACTTTTTCTTCGCCTCATCAAAGAGATGTGGAATTATTGTACTCTTACTTATGTACCCTGTGATGTCCTCCTTCGTGTAGTAAGCACCCATTTGTTTCTGGTTGACATACTTCTCAAAAATATAGCCGAGCACATCCGGGTTGATCTCATTGTCCTTGCGAAGCGGACGTTCGTCTAAATGCCACTGGTATTGATCAAAAAAGCTGAACAATTTCTCGAAAGCGGCATCAACAATCTGAATGCTCTTGCCGTAATGTTCCTCAAGCTGGTGAGGCTGGAAAATGCCTCCGTTAAGGAAGGGGACTCTCCCGAGAAGTTGGTTAATGGTTGCCTTACGTTCGTTCTCCTTTTTTGCAAACCCTTCAAAAAAGAGAGGGCATAGAAAATCTCTATAGAACCGGTCTTTCCCGTGATGTTTGCTTTCGGTAAGTTTATCACGCAAATAGTTAATATTATTGTTTAAGAATCCCTTCTTCTGGATGAAGTAGATAAACATTAGGCGATTGAGCATCACAGATGCGTACCATCGCTGCATCTCTTCATCTGGAATGCCTTTAAGGAATTTCAAAAAAGTGTCATGCTCCGATTTAAAGCGATCATAGAATCTTTTGGTGACCCGATCGACGTCGAAGCCAGCACGAACACGACTGGCCACATCAACAATGGAGAGGCCTCCTTCTTCATCCAGGCTGAAAGCAATGGTCTCCAATTTTTGAAGAAGCGAATCCCCGGGCTGGTTGCAATAATACCTATGTTCACGACATTGGCTTGGTTTTCCTGCTTCGCGTTTAACCCACTGCCAGATTTGAAATTGATTACTTTTATCTGTGTAAATGATCAGATGCTCGTGAACAGATTTTGCAACCTGCTTTTCGATTTTTCGCCTTGTGGAGTAGTCGGGGACAGGTCCAAGAGCCGCTGACGAACAGACAAAGACTACCATCCCGCGTTTCTGAGCCACCGCGCTTAAGTTGTAGGTTAAACCATCAACAAAGACCTCGAGGGAAGAAACGTGATGATCCCATCCCATTTCTTCAATAAAAAGAGTACGAAGATCGAACTCCTTAAGACATTGTCGAGCTTTTGCTTCCAAATTCATCATTAGATTCCAATCTTACTTGGTGGAAGAAAGGCCCATAGAGCAGATAATTCTTGGCTCTTGAAGTTGTTCTTCCTCAAGGGTGCGGCAAAGGCGGCCCTCATCCCTGAGAGTAATTACAAGATCTGCGAGAGCTTTATCGGAGATACCGCTTCGTAATTGGCGATTAAGTGTATCAACAGCTACGGGACGTAATGGACAACGATAAATATCATCAATCGCCTTAAGCAGGTCCTTTGACTCAAAAAGTGTACCTTTTACTTCTTCGGCATAGCGTTTTAGCCTCTCATAGGTTCGGAACCTGGCTCCCGATGGTCTGCCTAATTGTCCCCCAACAGATTTTTCTTCCTCAAGAATAAGTTCAACCCCTTTCTTAACCAATTCATGGTGCTTCTCATAGCGTGGCAATGCAGATGTGTCAGGCAAACATTCCGCTGACTTAAGGATTTCAAATTGAGATTCGGTGACACTGTTGCCGTTCTGGTCAATCCGGGCCAAGGCGTCGTTATCTTCAACTGTTTTGAGATAGACAAGGACCCCATTGGGATCTCCGTCTTTGGGCTGGTGGGCCTTGGTGGAATAGACTACCGGCGGTAATTCAGGAATAATTTTTTGAAGATCCGGTTTTTTGGTAATAGCATTCTTCCATATCTGGTAAGCATAAGAGGCAAGATCCACCTCTGTATCAATCTCTCCATCCAAAATGTTTGCCTTCTCGTTGTAGAGGTCAACGACAACCTGGTCGTTTCGATCATCCTCAAAGAAAGCTTCATCAGTTCCTACGACCTCGGCATTTTCCCTTAGACGCGCCCGCACCCTTGAACGAAGACGAATAATTCGTTCCACACCTTCTGCAGGAAGAAAAGAGTGACAAATGATGCTTTCTGCTTGCTGTCCGATACGGTCCACACGGCCTGCACGCTGAATAAGACGGATAATTGCCCAAGGGAGATCATAATTAACAACGATGTAGCAATCTTGAAGGTTCTGGCCTTCGCTTAGGACATCGGTTGCAATCAATATCCTTAATTCATCTTCTTGCTTGACGATATCCTGCTTTTCATTACTAACGGGACTAAACTTCCAAGCAAAGGCTGTTGGATCAGTCGAATCACCTGTCACACCGGCAAGTTTTGGAACCCCACGTAATCGAAGTTGCGATTCAAGGTAGTAGACGGTGTCAGCAAATTGGCTAAAGACAATGACCTTGTCAGTCGGATGTTTTTTCATCAGAAGGTTATAGAGTGCCTCAAGTTTGGCATCCTTATTGGCGTTCCATTCCCCACATTTCTTTAATATTTTTAAAAGAGCGTTGACGTCGTCTCGCAAGTCTTTTTCTAACACGTGATCAAACAGAGTAGGACGTAACCATTTGAATCTTCTCTTCAGCCTACTGACATACTCAGCATAAACTTCAGCAGCCCGGCGATTGAAATCATTTTCATTCCGGAGAGCAGTAGGTTTCGAAACCTTACCTTCTTCATTTGTGTCTTCATTGCCAAATAGTTCCTCCAATAGGCCCAAATCCTCATCTCCATCGTTTATACGGGCATCCAAAAGTTCTGCACCTTGCGTACCTATAGGCAATGGTTCACTGTTTTCGATCGCATGGAGGAAGACATAATTACGTAAGATATGCCGTTCAACTGACTGAATGAAGGATTGGCCGCTGCTCTCTAACCTTTTGAAGAGGTTCGTACGGCAGAAACCCATCAGGCGCTTTCCTGCTCGAGACAGGTCCTGCAATTGTTTTGCTTCGGATTGGGTTGGCGGTTCATGGGGAGTAGGGGCGACATAATTCCCCAATCCATACCTAGGCAAGTTGAGATGGTTAATTGTGTTCACCACATCCGTTGCGTAGAGCTGAGCATATTGGTCCTCAGGATCGGCGTCATCGATCTTGAACTTCACCGTTCTTGGTTTACGGGTAGGGAAATAAGAGCGTCTGCCGTCTTCATAGGTGAGGTACTTACGACCGTTAGTTGGATCAGTTTCTGCATAATTGTCCATGATGAAGCTTCGTGTTCGACGGACTAGATAAAGCCGCATCAATTCGCGCCAGTCATCCGCATATTCGCTCTTTTCAAAAGCAGAGAGCGAACGAACAGGGCACTGATGCCGGCGAATAAACTCAGTTTCTCCTAACTCCCTGAGCTTTTGTTCTGGCCTGATTCCTAAATCCTTATCTTCAGGAACGAAAAGACGCAGTTGGCCGGAAAGGTCGAGGTAAGTTTTGTTATATGGAGTTGCGGAGAGCATGATCACCTTACACTCGTTTTTCTCAATGTAATCTTGAATGATACGGTAACGCTTTCCTTCTCTATTTCGAAGATTTTGGCTTTCATCAATAATCATTAAGCGATATCGTCTTAGATTAGGTAATTGATTAATGACCTGACTTATCGAAAGTACCTTGGCGCGCATGCGGTACTGGGCATGGTAGTCTTCCCACATTTTCACCAAATTTTTAGGACATAAGATTAAAGTTTCAAGTCCCTGATCATCTTCAAAAATGCGGGCTAAGGCGGTGGCCATTAGGGTTTTACCCAGCCCAACTACATCCCCTATAAGCACACCATCACGTTTATTGAGATGATGCGCCGCAATTTTTACCGCCGCAGTCTGAAACTCCCAAAGCTTATTTCCAAAGTCTTTGGGAATACGAAATTCAGATAGGCCTGCCCGGGCCTCCTGGGAAAGGTGATATGCCATCTTCACATAAATAAAGTACGGAGGAATCGGGTCTTCTCGGGCCCAGCTTTCCTGAACAATGCTCACCAGTTCGTCTGATATATCAACGCACCATCTGTCATTCCAACGGTCTTCAAACCAATTTGCCAGCTTCTGGCAGGCATCATGATCGAGGACATCTACGTTCAGCTCACCTTGCTGTTTAAGGCCTGCCAATGTCAGGTTGCTACTGCCGAGATAACCTATGGTTGGGTTGATGGGATCTTGACGGAAGAGCAAATAAAGTTTTGCATGTAGTGGGTGACGTAGAAATAATTTAACGATAACCTTTTTGACTTTGATCTGAGCAGCCAGTCGACGCAATCCCAATTCATCTTCATTAGTGGGAATCCCTATGGTCAATTGGTCCCGAAATTCTTCAGCTAATTTCTTCTTAAGACGTAAGACGGTTTGGTTGTCCATAGCGAAGTCGCCTTTGATGAGACTCAACGCTGTACGTAACTCTTCCTGCGGTAGGTGCTGCATTCCGACAAGAAGACGGCAACAATTGCCACTGCCACCACCCCACCGCTCAATGTATGAGTCTATTTGTTTCCAACCTCGAAGATTAAAATAACCTACACAGAAATCAGCACGATCTGAAACTTCAAGGGTTTGTTGTAATGCAGGAAGTAGTGTTTGTTCTATGTTGTCGAAGATACGAGGCATTTTATTTCTCCTTCAACACACTGGGGTTTGTTAAATTCTTCCAATTATTTTATTCCTTAGACCCCTCATCCACCCTCACCTTTCAATCCATCCTGTTAATGCCGTTAAGCGTAAAGCGTTAAGCGTAACACCTAACTTTTCTTCTTCTTTTTTCTGATATAAGGAACCTTAGGTTCCTCAACGAGGAATCCAATTGGGCGCCTTTTGGATTCCGGTGGCTTCATCAATCCCCTAATAGCATCAAAAACAACTTTGAATTGAGCATCGTATTTCTTTTCAAGCTCATCGAGCCTTTTAGCAAGCTCTTTGTTCGAAGCAAGCATCTGCCTAAGTCTGACAAAAGCACGCATGATCTCAATATTAACCTGAACGGCTCGTTTGCTTTTAAGAATGCTGGACAGCATGGCCACCCCTTGCTCTGTAAAGGCATAGGGTGGGTACCGACGTCCTCCCCACTGACTTGAGGTGCCAAAATGGTACCTCAAATTCTCAAACTCCTCCTCGTTTAGCTGGAACATAAAATCTGATGGGAAGCGGAAGATATTTCTTTTTACAGCCTGAATCAGCTGTTTTGTTTCTACGCCATAAAGTGCAGCTAAGTCGGCATCAAGCATTACCCTATGGTAACGAATCCACAGTATTGATTGTTCTATGCGTTCAGCAGAAAATATGGCTACGCCTTTGTCCATCCTAATGACCCCATATAAGGCCAGCTGGCCGCTTAATCTTGAGGTCACAAATTGTGACCTCAAGATGCCTTTCCGACTATTGGCAATTTAGTTCATCCATATCACTCAAAACAAAACCCCCATCCCCTCTTATTGAGACCTCATGCAGTATAGCGACAAAAAATTCGGAATCCAAAACAGGTATCACAATTTGTGATACCTTAACGTACCAAAGGAGTCCGCGGAGGCCGGGGGACGTAATTGAATTTTTTCACTTATTTTTTCCTTTCAGAAATCTCATCCACCCTCACCTTTCAACCTTTTTTAATTAAAACCGTGTCCGTGATTCGTGTCCCCCGACATATCGGGGCAGGCGTGTCTATTTCCTAATTGCATGTCCATCTTAACTTCTTTTTTGTTATTGCCACAACCAGTTTTTCGGGTTCCAACTTAACTGGTTTCCTGATGAAACTGATCCTCCAGAACAAACCGGTTCAAGAAAGAGCTCCAGTTGATCGACCGCTTTAGCAAAAGTCTTATAAGATTCGAGATTACTTCTCTTTAAAAATGCTGCCCATTGCGCTTGTTTCTCTTTTGAAAATTTAAACTCCTTGGAGAAAATGGATTTTCTATCATCCATTGGGGTTCCTCTTCTATCAAAAGTCTTTACCATGGCAGTGCGGAGGGGAGGTCTTTGAAAAGGCTGGTGTGATGCAAGAAACAGGATATCATAGATATCCTTCATCCGGCTGGTTAAGATGTTCAATTTTACGAGAGATTGAAATTTCTCCGCAATGGCTGATTCATTGGAGTAAACCTTCAAACGAGGAACAGGCTGGTCATCAAGCAATAAAGGAAATTCCATTTCAACTGGCCCTGCTACCAATACATCCCCAAATGCAATATCAACTTGGAGCATCTTTCTCGCTTTATCCAAAGATCCCTGGATTTTAACTCTTATACCCTCGTAATCGGCATCTTCCATGACACTTTCGAGGCTGACACTCTCAGGGAGGAATCTAACTCCGTCTTGCACATCCATTCTGGCGATATCCTGAATCATGCCTTTTATGGTCGCGATATTCTTCGATTTGGCTCTAACCAGAAAATCAACATCTTTCGTCGGCCGGAGAAATGGCATGTCATAGACGAGAAATAACAAGGCGCCTTTCAAGATAAAAACCGAACGATAAGGTGAGATAGAAAGTCGGTAGAGGAACCTTTCCTGAAAATATTGGAGAAGAATGGCATCAAAATCTCTTTTTGTTTCTCTTGCAATATCCGTAAGCCTTGCCCTGATAGATGCACCTAAATTCTTTATTTCCTTTTTCTTCATGATCCTTCTTTCATTGTTTAACAAGGGCTTTCAAGTAGGGCATCATGACTGTTTTCACCTGGCAAATTTCAGCATATTTTCTGAGCTTATTGATATTTGCCTCCTTGCGGGAGAGATAGTTTTTAAGGCCCTCAAGGGCAAGGTCTTCTCCATATTTGTTACGGTAACGAAACATATCGCAGATACTTTTCTCTTTGTTGTAAATCTTTATGGTGCAGTTTGGCACTTCGATCTTTTCAATCCCAGGCCTATAAAATCTTTCTCTAAAATAGAAAACCCTCAGCGGCGGAAAATCAATCTTAGGAACCTTTGCTGCATTTGGAATGGCAACATAGATCTCCGATGGATTAAATGTAGCAAGATCATAAAAGGCAAGAGCCGAGGCAAGGCAGATCACCCCATTGGGGAGTGCTTTACATACATCAATAATCCCCTGACTAACCGTACTCCCAACCCCCTTTCCCCTTAGAAGGGGAAGCACGCCCGCTCCGATATTTGCAAGCCGATAAATTCCTGGCTTAACCTTGATAATTCTCCCCTCTTTCAGGAGGCGGGCAATATCCCGTGTCTGAAAGGAGGCGGCCTTGAGTTCTTTCATCAAGGCATATCCTCCATGTTTCTTGAAATATGCGATCATTTTTTCCATATTAGCCAGATGAATCTTTTTTACTGTCAATATTATACATTGACAGATAAATAGAATCAACCCAAATTCGCCCCCCTAATAAAATAATCTTAGGAAGTAGTCGAATTCTTTCACTCATTTTCCCTTCCAGAAATCTTATCCCCCTCATCTTTCAATCCATTCTATTAATGCCGTGAAGTGTTAAGCGCCCGCCTACGCCAATAGGCTTCTGCAGGCAAGTAAAACGTAAGGTGTTAAATATCAGAAAACAAAAAGCCCCTCCGCGTCTTTATAAAAGCTCCGGATGGTTTTTCTTAAGCCAGACGATGACCTCATCCTTTAGGTCTTTGGCCAATGTAACCATTTCCTTTACCTCTTGTTCAGATACCACACCCGCCCGTTCGTAGCTGCCAATATTCCTTTTCTTTAGGAATTTATCCAGTTGAGCAATGAGGCTTTCATTGGCCTTAATGGTATAAGCAAGCGATTGAATTACTCGGTAGTGATGAGCTTCCCTCACAGCTCGATAACCAGCGGCAGCCAGGGCTGCCGTTGCCATTTGCAACGCCGCGTTGTAAGCGATATTGAGTCGTCAGTCCGGACTGAGATTGGGCGTTTGGCATTGGGCCAAGTCACGATCTGCCATGCTTAGCAAATCTATAATCTCTTGGCGACTCGTTTGGTGCTCAATGAGCCAGCGGTTTTTTAGCCAATCTTGCAAGCTCACGTTTGTTCCCGACGAGGAAAAACATTGGTTCTCTTAAGACAGTGTTGAGGAAATGGTGCCCTATTGCCACTTTTGATCGGAACTCCGCAGGAGGATAAACGGTTGGGTTGATCTCACGGGCAATTGTTTTTTGAGCCTCTCTGAGGGATGAGACAATTTCAGCAAAGGTTACCTTGCCCACGACCATGACATCAACATCGCTATTTTGGCCTTCCGAACTGCGCGCAATGGATCCATAGATAAAGGCCACATTGATGCGGTCAGCCAGAGGGGCCAAGGCAGCTTGCAGTACAGCACCCACTCCAACCGTCTTGACGATTAAGGTTTTCAGTTCTTGAAATACAGGACATTTAGGATTCGCCTGGTAATAGACCTGATGACCACGGACGATGCGCTGAATGATTCCAGCGTCTGAAAGCTGCTTTAATTCTCTCTGCACTGCCCCCAGTCCAACTCCGGCGGCACGAGCGATTTGGCGCAGATAGAAAGCATCGTCCACATGGCTATAAAGTAAAGAGAGAACCGCCCGACGGGTCTTACTAAACAGGGTCTTGGATAAGTTGTCGGTTTCAGAGATTGTACTCATCATGGGTACGATTGTACCTCTTTTAGGTACAGTTTTCAACACTTTTCCCATCCACCCTCACCTTTCAACCTACTCCTATTAAGAACGTGAATCGTGACTCCCACCTACACTTAAGTTTCAGCGGGCAGGCGTGGTTCGTGAATCGTATAGATTAAAGTGTTAAACATTAAAAACGTGCCCCTGCCTACCGGCAGGCAGGTGTGTCCGTGTTTCGTGTCCAGTTCTTTTTATCGTAAAGTGTGAACCGTAAGGGGTTAAGTGTAAAGTGTTTAGCGTAACACCTAACTTTTCCTTTTCGTGATATAAGGAACCTTAGGTTCCTCTACCAAGAATCCAATTGGACGCTTTTTGGATTCCGGCGTTGCCATCAATTGTCGGATAGCAACCACCAGGGATCGTATTGATTCATCATGGTTTTGGAGTTTCCTCTCCAACTCAGCCAGCTTGTGAGCTAATTCCTTATGTGTCGACAACATTTCCCGAAGCTTGACAAAGGCCCGTACCACGAATACGCTGATTTGAATCGCCTTTTCTGTATTTAGAACGCTGGCCGCCATAATTGCCCCATGTTCGGTGGATGCATTGGGCGGGGCTTTGGCATATTTGAGATTTTTGAGGTGATCACAAATTGTGATCACCTGATCCTTTTCAGGTTGGGAAAGCTTAAACATAAAGTCTTGAGGGAAACGCTTCATATTTCGTCTCACCGCTTGGTTAATAACACGGGTTGGCACACCATAGAGCATTGCAAGGTCAGCATCCAACATGACTCTCTGCCCACGAATCAAAAGGATTCGCTGTTCGATCTGCCCAATTGGAATGATGGCCTTCTTACTTGTCCCCCTCTTTACCTCATCTGCTTACGCAATAAGGTCACAATCTATGACCTTAAATACGAAAGTAAGCTATTTTGAAATCACAAATTGTGATTTCAAAATAAAAAAGCCCATTCTTCTTGAGAATAGGCTCAAATTCGATCCCAATATTTTTCATGATTTAAATCCCCCCACCGGATTTTGCCCCACTATACCAAAAAAGCAATGAATTGACAATTATCTGAACCGTGGAGCAATAGCCGTGATTGGACTGTGAAATTAGAAAAATTGAGGAATTAAAAGTTTAGAATCGAGAATTTAAAGTAATGAACTGTCAGTTAAGACCGGTAGGAGGCATTGATCTTGACATAATCAATGGAGAGATCTGTTGTGAGAACTGAAAATTGATGTTCCCCCTGACGGAGATCAATGGTTACCTTAAAGGACTTCTTTTTGATGACCTCTGCGGCTTTCCCCTCTAATCTGGGACTGACTCCCATCCCGTTTTTTACGATCGGAGCCTTATCAAAAAAAACATCGACCCGATTTGGATTGACCTGGGCATTGGAATGGCCCAAGGCACAAAGAATTCTTCCCCAGTTGGCATCTTCTCCGAAGAAAGCCGTTTTCACCAGTGGAGAATGAGCAATCGCATAGGCGGCTCGTTTTGCATCTTCTTTGTTCCTTGCCCCCTGAATCAGAATTTCAATGAATTTGGTTGCGCCTTCTCCATCCTGAACTAAGCTCTTGGCTAAATTCTGACAAACCTTTAAAAGCATGGATTGAAAGGCTTTTCCGTCCCGATCCATTCGATTTAGACTTGGATGACCTGCCTTTCCATTGGCCAAAAGCAAAACCGTGTCATTGGTGCTGGTCTCGCCATCAATCGTGATTCGGTTATAGGAAACCTCGGCTGACCTTTCGAGCATTTGTTGCAGGAGTGAAGCTTTGATGTTTGCATCAGTTACCAGAAAGGAGAGCATCGTGGCCAGATTGGGACGGATCATACCGGCACCCTTGACCATCCCGCACAACTTCACCCGTTTCCCTTTAATGAGACAGGTTGCCACTTCAACTTTTGGAAAGGTATCGGTGGTCATCATCGCTTCGACAGTATTCATCCACCCTTCCTGTGAAAGATTTTTTATCAATTCAGGAATTCTTTTCTCAATCTTATTTAAAGGAAGTTGGCTTCCGATCACTCCGGTGGAGGAAGGAAAGACCAACTGCTCATTGATTCCCAGCTGCTTCGCAACCCACGACGAAACCCTTTTGGCATCTCTCAACCCTTGACTCCCTGTGCAGGCATTGGCATTGCCGCTGTTCACAAGGATCGCTTGGCACAGACTTCTTTTCATTCGCTCCATATCCAATTGCACAGGTGCAGCTTTCACCTTATTCGTGGTGAAGAGCCCGGCCACCCGGGCAGGGACTTCCGAATAGATTAACCCAAGATCTTTCTTTCCATCCTTCTTGATTCCTGCTGAAATCCCGGAAAAGAGAAATCCCTTTACTTTAAAATTTGAGGCTCTCACTCTAATTCCTCTAAGGAGGTAAATTCAGCAATGGAATATCTTAAGTTTCCTCCGGGCAAATCCGAAATTCGAATATCGAAATCCGAAACAAACTCAAATATCAAATGACGAAAATTCAAAAAGAGTTTTGAACATTTAGAATTCTTATTTTGAAATTGTTTCGTGCTTCGAAATTCGTGCTTCGAATTTTCGATTTAGGCCCTTGCCTCCTCCTTCAACAGACAGCACTTCTTATATTTCTTACCGCTTCCGCAGGGACAGGGATCATTTCTGCCCACCTTCTTTCCTTCCCGCCGCACCGTCACCCCTTTCCCCTCCTCGGTCTTTCCGCCGCTCCTCTGTGAGGCCTCTGCTCCCCGGCTCATGACGAAGACCTGCTTCCGTTCCATCTTCATCTCTCTTGCCTCTTCTTCCCTGGCAATCTGGATGGCGAAGAGTTTCTGGATTGTATCACCTTTAATCCTGTCTAACATCTCGAGGAACATCTGATAGGCCTCTTTCTGGTATTCAATGAGAGGGTCTTTCTGGCCATACCCCCTCAGACCAATCCCCTCCTTTAACTGATCGATGGCGAGGAGGTGGTCTTTCCAGTGGTAGTCAATGGACTGAAGCATCAAGACCTTCTCCAGGTATCGGAGAGTGGTCTCTCCGGACTCCTCCTCTTTCTTCAGGTAGACCTTCCTGGCATCCTCAAAGATCATTTCTTTCAGCCGTGCTTGATTCAAACCATTTTCTTCCAACGAAGGGGGAGCCCACCGAAAGGAGAACTGCTGGTAAATCGCATCCTGAAGCCCTTTCCAGTCCCAGTCCGCCGGGTCTTTCTTTTCATCGGTATAGAGGTCAATCATTCCCTCCGTCTGTTCCTCAACCATTTCCAGGACCGATTCTTTGAGGTCCTCACCTCCCAGCACCTCTCTTCTCTGAGAATAGATGACCTCTCTCTGCTGATTCATCACATTATCGTATTCCAGAAGATGTTTCCGGATCTCAAAATTATGAGCCTCCACCCTTCTCTGGGCATTCTCGATCGCCTTGCTGACCAGGCGATGTTCAATGGGCTGATCCTCCTCGATCCCCAGACGACCCATGATGTTGGAGATCCTCTCCGAACCAAAAATCCTCAGCAGGTCATCCTCCAGGGAGAGGTAGAATCGGGAAGAACCGGGGTCACCCTGTCTTCCGGACCTCCCCCTTAACTGGTTATCGATGCGCCTGGCCTCATGCCTTTCTGTTCCTAAGACATGGAGGCCACCCGGTTCGACCACCTTCTCCTTCTCTTTCCGGACAATTCCGAGGGCCTTTTCATAAGCCTTCTTCTTCACCTCCTCATCGGATGGGTCTTCGACAAAGGTCCGTGCCAGGAATTTGGGATTTCCCCCGAGAAGGATATCCGTCCCCCTTCCGGCCATATTGGTTGAGATGGTGACCGCCCCTGCCCTTCCTGCCTGGGCAATGATCTCAGCCTCCTGTTCATGATGCTTTGCATTGAGGACATTGTGCGGGATCCCCCGCTTCTTGAGCATCAGACTCAATCGCTCCGATTTCTCGATGGAGATGGTCCCCACGAGAACCGGGCGGCCCATCTGATGGAGTTCTTCGATCTCCCTGACGACCGCGCGAAACTTCTCGTTCTCCGTTTTGTAGATGACATCGGGATGATTGGTCCGGATTAAGGGCATATTGGTAGGGATCACCATCACATCCAGATTGTAAATTTTTCGAAACTCTGCGGCCTCGGTGTCCGCGGTTCCGGTCATTCCTGCCAATTTTTTGAACATCCGAAAATAATTCTGAAAGGTGATGGTGGCCAGCGTCTGATTCTCATTTTCGATCTTCACATTCTCCTTGGCCTCCACCGCCTGATGAAGCCCATCGCTCCATCTTCTCCCCGGCATGAGTCTGCCGGTAAATTCATCAACAATGATCACCTGCCCTTCCTTCACGACATAGTCCACATCCCTTTTAAAAAGGGTATGGGCCCGCAAGGCCTGGTTGACATGATGGAGGGTCTCGATATTTCTGGGATCGTAAAGATTCTCCGTATGGATCAACTTCTCCACATGGGCCACTCCCTCCTCTGTCAAAAAGGCTGTATGGCTCTTCTCCTCCACCTGATAATCCTTTCCCTCCTTCAGGGAAGGGATGATACGATTGATCTTGTAGTATTTATCTGTGGATTCCTCAGTAGGACCGGAGATGATGAGAGGGGTTCGGGCTTCATCAATCAGGATGCTATCCACCTCATCCACGATCGCATAGTTCAGTTCCCTCTGGACATAATCCTCAATAGAAAATTTCATATTGTCCCGCAGGTAATCAAACCCGAATTCGTTATTTGTCCCGTAGGTGATATCACAGCGGTAGGCCGCCTTTCGTTCCTGATCATTTAACTCATGGACGATCACCCCAACTGAAAGGCCGAGAAATCGGTAGATCTCTCCCATCCAATCCCTATCCCTTTTGGCCAGATAGTCATTGACCGTGACGATATGGACCCCTTTCCCGGAAAGGGCATTGAGATAGGCGGGCAAAGTCGCTACCAGGGTTTTCCCTTCTCCGGTGGCCATTTCAGCAATCTTGCCTTCATGGAGGACAATGCCACCGATCAACTGGACATCATAATGCCTCTCCCCGAGCGTCCTCTTCCCTGCCTCCCTGACCACGGCAAAGGCCTCTGGGAGAATCTCATCCAATGTCTCTCCCTGTTCCAATCGTTCCTTGAATTCACCGGTCTTTGCCCTGAGCTGGTCATCGCTGAGGGGTTGGATTTTTGACTCCAATCCATTGATTTTCTGGACGATCGGTTGAATTCTTTTAAGTTCCCTCTCGTTCTTGCTTCCAACGATCTTCTTTAATAACGAACCAAGCATTGGATTCTTGTCTCCTGAAAGTTTTTTAATTACCAAAAATTATATAACGGATGAGAATCGGTTTCAACTTACAAAATAAAAGGCCCGATTAAGGGTTTCTCAACCGGGCCTTCATCTAATACCTAGGGAACCGTTCATCAGTTCAGAATATATCTTATTGGATTGACCGGTATCCCGTGGAGCCTGACCTCATAGTGGAGGTGAGGCCCTGTCGTCTTTCCACTGGTCCCCACCTCGGCAACCCTGTCTCCCCTCCTCACCTTCTGCCCCACTTTAACCAAAACCTTATTGAGATGGCTGTAACGGGTCGTCATCCCAAATCCGTGAGAGATCACCAGTAGCCGCCCATGGGCCACATCACTGCCGATATCAGAAACGAACCCATCCGCAGGGGCTATAATCACAGTCCCTGCCCGATTCGAGATGTCGATTCCTTCGTGCATCTGGTTCAACCCTGTGAATGGATTCGTCCGAAATCCAAAACCTGATGTCACCCATCCCAAGACTGGCCAGATCGACGGGGTTTGAGCCAGCATGTCCTTCTTTGTCTGAAGAAGTGTCTCGAGTTCAGCAAGGCTCGCCTCACGGGAAGTTGCCTCCGACTCGAGTCGTTCAATATCCCCTTTCATTTGACGAACCAGTCCCTTTTCATCCTTCTCCCCTCTTAATTGGTCTCGGATATCCGAAGGAGAAGGACCACCCATTCCCATAAATGGAGTGGTCTCCTGACCCTTTTCAAGATTAGCGATGATTCTGATCCTCCTGTCGAATTCCTTCAACTTTGAGATCTGTTTCTCCAAATCCTCTATCTTTGATGAGAAGAAATGGAGCTGTGATTTTTGGGTCTGCGTCTCCTTCTGTAACCGTGATACTTCAAAGGCTTTCTTCTTTACCTGGATATAGTCACAAAAGAAGAAAGTCGCCGAGAGGAGAGCAAAGCCTGAAAGATAAAGGATAATCTTAAAGGTCTTCTTTCGAATCTTAAGGTGCCTTGTTTTGGAAGTTTTGTGACCGAAAATAAGGATATTGATATATTCTTTATCCAAAAGACCCCTCCTCGTTCACCCCTGGCAGGGTATGGAAAAGCTTTAAATAAGGGTTTTTAAATACCAAACTTTTATCTCTTCTGTCAAGTCTTTTTTTGCCTTAAAACTTACGAATTTTCTTTAAAAAATCATATTTTTAGATCAATTATAAATTAGCTATATTTCATATTTTTAATACTTAAATATAATATTTTACTTTAAATTGATTTATAAATCCTTTTTAATTTCCACTAATTTCTAAGCTCTCTATTAATAAGCTCGGCGACCCGATCTTACCAAAAAATCTGAGGTCCTCACCTATCCCTTTCACCCTTTTAAAGAGCTGAAAGAGATTCCCGGCAATGGCAATCCCTTTAACTGGATGAACTTTTTCTCCACCCTCGACCCATTGACCCGAACAGCCCAAGGAAAAGTCTCCTGAGATGGGATCTACCGTATGGACACCCATCACCTCCTCCACGACCAATCCCTTTTGAACCTCTTTTAATAATGATTGAAAGGTTGCCTTTCCGGGCGTGATGAAGAAATTTGAAGTCCCCAATCCCGGAGGAAATTTGATACCCAAGCGCCTGCTGTTTCCCGTTGATTCCGTGCGGGCTTCTTTCGACAAGAGGTTCTCCCGGTTTGCCCAAAATCGATCATAAAGGTACCCTGACACCTCTCCCTCAACAACCAGTGGAGTCCTTTGACTGGGCATCCCTTCTCCATCAATGGGAAGGGTGGATACCCCTTTTGGGAAAAGACCGTCATCGAGAATGGAGAGGAGAGGGGAAAAGAATCGCTCGCCCCTTTTCCCCATCAATGGAGATTTCCCTTTTAGAACCTGCTCGGCGGAGAAAGAATGGGCGAGGAGGGATAAAAATTCCGAGGCCACATAACGATCGAGGATGACCGGAAAGGTTCCGGAAGATATCCTCCTTCCACCCAGTCTTTCCAGCGCCTTTCTTCCAGCCGCCTCTCCCACTCTTCTTACGTCAAGGTCACTGAAAAAATGGCTGGAGTCAAAATCCCACCCTACCTCGGACTCTCCCGATCTCTCTGCCACGGCCATTACGTTGATGGAGGTCAGGGTCGTGTCGTATGAAAAATAAAGTCCATTCGAATTGATGAGCGTGATGTGTGAGATCTCTTCTTGATAGGAAGCCTTCCTCACCTTTTTGACTCTATCAGGATCTACGGATCGAGTCACCTCTTCCAGTAATTTCGCCTTCCCAATCTTCTCCCCTTCGGTGACCCTCTCCAGCGATCCATCAAAAATGGGGAGGTTCTGAGGAAGATCTCCAAGAACAGGGGCAAAGTCAAAACAGGGATCGGGGGAGGTGACCTCAGCACTGGCAATGGCATCTTGAACCTTTTCTTCAAGTTCAGTCGGGGAGAGAATAGGAGAGGTGGTGTATGAAAAACCGATCCTCTCACTTTTTAAAACCCTAATGGCGAGGCCCCAGGACCGGGAAGCCTCAAGGGTATCCACTTTCGCGTTTTTTGATTCCACCTCAAAATGGGAGGATTCCTCAAGGTAAACCTCATAGCCATCCACAGGCTTCTTTCTGAGAATCGTCAGGGCTTGATCAATGACCTTGTCAACATTTTCCATATCTTAATGATACACTGTTCATCGTTCATCGTTTAACGTTCATTGTCTCTAAATGAAACCGGCCTCTTTGCCCTTACCTTTTATACCTTTGTTCCAAATTACCATCGGATCAGACTGCTGGCCCAGGTCAGCCCGCCACCGAATCCGGTGAGGATGATATAATCCCCCTTTTTGATGGACCCGTTTCGAACAGCCTCATCCAGGGCAATCGGGATGGTGGCTGAAGAGATGTTCCCATACTTCTCAATGGTAAGATAAACCTTTTCAAAAGGGACATTGAGGCGCTTGGCCATCTGCTGAAGAATCCGGAGATTGGCCTGATGGGGGATGATCCATTTCACATCATTCAGAGAGATACCGTTCGATGAGGCTGCCTCCTCCGCAGCCTCTGCAAATCGTTTCACGGCAACCCGGACCGATTCGCTGGCCCTGATCATCTTCAGTGTATGGAGTTTTTTATCCACACTCTCATAGCTGATGGGGGTGGTCTTTGACCCTCCCCCTGGAAGAAGAAGATTATCTCCATTGGCCCCATCCGTATGAATGTGAACGGACAGGAGTTCGGGGACCTCCTTCCCCTGATGTTTAAGGGGTTCCCCGCCTGAAGCGGAATCGTAGCCCCGAAGAATGGCCACCCCTGCCCCATCTCCCCAGAGGATACAGCTTTCCCGGTCCGTCCAGTCGAGGGTGCGGCTCATGATCTCAACTGAGGCGACCAGAACGGTTTTATAAACTCCTGCTCTCAGATAGGCCTCAGCCACCGAGAGACCGAAGACGAAGCCGCAACAGGCGGCTGTCACATCAAAGGAAACCGCTCCTTCGGCTCCTAACTTTGCTTCCAGCCAGTTTGCTCCCGAAGGGCAAGCTGTATCAGGGGTCATTGTGGTCATCACAATGAGATTCAACTCCTCTTTCGAGATCCCTGCCATCTCCATTGCCCGCAGGGAGGCTTCTTTTGCAAGGTCTGAGGCATTGATATGGGGAGCGGCAATCCTCCGCTCCTTGATCCCTGTTCTCTTATAGATCCACTCATCGCTGGTATTTAAGACCTTCTCCAGGTCGAAATTGGTAAGAACCCTCTCCGGGAGAAAGGAACCCGTTCCCAGTATTCCAATTCTCTTACCGTTCATCAAAATCTCCTTCAGGTGGACTTTTATAAATTCTCGGGACCCTCTTTCCGATTAAACAGAGGACTTCGTAAGGAATAGAGCCGATCTTCGCTGCGATCTCATCAGCGGTCACCCGCTCCCGGCCCTGCTTCCCGATTAATATCACTTCATCTCCAACGGATACCTTCGGGATATCGGTCACATCCGCCATGGTAAAATCCATACAGACCCTTCCCACTACAGGAGCCCTCCTCCCCCTGACCAAGACCTCACCCCGGTTGGAGAGTTGGCGGCTATAGCCGTCCGCATATCCGATGGGAAGGGTTGCGATGAGGCTTTCCCGCTCTGTGATAAACGTCCCGCCATAACTGATCCTTGTCCCGGCTGGAACGGACTTTAGAAAATGGATACGGGTCTTGAGCGTCATGACCGGCTTGAGCTCAATGATGCTCTGGAATCTCAGAGAGGGATACGAGCCGTAGAGCATGATCCCCGGCCTGACCAGATTCCCCGAATAGGAAGGAAAGGCGGTAAGTGTGGCACTGCTGGCCATATGAAAATATTGATCCGTTATCCCCCTCTCCTTGATCATCGCTCTCGCTTCCTGAAACTTCTTCCATTGTTCTGCGGTATAAGTCTCCTCTCCGTCTGCCATGGAAAAGTGTGAGAGCACTCCCTCTATCTCGATCCGGGGATGGTTCTTCAGCTCTTTTAAAAAATCGGGCAAGAGCCCCATGGGGACTCCCAGTCTTCCCATGCCCGTGTCCACCTTTAAATGGACTCTCACCTTTCTTTTTCGTCTCTCTGCCTCCTTCGATATTCTTTTTAAGGACTCTTTTTCAAAGACCACCGGAGTGAGCCGGTATCTCAAGACCTGTTCCGACTCTTTTTCATAAATTCCACCGAGGATGAGGATGGGAATCTTCACTCCTCCCCGCCTCAGTTCCACCCCCTCCTCCGAAATTGCAACGCCAAGATAGTCCACCCCCAATCTCTCCAGTTGAAGGGAGATGGGAAGGGCCCCATGGCCATAGGCATCTGCTTTCACCGCGGCCAGCATCCTGACACCCTTCGGAATTCTTTTTCTGAGTTGGCGATAATTAAAGGCGAGAGCACTCAAATCGATTTCTGCAACGGTGGGTCTTCCGGAGAGAGTGGATTGGATCATAAGGGGCACCATCGGATAAAAAAATTTTTAACATCAAACATCCTTAAAAGTCAATTGAACCAGGCTTCCTGTATCAGAATATCTTTATCCCGTATTCCGCATCCCGGGTTGGATTAATCGATCTCCCTGACCATTGCGACCTCATCGCAATCAGGGAATTTGACACATTTCAAACAGTCGGTCCAGATCTTGTGAGGAAGGGCTGTCTTATCCACTTCCTTAAAACCCAGCTCATTAAAAAATTCGGGTTGATAGGTGAGGGCAAAGACCCTCTTCACCCCCAAACTTTTCGCTTCATCCAGACAGGCCTTCACCAACCTTGCCCCAATTCCTTTTCTCCGGGCATCCTCCTCAACGGCCAGGGACCGGATCTCTCCCAAGTCCTCCCAGCAGATGTGAAGGGCACAGATCCCGACCACTTTTCGATTACGGATAAAGATGAAAAAATCTCGAAGATGATCATAAAGCTCGCTGAGGGACCGCGGGAGAATATCCCCCCGTGTCGAATAGAGTCTAATCAACCGCTGTATCTCCTTCACATCTTTCAGTTTCGCTTTTCGGATCATCTAACCACTCCCTTGTTAAATCCGAAATTCGAATATCGGACAAAGCCTCCCGAAGGGATCAATCCGAAACAAATACGAAATTCCAATTTCCCAATGAGTAATGCCTCACTCAATCGGGGTAGGGGCGACTTCAGTCACCCTTTAGAAAGGCCCCGATTAAATCGGGACCCTACCCATTTCCTCCCCGCTTCAGTTAGGCATTACCCCAATGATCTAAAGTTTATTGATTGTTTGTTTTGAATTTTCTATTTTGGTCATTCGATATTGTTTCGAATTTCGGATTTTATGCTTCGAAATTACGTTTTTCGTGCATTCTCAATCATCTCTCTGGCATGAGCTCGTGTTTTTTCCGTTACCTTCATCC
>CAZXMB010000007.1:28668-31211 GCA_964641715.1 uncultured Syntrophaceae bacterium
GCATTCTCAATCATCTCTCTGGCATGAGCTCGTGTTTTTTCCGTTACCTTCATCCCTCCGAGCATTCTGGCAATTTCATCAATAATCGCCTCTCTCTCCAATCGGTCCACCACCGTGATCGTTCGGCCCTGCCTCACCTCTTTTCTCACACTGTGGTGGGTATCCGCAAAACTGGCAATCTGGGGAAGGTGGGTTACACAGAGGACCTGATGATGTTTTGAAAGTTCCTTCAATTTCCTTCCCACCACTTCTGCAATGGCTCCACCAATCCCGGAATCGACCTCATCGAAGATGAGGACCTGTCTTCCCCCCACCTTTGCCAGAATCTTCTTCATGGCTAACATCATTCTTGAGAGTTCACCCCCGGAGGCAATCCTGGCAAGGGGTTTCACCTCCTCGCCCACATTCGGGGAGAGGAGAAATTCGACCCGTTCCATCCCTTTGGGAGAAAGAGGCTGTTCCTCCACCTTCACCTCGAAAGTGGTCTTTTTCATTCCCAGGGAGCTGAGCTCCCTCTCAACCGACTTTTTTAACTCCGCAGCCACCCGCTTTCTCTCCCAGGAAAGTTTTTGGGCCAGGGCAACCGTTTCTCCCCGGAGAGAGCCTAAAATACCTTCAAGCTGGGAAAGCCTCTCTTCACCTGAGGTGAAAGACCTCAGCGCCTGAGCAACCTTCTCCTTAAAAAGAAGGACCTCCTCTATGGTGGAGCCATATTTCCTTTTTAAATGGTCTATCGCTTCTAATCTATTTTCGACCTCCTCCAGCCGCACTGGATTGATTTCAATTCGCCTCGAATAGTCTCTCAGGGCAAGGGCAGCCTCCTCTAACTGGATCGAGGTGGCCTCCAGACTTTTCATCACTTCGATCAGGGACGGATCGATCCCAACCATTTCCCTCCCCTGACGGAGGATGGATTGAACCTTCTCGAGGGCCGAGCCCTCCCCTTCGCAGAGCACCTCCTCAAAGGTATGGGTGAAGTCCATCAACCTCCTCGCATGGCTGAGAACCCTCCTCTCCTCTTTCAAAGCCTCTTCTTCTCCAATCCGAATTCCTGAACCCTCGATCTCCTTTAGTTGGAAGGCCATCAGCTCCCTTTCCCTCGCTCCCCTCTCCTTCTCCTCCCGTATCCTCTTCACCTCCTCCGATAGAGAGAGGAGCTGTTCAAAGTGGTCCTGGAATTCTCCCCGAAGGCCCAGCAGCCCCCCGAATTCATCCAGGATGTCGATATGGGTTTCCATCCGCTGGAGGGACTGGTGCTCATGCTGGCCATAGATGCTGAGAAGCTTCTCCCCCACTTCTGAAAGCATCCCGAGGGTGATAAGATTCTCATTCAGGAAGACCTTTCCCCTCCCGGATCGGGAGAGCATCCGCCTGACCAGGAAAGAATCCCCTTCTCCTGTCCCATGGAGTTTTGGGGCCTTCTCCTGTATCCTGTCCTTTATTTCCCGATTGCTGGAGATATCGAAAAGGGCCTCTATGCTCGCCTCCTCCTCCGAACTCCGGATCAACTCCTCACCCGCTTTATCCCCCAGGAGGAGATGAACCGCATTGAGGATAATCGATTTCCCTGCCCCTGTCTCGCCGGTGATGATATTGAGCCCCCTCGAAAAGGAAAGGTTCAGTTCCTCAATGATGGCAAAATTTCTGATCCGAAGCTCCAGCAACATTATCGTCCCCCCCACTTTAATTTTTCTCTCAGCACCTCGAAATAGTGGCGATTGGGAGACTTAATCAAATGGATGCTTGTCCCTGACTTTCTCACCTCCACCGCATCTTCGAACTCCAGCATGAATCCCTGCTGACCATCCAGGGTCAGAAGGACCTCCTGTCGCTTGCTCTTCAGGACCGTTTTAATCTCCACATCATCGGAGACGACGATCGGACGGTTGGTCAGGGTATGGGGACAGATGGGGGTGATGATGATGCAGTGAAGGGAGGGATAGACAATGGGACCTCCTGCGGAAAGATTGTAGGCGGTCGAGCCCGTGGGAGTCGAAAGGATCAGGCCATCCGACTTAAACGTGGTTAAATATTCTCCATTGATTGAGGTCTCGAGATCAATGATTCGTGCCAGTGCTCCCTTGTTGATCACCGCATCATTGAGCACCGTAAACTCTGCCAACCTCTCCCCTCTTCGAACCACAGAAGCGAGAAGCACCACCCTCTCATCCGTGGCAAAATCTCCCCGGATCACTTTCTCAAGAACGCCATAGAGTTCCTCCAGGGTGATCTCGGTCAGGAAGCCAAGCCCTCCCAGGTTCACTCCGAGGATGGGGACTCCGTAATTTCCCACCAGACGGGCCACGCTGAGGAGTGTCCCATCTCCTCCGAGGACGATGATCATCTCGACCTGATTGGGGATTTCTTCCCTTTTTATGAGATTCAACCGGGGTCCCAGGAGAGAGGAAGAAAGAGACCTCTCCACTTCTTCTTCAATATAGACCTCGATTGCCCTGGGCCGTAGCCACTCCACCAATTGCCCCGCAATGGTGATGGCTTCCGGTTTGTTTTGCTTGGCAATAATGCCGATCCGTTTCATCGCT
>CAZXMB010000008.1:0-31054 GCA_964641715.1 uncultured Syntrophaceae bacterium
AGATGAGAAGGACCGAAAGTCCGAGGTTTAGAGGCTGGCTGATTTTCATCAGATTGCCTAAACTTCAACAAAAAAGTTTTTTATAACAACAGGGCCTATTCATCTCACTTAATCATGAAATATCCGCTAACCGCACGATTAATTTAAGCAATCATCCCTGATCTCTTCAACACTGTCTGTTGGCACAGGGATTGCTGATAGAGAGTGACCGGTAATCAGTGTTCAGTCAGCAGTGATCAGTTTTCTGGAACTCGGAGCCAATTTAAATACATTAAATTCCTTTACATGTCATTTCGAGTTCAAAGGGCATGGCAATCTCATTTTTTAAGGGATTGCTTCGCTATCGCTCGCAATGACAATGGTGAAGAGTCAGACTCTACTATATGAGGAGGGATGAAATGAGAGTGGATACAGGAGATACGACCTGGATATTGATCTCTTCTGCCCTGGTCATGCTGATGACCCCGGGATTGGCCCTTTTCTATGGTGGAATGGTCCGGAGTAAGAATGTCCTTGGGACGATCATGCAGAGCTTTATCGCCCTGGGTGTGATTACCATTCAGTGGGTCCTCTATGGCTACAGTCTCTCCTTTGGACCTGATTGGGGAGGTCTTATTGGAAGCCTCGACTGGATCGGGCTAAAAGGCGTTGGGCTCGAACCCTACCCCGATTACTCAGCGACCATCCCCCATCAGGCCTTTATGGTTTTCCAGATGATGTTTGCTGTGATTACCCCTGCCTTGATCACCGGAGCCATTGCTGAGAGGTTTAAGTTCAAGAGTTATCTGGTTTTCATCGTTCTCTGGGCAACCTTTGTCTACGATCCACTTGCCCACTGGGTTTGGGGAGTGGGAGGCTGGATCAGAAATTTAGGGGCTCTTGATTTTGCGGGAGGTCTTGTCGTCCACATCAGTTCCGGAATTGCCGCACTCGCTGCCACCCTTGTGGTGGGAAAAAGGAAAGGCTATGGCGAAGAACCCATGCCTCCCCATAATATGACGATGACCCTTTTAGGTGCCGCTCTCCTCTGGTTCGGGTGGTTTGGTTTTAACGGTGGAAGTGCTGTGGCATCAGGCTCTCTTGCAACCAATGCATTCGTGGTGACTCATATCTCTACGGCGACTGCCGCCCTTTCGTGGATGATGACGGAATGGGCATATCGAGGCAATCCGACGGCCCTCGGTGCTGCCTCCGGCGCCATCGCCGGGCTGGTGGCGATCACCCCTGCCTCCGGTTTTGTAGGACCTCTTTCAGCCATCCTCATTGGACTTGCCGCAGGGGTGATCTGCTATGTTGCGATTAACCTCAAGAATAAATTCGGTTACGACGACTCCCTCGATGTTGTAGGTGTTCATGGAGTGGGTGGAACATGGGGGGCTCTGGCTACCGGGCTCTTTGCATCAAAGGCTATTAACTCAGCAGCGGACGATGGCCTTTTCTTTGGTAATCCTCCTCTGCTCGGGATTCAAGCACTCAGTGTTGTCTCTGCATGGGTTTATTCATTCGTGGTGACTCTGATCATCTTGAAGGTTCTCGATTGGACCATGGGATTGAGGGTCAGTGAAGAGCATGAGATCAATGGCTTGGATATCAGTCAGCATGGGGAAAGCGGGTATTCCTTTTAATACTAAGAACGAAAGACAATGAACTGTTCACCGTTCTGCAGGAGGCAAGATGAAAAAGATTGAGGCGATTATAAAGCCCTTTAAGCTGGAGGAAGTGAAGAATGCCTTAACCAAGATCGGCGTTCAGGGTATGACGATCTCTGAAGTCAAAGGGTTCGGAAGGCAGAGAGGCCATACAGAAGTCTACCGGGGCGCTGAATATAAAACTGAATTTATCCCAAAAGTTAAGATTGAACTGATTGTCAACGATTTTTTGGTTCTTGGGGCGGTTGAAGCAATAGAGCACACCGCTAAAACAGGGGAGGTTGGAGACGGGAAAATATTCTTGCTACCCGTAGAGGAGGTCATTCGAATTCGGACTGGAGAACGGGGAGGAGACGCAGTTTGAACGGGTCACCATTAAAAACAGCTTGCCGGATAAAAACTCTTTGCTTGACTAAAACAATTTTTTATATTAAAAAATAAATAAATACAGAGAGGTATCAAGGACAAGGGCGTCGGGGTAAGGGATGCCCTTTTTTATTGGTTTAGGACAGGATGGGCAGAATAAACCGATTGGATCATAAAATATGAATCCTGATGCCAAAGAGATCAATGCCTTACTGGAAATCAGCAAGGCCATTGCCTCCGGTCACTATCTGGAGGATGTCCTCCGTCTGATCGTCACGGTCACCGCCAGGGCAATGGATTCGAAGATCTGCTCGCTGTGGATTCTTGATGAAAAAGATCAGAAATTAAAAATAAAAGCCACCCAGAGCATCAGTGAAGAATATTTGAAGGAGAGGAGCCTGGCAATGGGTGAAGGGGTGGTGGGTTATGTGGCCCTCCATAATAAACCCATGGCCATCCCCGATGTCCTTAGAGAACCCCTCTATAAAGAAAAAGAGCTCGCAAAAAAGGAGGGGCTGGTCTCCATGCTCAGTGTGCCGATGTGTATTAAGGACAGGGTGATCGGGGTGATCAATTGTTATACCTCCTACCCTCGATCCTTTTCGAAGACGGAGGAGGGGATGCTTGCAACCATCGCCAATCAGGCGGCGGTCTGTATCGAGAACTCGGGTTTAATGGAGACCCTCGACGTCAATGAAATTCTCAGGCTCGTCTTGGAAGGGGTGACCAAAAACATCGGATTTGACCGTGCCAGACTCTACCTGGTGAATGAAAAAAGAAATATTCTCGAATGTAAGATGGCCGTAGGGGTAGATGAGGAAATGGCAAGGGGGATGGTGCTCCCTCTGGATCCCGGGCAGAGTGTGGTGGCAAGATCAGTGGCGGAGAAGAAACACTTCATCATTCCTGATGCCATGCAGGATCGAAGAGTCAACCCCTCTCTGAAGGACAAATTCCATTTGCACTCCCTGGTGGTCATCCCCCTTTTAACGAAGGGGAAGGTTTTAGGGGCGATTGCCGCAGATCATGCAAGCCCTAAAAAGAAGGTCACAAAGGAGGCTCTCGAATCGGTCATGGTTCTCTCCCAGCAGGCAGGGCTGGCCATTCAGAATGCCTTTATGGTTCAGGAACTCAGAAATTTCAGCAAACAGATGGAAGAGAAGATGAAAGAGACAACCTCTGACCTCAGAAAGGCAGAGGCCCAATTGATTCGGTCTGAAAAATTGGCTGCGCTGGGACAACTGGCCGCTGGCATTGCCCATGAAATCCGAAATCCGTTGACCAGCATCAACATTCTCATCCATTCCCTGAAGGAAAAACTGAGAACAGACCATGCCCATCAGGAGGACCTCAAGGTGATCGAAGAGGAGATTCACCGCATCAATGAGATCGTCGATCAATTCCTCCGGTTTGCCAAACCCGCTCCTCCCCTTTTTGGAAAGACAGAAGTCCTCTCCGTCTTTGAAGAGACACTTTCGTTGCTGAGGCCCCAGCTCGAGAGGCAACGTATTATCCTCTGGAAGGAATTCAACCCTCTCCCGCCCATCACCATTGACAAAGAGCAGATCAAACAGGTGATCCTCAACCTCCTGCTCAATGCCATCCAGGCGATGCCCCTCGGTGGAGAATTGAAATTAGGGGGTCAGGTGTCAGGAGACGGCCGCTGGATCCAGCTTTCCGTCAAAGATTCCGGAATCGGGATTCCCCCTGAAGATATGGATAAGCTCTTTGATCCTTTTTTCTCCACCAAGGAGGAAGGGATAGGCCTCGGCCTTTCCATCGCCCATCGGATTATGGATCAACATTGCGGAAAGATCGAGGTGGAGAGTAACCCTGAAAAAGGAACTCTCTTTACCCTATGGATACCGATCGGCAATGAACGATGAACCAAGGACAGATGAAAATTGGAACTATTCATCGTTTATCGTTTAACGTCCATCGTATTTAAAGGAGAAAGATGCAAAACATCCTGATCGTTGATGATGACAAATCCATTCGCTACTCCCTGAAACGGATGTTAGAGGAAAATTATCCTGTGATGACAGCCGGGAACGGTGAGGAAGCCCTCAGCCTCATCCGGCAGAACCCGCCTGATCTCATCATTATGGACATCAAGATGCCGGGGCGAAGCGGGATTGAAATATTGAAAGAGGTTAAATCGATCGACCCAAAATCTCTGGTCATTATCATGACCGCCTATGGCACGACCGAGACCGCCATCGAGGCCATGAAACACGGGGCCTTCGATTACATCCTGAAGCCCTTTCCCATTCCGAAGATGAAAGAGATGGTGGAAAAGGCAATCTCCTTACGGAAACTGATGAAGGAGGAGATCCCCTATGCCATGGATACGGACCAGGAAGATGGGAGAGAAAGGATTATTGGATCATCGCCTAAGATGCAAGAGATCTACAAAATCATCGGTCAGGTCGCTCCAAGCGAGGTCACGGTCCTTCTCAGGGGAGAGAGCGGGACCGGAAAAGAACTGTTCGCATGGGCGATTTACCATCACAGCCTCCGTTCGAACCAAGCTTTTCTACCGGTCAATTGTGCCGCCATCCCGGATACCCTGCTGGAGAGCGAACTCTTCGGGCACGAAAAAGGAGCTTTCACAGGAGCCCTCCTCCGTCGCATTGGAAAACTGGAACAGTGTCACGGAGGAACGATCTTCCTCGATGAAATCGGGGATATGTCCCTCTCGACCCAGGCAAAGATTTTAAGGGTCCTCCAGGACAGGAGTTTCGAGAGGTTGGGGGGAAGGGAGACGATTAAAGCGGATGTCCGGTTCATTGTAGCAACGAATAAGGACTTAGAAGAGGCCATTGCGAGCGGAGCCTTTCGTGAAGACCTCTACTACCGGCTCAATGTGGTCTCCATTAAAATTCCTCCCCTGCGGGAGAGAAAAGAGGATATCCCTGCCCTCGTCTCCTATTTCTTAAAGAAATTTAACTGGGAACTTAAGAAGAAGGTTTCGGGGATCACTCCGGGGGCAATGGGAAAGATTACCTCCTGCAGTTGGCCTGGAAATGTGAGACAACTGGAAAATGTTCTCAAAAGGGCTATGGTCTTATGTCAGGGGGAATGGATTCTTGAGGATCAGATCCATCTCGAAATGGAAGAGGAGAGACGGGAGATGGAAGAGGAAACAAAGAGGACCTTTGAAAACCTCATCGACTCCCTTCTTGAAGAATTATTAAAAATACCTTCATCCCGGGAAAATCCCGACCTCTTCTCCATCATCGAAAAAGAGTTAATCCTTCTCGCCCTTCAAAAGACGAATGGAAATCAGGTTCAGGCGGCCCGACTTCTCGGGATCAATCGAAACACCCTTCGGGGCAAAATGGAGCGTTATCATATTAAGAAGGAGGTGGTTGTCTCAGAAGAAGAAAGCGAATAAGTCCACCCTAACCCATGGAGAAAAACACTTATTTTAAACAACCTGCCTAATTTTCATCACCAAATTTTAACTTTTCATATCAGCCTTAAAACCGAATCCCTCGGATTCTAAATATTCCATTTTTATTTCAAATAGTTAACAGTCCAATTCCATTGATTTGAATGACCTAAAATGGCACATAAATTGCTAATCAATAAACCTGATACAAAGATGTATTGAAAGACAAAGGCGTCTCTTTTAGGTCAACGGTTTCAAAGAAGAGGCGCCTTTTAATTTTACCCACACCTGAAGGAGGAGAGAATGGAAAAGGAAAAAGAGCACGTATTGAAAATGGCAAAGGAGAATGATGTAAAATTTATTCGCCTCTGGTTCACTGACATCCTGGGGTTTCTGAAGGGGTTCGCCATTACCATTGATGAGCTGGAGGGGGCTCTGGAAGAAGGAATGGGATTTGACGGCTCATCTATTCAGGGCTACGCCCGAATCGATGAGAGCGATATGATCGCCAAACCCGACCCTAAAACCTTTCAGATCATTCCCTGGAGACCCAAAGAGAATGCAGTGGCCAGGATGTTCGCCGATATCTATGAACCCGATGGAACGCCTTATAAGGGAGATCCCCGGTGGGTTCTAAAGAGGACTCTCAAAAAGGCGGAAGACCTGGGCTATACCTTTTACGTCGGTCCAGAACTTGAATACTTTTACTTCAAAGGGTGCAACGCAACAGACATCCTTGACAGGGGAGGCTATTTTGACCTCACCCCCCTGGATGTGGCCACCGAGCTCCGGCGAGAGACGATTTTAACTCTGGAGTCCATGGGGATTCATGTCGAATACAGCCATCATGAAGTTGCTCCCAGTCAGCATGAAATTGACCTTCGCTACGCGGATGGCCTCAGGATGGCAGATAACGCCATGACCTACCGGCTCGTCGTTAAGGAAATCGCCCTGAAGCATGGTGTCTATGCCACCTTCATGCCCAAACCTATCTTCGGCCAGAATGGAAGTGGCATGCATACCCATCAATCCCTTTTTAAGGGGGATAGAAATGCCTTCTTCGATCCAAAAGATGAATTCCATCTTTCAAAGATTGCCAAGTCTTATATGGCCGGAATTTTGAAACACTCCAAGGAAATTACTTCGATTACCTCCCAGTGGGTCAACTCTTACAAAAGGCTTGTCCCGGGATACGAAGCGCCGGTCTATATCTCCTGGGCTCGCAGGAACCGGTCTGCCCTGGTTCGAGTCCCGATGTATAAACCCGGAAAAGAGAAAGCCACACGAATGGAATATCGGTCCCCGGACCCAGCCTGCAATCCCTATCTGACATTTGCGGTCATGCTGGCCGCAGGGTTGAAGGGGATTGAGAAGGGCTATGAACTTCCACCTCCTGTTGAGGAAGATATCTTTGAGATGTCTGAGGAGGCAAGAAAGAGACACGGGATCGACTCTCTTCCTGGAAATCTCTTTGAAGCTGTCCAGCTCACGGAGAAGAGTGAACTGGTCAAAGAAACTTTAGGAGACCACATCTTTCAAAAATTTATTGAGAACAAGAAGATCGAATGGGATCAATATCGAATCCATGTCTCCCAGTTCGAGTTGGAAAAGTATCTACCGATTCTGTAGAGGGTTGATTAAATAAATGGTTCTGTACAAAGGCCAGGGTCATGAAGCCCCTTTGGTCAGAAGGTCAGGTGGTTGGCCTAAAAGCCCTTACCCTGACATCCTACCTGAACGGGCACCCTGCACTTAACCGACGGGCTATTTTTTGTGAACAAACCCATGAGAGGTTGATCAGAGTGAGCCAGAAAAAAGAAAAATTAACCTGGAGAAAATATCTCGAAGGTTTTTTACAGCGAACCCCCGGATTGAAGGCCATTTCCGATCCGGAAAAACTCGAGTATTACCGGAATGATCTCAATGTGGACCTTCCGCCTTTACTCCGGGACCTGATGCTCAGGAGCCTTCCTGATCTCGTTTTTCAACCTTCTACGGAAGAACAAATCCTCGAAATCTTTGTCTTTGCCGAAAAGCATCAGATTCCTCTAACCATCCGTGGTGCGGGAACGTGGGGATACGGAGGTGCGGTCCCGACACGAGGCGGGATACTGGTCGATCTCAGTCTAATGGATACCATTGAGGTCAATCCTGAGACCCTCGTGATCACCGTTGGTCCGGGTGCTCGTTTCATCGATATCCACCGGGAACTCGAACGCCATCACCTCACCCTCCTCAGCATGACTTCTGGAAAAGGCGGAACCTTCATCGGCTGGATGGCCACAGGAGGAATGGGATTTGGTACCTTCCGCCACGGAGCAGTACGAAAACAGTTGATCTCCATCCGGGTGATCACACCTGATGGAAAGGTCCGGAATCTGAAAGCAGATGATCCGGAGATGAAAAACTTCCTCTCCACGGAAGGCCAGATGGGGATTATTGTGAGAGCTACGGTCAGGGTCGGACCGAAACCCTCCCAATGGTTCCCACTGATCATCCCCTTTGAAAAATCATCTGAGGCCTATGACTTTGTGAAACAGCTTTCGGACCACTCCTTATTCATCCCCCACGATCTTATCGTCTACCATACCGAATTGATACGCATCCTGAAGGCACAATCGAATGGAAGAATCTCCATCCCCGATAAAAATTGGGTCTTAGTGGCTTTTACCAATAATGAACAGGCCCGTGGGTTCAAGACTTATCTTGATGGTCACGGAATTCAAACCGGGGATGAGGGGTCAGCGAATACCCTGTGGGAAGAGCGGTTTCTTCCCATGTCCATCAAGCCTCTGGGGCCCTCTCTCCTCGCCACAGAGGTCATCCTTCCTGTTGATCAAGTCGCCTCCTATTACGAAAAGATCAGCGAATGGGGAAAACGATTAGGCGTAACTTTTTATCCCTCCTCTCATCTTATCAGCCAGGGTCAGGTGCTATTTCTTGCGATGATCACCTCGGACCATCGGAAGGCAATCTTTTACATAGACCTCATGCTTATCCCGATGATGGTCAGGCTGGCTGTGCAGTTTTATCATGGCAAACCCTATGGCCTGGGAATATGGAATACCCCCTTTCTGAGAGACCTTTATTCCAGGGAGGAGCTGAAAGAACTCACCCGATATAAGAAAAAAGTGGATCCCTCAGGAATCCTCAATCCGGGAAAGTTTTTTGGCATCTCAGGAAGACTGGGATCACTGCAGAAAATCCTTTTTCATCCGGATCTGTTTAATCTTGAACTCGCCTCCACCGGGGCACTCCTCTTCAAGCTTTTTTCCCTCCTTCCCGAGAAGTCACTGCGAGCCCGCATCCCCATTGCTCCTGAGGGGTTCGAAGGGATCGCACGGGATGTCTTCTCCTGTGCCCAATGTGGAAACTGTGTCGCCCGATGTCCGGTTTATCATGCCACAAGAGATGAAACCTTCACAGCCAGGGGGAAGCTTCTCCTCATGAAAAGGGCACTGGAAAAGAAGAGGATCGAGCTCTCAAAGGTCCTTCCCCTCTACCTCTGCCTCCACTGTGGACGCTGTGATGAAGAGTGCCAGGTCAATATAAAACACCGCCCGCTTTACAAAGACCTCGAAAAATATTTATCAGCGACGATCGTTTTCCCGATTCAGGAAATTACCCGTTTTATCCAGGAAGTGGAAAATAGTCCGGAGTTTTATCGGTTCCTCGACATCATTCGGACGGGGTTTGATCAGAAGATCCGTGAACAACGGCAGACCTTTCCCAGGTACCGTGTTTCGATCGATGAAGAATGCTGTCTTCAGTGCGGGACCTGCGTGGATGCTTGCATGTACAGCGTCCGAAAGCGCGATGAGTCCGATCCTCGCCGGGTGATCGTTGCTGACGAATCACTCTGCCGGGGTTGCGGGGCCTGTCTGGAACGGTGTCCCCAGATTGCGCAGAAGATTGCGGCGACCTCTGTGGAACTTCATCCCGATTACCTCCGTATGGATGACCCGTACTGGACGAGTGAGGTCATCACCCACATCGACCTGGAGGCCACCACAGGGAAGATCCCTGTTTCGGGTACGGGTCAGGGAGACCCGCATCGAGGCTCGGGTAATGACGGCATCCGGTTTGGCCACTTTCACATTGTAGGCCCTGCTCAGAATCTTCTTTATGAAAGTTCCGCAGACGCAATTGCCGTTCAACTGGGCCGGCGACCCAAGTTCCTGAGGTTCGATGGAGGAAGAAACGAAACCCCAGCCCCACGCCTCATCAGGCTGAAAACCCCCCTCCTTATAGATGTCCTTCCAATGGACGGAAAAGACGATCTCGTAGAGGCGATGTTTGAATCGGCCGCTGTCATGGGAACCCGTGTCACCCTCCGTTGGGAAGAATTTCAACGTCTCCGATCAAAGATCAAGGACAGAATCAGCTCCCTGATCCTCAGGCTGAGCGCAAACGATTTGGCAAAGTGGTCCGGCGGAACGAAGGACCCTCTTCCCGATCTGATAGAAATTGAACTGGATGATGCTATTCTTAACCGGGCCAAAGAACTAAGCGGTCTCTTTCCAAAGTCAACGGTGCTTTGCGCCGTCATAAAAATTAAGAGGGGGGATGTGAACTCCGAGCTTCAACCCTCCCCTGCCTTTCAAAAAATGCTTGACTCCCTGATGGTCTCACCTTTCGATATCCTCTGCCTCACCTCGGATAATGATCCGGAAAAGGGATATTACCCCACCACCGATGCCGTACCTGCGGTTCATCGTTTTCTGGTCGAAAGCAAAGCGAGGCACCGTTTCTCTCTTCTTGCGGCCGGTGGAATCCGCTCGGCCGCGGATTCTCAAAAAACGATCCAGCGGGGAGCCAATGGCATCAAGATCGATTGGCCAATTCTTCTGACCGCAGATCCAATGGCCTGGCAGCGATTTCTGAGGGGAGAACCTCTCAGGATCCTTTATGATACTTTAACCCTAACAAAACGGATCACCAATCTCCTCCGGGTCTGGAATATCCAGATGATCGAGGTTTTAGGTGCCTCCGGTTTCAAAGAAATCCGAAAGACCGTAGGGGAGGAGAACCGGCTCCTTATTTTTGACGACCTGGAAGAGAGGGTCTACGATATCCTGAAGAGCGGGAACCGCCTGGAACGAAACCGCAGGACCAACACTGCACGGATTCAACGGGAAGGAGAGGGCCTGGGATGGCGTTACCATCAATTGAAGGATCTCGTCAAACCCTGTCCCCATCCCCACCGTTTCTACCATTGTGACCTGAAACCTTCCTGTTACCGTATCTTCGATCGAGATCATGTATGGCCAGCCCATCTCATCGCATCCGTTGGACGGATGGCCAGTGGTAACCCGGAAACCCTTCTTCTCAGCCATGTAGAGGAACGGGGAAATTTGGGAGATGGTTTCGATTTCATCCAGGTTCAATTCAGGCAGAATCCCGATACCCTCCCGGATGAAAAACTGGATGAAATCTCGACCGGTCTTCAGATCTCACCTCACCTTAAGCTCAGGACACCCTTCATCGGAGCCGGGATGTCTATGGGTTCTATCGGTCCGGGGACCTGGCGCGCCCGGGTATTGGCGACGCGGACCCTCGGAGCCCAAATGGATACGGGAGAGGGAGGATATCCGACTATTTTTATCCTTGACTCGAAATGGAACCCCCTCGATTTAACGGATCACCAGGTCACCCTTCTGGGCCGGTTCATGGATGAAAGAAAGCTCATTCCGATAGAGGAATTGATCAAACGATTGCCTCAGGAGGCGGAGAAATCTTCTGAATATCAAGGGCTACGGGAGGCCCTTGGGAAGTATCCGGCTTCCATGCCGGTTCAATATGTTCCAATCGTCACACCGGAAGATCAGCCCTATGTCTCGACCCAGCTCAAGACCGGGTTATTCGGAGTCACGAAGGAGACGATCCGGCGGGCACGGCGGGTGGTGATTGCCTACAGCCAGGGGGCCAAACAGGGTGTAGGAGGTCACCTGCTCGGAAGAAAAGTCTTTGGCCTTGTCTCCAGGTTGAGAGGGGTGGCGGAAGGGGTCAGCCTGATTTCTCCTTTTCCCTTCCATAATTGTTATTCCATCGAGGATGTCAAGGCATTCATCGATGCGGTGCGAATGATTAACCGCCGCACCACGATCTGCATCAAGGTTTCACCCTCTCCTGATATTGAATTCATCGTCTCAGGTCTTGCCCGAATCGCCAAGGATAACCAGATGGTCATCGAGATCTGGCTGGACGGGCCCCGTGGAGGAACGGGCGCGGCTCCTGACATCATCAAAGGCCAGATGGGGATGCACATGGAGTATGCGATCCCCATCTGTCATGAAAAATTAATGGATGACGGGCTGAGGGATCATGTGGTCTTTATGGGAAGCGGTGGGTTCCGCACCTGGGGGGATGTGGTCAAAGGAGTTGCCCTGGGACTTGACGGGGTCACTCTGGGGACAGCGGACCTGGTTGCCATTGGCTGTGTCAGGGACCGCAACTGTGAGTCAGGGTGCCGGAGCGGTATCTCCACTATCGAACCGAAGATGCAGTTGCTGCGGAATGTGGAATTGAATACCCAGCAGGTCATTAACTTTCGGGCGGCTCTCCAGGTCCAAATCATGAGAGCCCTTGCCGCCCTGAAGATGAAAGACATCAGGGAACTCCGGGGCCGCTATGAGTGTATTGAATGGCCCCTTCTTGAGGAAAGGGTTAAGGAACGCCGCCGCCGGAGGGCAGAGGTTTCTTTGAGCAGACCCCCGAGAAGGCAGGAACCCGCAGGGCCTGCATTCAACCAATCCCCATCCTTAGGAACGACGCCCGCTCCCTCGGATTGCGGGGTCGCCGCTGTGGTATCAAACCATTTTATCCCGAATCACGTAATGGACCTGATGCTTGACCGTATGGCTAACCGGGGAATGGACGGTGTGGGCATCTGGAAGGGAGGTTGTTACCCCCATCACCTGGATCATTATGCCATTCATCTCATGGTCAAGGACATCCTCCAATCCCGGATCGAGGAGGGATATGCGGTCAGAGAACCTGATCTTGATCCAGAATTGATTCGAAGAAAAGCCAGGCAGGAAATCCTGACGAGACGGAAAAGAGTCACGGAAGAAATTCTGGAAAAATATTTTAAGGGGCTCGAGCTCGAGGCCTTCGATGGGGACCTTGAGAAATGCCGCATTCCCTACCGGCTCGACCCGGAAGGTCATGAAAAAGATTTCAGATGCTTTGGTGAGAAGGACCCCGGGGATGTCTTCCGATTCTTTGCGCGGGTTCGAAAGGAGGAGCTTCATCGCTTTATAGAAAATGACCTCCTTGGCGATCCCATCTGGCCGCCGCGGCAGATCCGCTATGGAGATCTGATGATCGAAAATTACAGAGAAAATGAGGATTTTTTACGGGAGGCTGAAGACGAGTATATCTATCGTCTTGCCCGAAGGATCACCCGGGAGAATTATACGGAGCTTCGTGAGAAAAAAGCGGCCGTGCTCTCCTGCGGGAAGAACTCCGGATGCTGGAAGAGCGATGGCCAGCATATCCCATGGGAACTTCCCGAGGCACCGGTCAACGTGATTCACCGGCGGCTGGCGACCGGGTCTGTGGTGGACCAGATGAATGCTCACCCCTTTGCCGAGCTTCACACCGCTTTGACTCATAACGGAGAAACAACCAATTATCGGACGATGCTGAACCGGGTTTCTCAATTTAACTTGACCCCACTGGCCCAAACCGATACGGCAGTCGCTTCCCTTAAACTCCATATGCTCAGCCAGTATCTCCGTTATCCCTTCGATGCCCTGGTCGAATCCTTCTCCCCCACGACAGGATGGAATCTGACCCAGTTGCCCCCCGAAATCAGGGAACGCTTCGAAAGGATCCAGGAGGTGGAATTGGAAAGCGCCCCGGACGGACCCTATCAGTACCTCTGCGGCCGTATCGACCCTGATCACCGGGTAATCGAACGCCTGGACATTATCGATCCCTCTCTGCTCAGACCCAATGTGGCCATGCTCTATGATGACGGAGAAAATTTCGTGAGCATCATCTGTTCCGAGAAGCAGGGATGTGATGCAGGCCTGAAAGAACTTCATCGCTTGGGATTGACCAAGAGCAATGTCCCCCCTCTGACCTTCACCGTCCAAACAGGAATGGTGAGCAGGGTCTTCTATGACGGGAACGGGAGGATCGCGGATTACGAGGTGCTGGATAAATTCGGCCAGAAAATAAATATCCCTCATGGGACGTTTCCCTCACCGGAACCTCTTCCTCTCAGGACGGACTTTGAAAAGATTGAGTCTGATTCCGGCCTGATAAACTTCTTTCGGGAGAGGTTGCCCCGATGGGGATTTGCTGAGATGGAAGGAGCTTTAAAGGGAATGGCGGAGAACCTCTCCCCACTGGAGGCGGTGAAGGAACTGACGAAAATTCATGACCGCCTGGCAGGCTTAAACACAGGAGAAAAAGACAGGGGGGCGATCATCCAAATGGTTCGAGACCACATCGATCTGTTTTTAGACCGGATGAATGGTGGAAATGGGACATGTCGTGTGACTTCGGAGAATGCCGGGAAATTGAAAGAACCGCAGGATACGGACCAGACACTCGTTGTCGATGCACGGGGTTTTCGACCCGAGGGAGTGGATCCCTTCAGGGTACTCGGTTGCTTCCTCGACCATGCCCATCGAATGGGATGGCGAAGATTCATCGTCTACCGGGCAGGAGGCCAGCGGGGGATCGGGATGGGCATGGGGTCTTGGGACACTTCCGATACAGTGGTGGATGTATTCGGAAGTCCCGGAGAGTATCTGGGTGCCTTCAACATGGGAACGACGATTCGTGTCCATGGCCACGCACAGAATTTTACCGGAATGGTCATGCACTCTGGCACACTGGAAATTCATGGGGATGCAGGTAAGGTCATCGGATACTCCTCCAAAGGAGGAACGTTCAACATCCTTGGCAATATCGTGGACCGGGGATGGGTCTGCGCGGTGAGTGATCCCCGGGGACCCGGGTTGCGGGTCAATATGGTCGGGACGGCATACGAACACCTCTGTCAGGCCCTCATGGGCGGATCAATCCTCATGTTGGGCCTCTTCTGGGGAAATGACGGGATCCTCCACCAGATGGAATCTCCGTACAGAGGGGCAAAAATTCTGGCCGGTGCCTCTGCCGGAGAGGTGATCTTTTACGACCCCAAAGGCAGTTTAAAAGAGGCCCAGTATGGGAGCTGTGTCGCCAATCCGATCGATCATGAAAAGTGGGAAGAGATCATGAACCGCCTGATCAGCCTTGATAAAATATTTAATCTGGGAATTATCAGAAAAAACAACCATCTCAAAGCAAATATCGATGGAGATTTAAAAACGATAGCCCCTGATGATTTTCGATGGATTCTCCCTAAAGGAGAGCTGGAAGGCTATCATTAAGCAGAAGGTCAGGTTAAGGAGATTGGGCAGGGGGCGCAGCCTGGCATCAGCAGACACCTCCCCGGGGAAAAAGCAGTCAAGGACATCTCAAAGAGGAGAATGCTTCCCAAGGGCACGGACGCCCTCTCCCCTGCCCTTCTTCATTTTAAAGAAGTGGCCGGATGGACGAAATCAGTTATTTGAAACTTGTCCCCCCTGTTGAGAAGAAAACCGACCAAGAAAAACCTCCTTTAGACCCCCTGGTCCGATTCAAGAGGGTAGTTCTCAATCTGACCCAAAACGGACTGGATTGCCTGGACCGAGTCTCTAAAAGAGAAATGAAAAAATCCTCTCCCTCCCCCTCTCTGATGGAGGAATACTTTCTTCTCCATCACAATCTCGACTTCATCAAAAGATTATGTGAAACCAAAAAATAGAAATTTCTGCTTGAAATGCCGAAAGAGAATTGGTAAGATATTTAAAAAAAGGAGGTGATGGGTGATGGCAGTGAGGATCATTATTGACCGAAAGGTGAAGAAGGGAAAGGAAGCGGAATTTGCAAACCTGCTCAGGGATCTGAGATCGAAGGCGGTTCCCTCCAAAGGTTACATCTCAGGGGAGACCCTCCGGTCCGTAGAGGATCGTTACAACTATATCGTCATCACCACATGGCAGAGCGTGGATGAATGGAAGGAATGGGAAAAGAACCCGGAGCGAAAGAAGATTCAGGCGAAGATCGAGAAGTTGATGGCCAGACCCACCAAAACCAAGATCTACGTCTACGCCTGAGGCTGAATTCCATTTCAAGGCATTCACCGGATTTTGAACGGGTCCAAACATTTTTCTTGACCTGAAATTTGAGGGGCGTATAATATAGATCAGAAGATGCAATCGGATCAGCTTCATATTTTGAACCCAAACAGTGGTGATGACTTTTATTGTTCCTATCGAACAAAAGTTTACCCACTGTCTCCGGCTGATCACTAAAGAATAGATACAATGTCATCAGCGAGGGCCGTGGGTAGATAAAATTTTACCACGGCCCTTCATATTTTGAGCCGTGGGAAAATTGTTCTCACGGTTTTTTTATTCACCCTCAGGTTTTTGAGAGGGGTGATGAATGCCGTTAAAGTTTCAAAGGGACCGACCTGCTCAAATGGCCGGGGACGAAACAGTTTCGTTTTATAAGGTTAAATGTTAAAAAGGGAGACTGCGATGGAAAGAAATAAAGAACAATATTATTCGAGTCTGTACGAGTTGGCGGCCGCATTGAACTCAGCCCGTACCTCTGAATCCATACTCCAGTCTGTAGTGGAGGGTGTGGCGAAGGCCATGGGGGCAAAAGGGTGTTCACTGATGTTACTCTCCCCGGACAGGAAGATCCTCCTCCATACCGTGGCCTATGGACTCAGTGACTGGTATGTAAGAAAGGGGCCGGTATCCGCCGATAAGAGCATTTCCGAAGCACTGGCGGGCATGGCAGTCGCTATTCAGGATGCAACACAGGATGCTCGGATCCAGTACCGGGAACAGGCCAGAAAAGAAGGGATCGCCTCCATCCTTTCCATCCCGATGATGCTCAGAGAGGAAGTCATCGGGGTGATAAGAGTATATACCGCAGAGCCGTACTATTTCACCATGGATGATATTTATTTCGTGGGGGCGGTTTCCAATCTCGGAGCAATTGCTCTCGAAAATGCCAGGCTTTATGAGGCTATTCAGAAAGACTACGAAACATTCAGACGGGACATGCTGGAATGGCGTGCCGCCCTGGGCCATGAGTGGATGATCGGGGAGTCCGAAACCCCATCGGAGGAGTAATCAGAAATAATTTAATCCCTCCATCCAGGGCTTCCTTCTATAGGACCGGAACAGGAAGAAAGGAGGTTAGCAATATGTACGAAAGAATATTGGTTCCATTAGATGGGTCCAACGCGGCGGAGATTGCCCTGCCTTACGCTGAAGAGATCGCTGCAAAAGTCGGGGGAGAAATTATCCTGGCAAGTGTCTCGGAACTTGCCGCTTCGGATATGGATCATCTCTACCGGTCTTACCTGGGGCGAATCGTGGAACAGGTGGGAGGCCAGCTCAGGGACTGGGGAGCCAAGGAGGAGACCAGGGTGAAAAGCGATATCCTTCTCGGCAAACCCGCCGGAGAAATACTGCGGTATGCCGATGAAAATAACGTCAGCCTCATCACGATGGCAAGCCTGGGCCGCTCAAGCCGGGGGCCATGGATTCTGGGAAATATCGCTGCCAAGGTGCTTCGAGCCACAGGCAAGCCTGTGCTGCTTATCAGGGCTCCGGCCAACCAGGCGGCCCTTCAGAAGAAAAGCCTTGTGAGGAAAATACTGGTGCCACTGGATGGTTCCGAGCTGGGAGAAATGGCCATCCCGTGCGCAGAGGCGCTGGCTCAGGTACTGGGTGCAGAGCTAATCCTGTTCCAGGCCTTCACCCCGCCCGCTATGGAGGGAGCCTATCGTTACTCCTCCATCTCCACAACTACCCTCAAGGAGGCAGAGGAACGCACGAGGGAATCCGCCCTGTCTTATCTCAATCATCTGGGGAAGGCATTCCGGGAGAAGGGGTTAAAGACCTCTGTTGTGGTCAAGTCAGGAGCTGTGGCAGACCAGATCCTTGAATATGCGGAGGCAAATGCAATCGACCTCATTGCCATGTCGACTCACGGGCGATCGGGCATCGGCCGTTGGGTTTTTGGAAGTATTACGGACAAGGTGCTCCATGCGGGGGATACGGCAGTCTTAACCGTCCGTGCAACCAAGGTCTGATGGCAGGGTAAAAGAGAGAAAATAGAACCCCCGGTCACGGAAAAGATTATGAAACTGGAGGCCTCATGAAGGAACTCGTTGAAACAATAGTGAAGGCGCTGGTTGATTCACCGGAAGAGGTAACGATAAAGGAGATCGAGGGACCTAAAACGGGAATTCTGGAGATCCAGGTGGCGAAAAAGGACATCGGGAAGGTATTGGGTAAAAAAGGAAAAAATATTACGGCAATAAGAAACATTGCCTCAGCTGCTGGCAAGGGGAAACGGCACTGTGTGATAGAGCTGATAGAGGAAAAACCACCGGAATAGTAGCCGTTGAAAAACATCCAATTTAAAAAATCCGACATTCCTGCCGGGTCGTCAGATTCGCACGGAAGAATGATGCATAAAAAATCTTTCGAAAATCTTTCGAAAATATCTTGACAAGTGGACGGAGGCGTGATAAGAAGATAGGAACTTTTTAGAAAAAATTTATGATCAAACAAGGAAAACCATTTCAGAGACCCTCGGTCCTGAGGAATCGGGATCGGGGGTCTTTTTTTATGGGGAGAGGATGAAACCGACCGAAAAAGCCCTGCTGGCTTTAGAGGATGGAATGGTATTGGAAGGGCATTCTTTTGGATCTCCAGGAGAGAAGGCGGGAGAACTCGTCTTCAATACCAGTATGACCGGTTACCAGGAAATCCTGACCGATCCTTCCTATAAGGGTCAGATCGTCATCATGACCTATCCTCTCATCGGCAATTACGGGGTCAATCCCGAGGACATCGAATCCCAGGGACCAAAGGTCGAAGGGTTTATCATTAAGGAGAGCAGTTCTCTTTTCAGCAACTGGCGTGGAGAGTGTTCTCTATACGAATATTTGAATTCCCATCGCATCATGGGTGCGGAAGGAATGGATACTCGAGCCCTTACCCGGCACATCCGTCAAAAGGGTGCGATGAAATCAATCCTTTCCACCGAAGACCTCGACCGGGATCGTTTGATCGAAAAGGCAAAGGCCTCCCCGGGTTTGGTCGGCCGGGATCTGGTCAGAGAGGTGACCTGCGAAAAACCTTATGAATGGTTTGAGGCAACTGACTCTCAATTTTTAAATCACGGCCTTCCACCTTCCACTTTCCACTTTCGGCCAAAAGTGGTCGCCATGGATTTCGGTATCAAATATAATATCCTTCGCTCCCTCCGGCAGTGGGGGTGTGAGGTGATCGTGGTGCCTGCATCCGCACAGGCAGATCTCATCCTTTCCTACCGTCCGGACGGGATTCTCCTCTCCAATGGGCCGGGTGATCCGGAAGGAGTTCCTTATGCGATCGAGACGGTGAAAACTCTGATCGGGAAGAAACCTATCTTCGGCATCTGTCTGGGCCATCAGCTCCTGGGACTAGCTTTGGGAGGGAAGACATTTAAATTAAAATTCGGCCACCGGGGAGCTAACCAGCCTGTGAAAGACCTTTCCTCGGGAAGGGTGATGATCACCTCTCAGAATCATGGGTTCTGCGTGGATCTCCATACGATCAACTCCGAGGAGGTTGAATTGACACAGATCAATCTCAATGACCAGACCCTCGAAGGGATGAGGCATAAAAAATTACCCGTCTTTTCTGTCCAATACCATCCCGAGGCCTCCCCGGGTCCCCACGACACACAGTATCTCTTCGGTGAATTTATGAAGATGATGGAGCAACACCGCCATGCCTAAACGGACAGACATCAAAAGGATTCTGATCATCGGCTCCGGTCCGATTGTCATCAGTCAGGCCTGCGAATTCGACTACTCCGGCACCCAGGCCTGCAAGGCCTTAAAGGAAGAAGGGTTTGAAGTGGTACTGGTGAACTCCAACCCTGCGACCATTATGACTGACCCTGAAATGGCGGACCGCACCTACATCGAACCCATCACCTCAGAGATACTGGAGAAGATTATTGAGCGGGAAAGACCCGATGCCCTTCTTCCCACTCTGGGTGGCCAGACGGGTCTCAATGCCTCCGTCACACTTTATGAATCTGGAGTTTTACAAAAATATGGCGTTCAGATGATCGGTGCCAGATATGAAGCCATTAAAAAAGGGGAAGACCGAAATCTTTTTAAGGAATCGATGAAACGAGCAGGGATTGACCTCCCGAGAAGCGGATTGGCCTATTCCCTCTCTGAGTCAATGGAGGTTGCAAAAGGGATTGGATTTCCTCTGATCATCCGGCCCAGTTTCACGCTGGGAGGAACGGGAGGCGGGGTCGCCTATAATATTGAAGAGTTTGAGGAGATGGCGAGCCTTGGTCTCGAAAGGAGCATGATCGGAGAGATTCTGATTGAGGAATCCGTGATCGGCTGGAAGGAATTCGAACTGGAGGTGATGAGGGATATCAGGGACAATGTCGTCATCATCTGCTCCATTGAGAATCTTGACCCCATGGGCATCCATACCGGTGATTCGATTACCGTCGCCCCGGCTCAAACCCTGACCGATAAGGAATATCAGAGGATGAGGGACGCCTCCATCCGGGCGATTCGGGAGATCGGGGTCGAAACCGGAGGATCCAACATCCAGTTTGCCGTTCATCCGGAAGATGGACGAATGGTCATCATTGAAATGAATCCCAGGGTCTCCCGGTCCTCTGCCCTGGCTTCCAAGGCCACCGGTTTCCCCATTGCAAAGATCGCTACGAAGTTAGCCGTGGGATATGCACTGGATGAAATTCCTAACGACATCACGAAAAAGACACCTGCCTCTTTCGAACCCACCATTGATTATTGTGTCGTCAAGATCCCGAGGTTCACCTTTGAAAAATTCCCGGGAGCAAACCCAACGCTCACCATCTCAATGAAGTCCGTGGGTGAAACCATGGCCATCGGTCGGACCTTTAAAGAGGCCCTTCAAAAAGGACTCCGTTCCTTGGAGATCAAGAGGTATGGGCTGGGCGCGGACGGAAGGGATAAACTCCCTCCTTTGGATGAAGCCCTGAACCCCTCTGCCCGGGAACACTGGCTTGACGAGATAAAAAAGAAACTCTCTACCCCGAATGCGGAGAGGATCTTCACGATCCGGGAAGCCATCTGCCTGGGGATGAAGATCGGGGAGATTCATGAGTTGACCAGGATTGACCCCTGGTTTCTGCGAAACATCGAAGAGATCGTCCATCTGGAGAAAGAGCTCCGTTCCTATGGACCCAGGGTGAGAGACCTTGAGCTCTGGAGACGGACCCGATCCGTTGATCAGGTTCAACTGCCGGATCAACTCCTTAAAAAAGCAAAGGAGTTCGGCTTCTCCGATTATCAGCTGGGATATCTTCTCGGCCTCGATGAAATGGCAATCCGGAAGATGAGAATGGAAAAGCAGATCCTTCCCACCTACAAATCGGTGGATACCTGTGGGGCGGAATTTGAGGCCTATACGCCCTACTATTACTCCACCTACGAAACGGAGAATGAGGTAAGGGTCTCTTCAAAGAAAAAGATCATGATCCTGGGGGGAGGCCCTAACCGCATCGGCCAGGGAGTGGAGTTCGATTATTGCTGTGTTCATGCCGCTTTCGCCCTGAAAGAGCTGGATTACGAAACCATCATGGTCAACTCCAACCCTGAAACGGTCTCCACGGATTATGATACCTCTGATAAACTCTATTTTGAGCCCCTCACCCTTGAGGATGTCCTCCATATCCTCGATGTTGAAAAACCCGATGGGGTGATCGTCCAATTCGGAGGCCAGACACCTCTCAACCTCGCCGTCCCCTTGGAGAAGATGGGAGCCAGGATCATCGGAACGACTCCCGAAAACATCGATCGCGCGGAGGATCGGAAGCGTTTTCAGGCCCTTCTGAAAAAATTGGGCCTCATTCAGCCTCCCAATGGGACAGCCACCACCATCGAGGAAGCCAGAAGAGTGGCTGAGGAGATCGGCTATCCCGTACTCGTCAGACCCTCTTACGTTTTAGGCGGGAGGGCCATGGAGATCATCTACGATGAAAATTCACTGGGGGACTTTTTCGAGCGAGCGGTCGAGGCCTCCTCTGAACATCCCATCCTGATTGACAAATTCCTGGAGGATGCCATTGAGATCGATGTCGATGCCGTCTCGGATGGGATCTCCTGTGTCATTGCGGGAATTATGGAACATATCGAGGAGGCCGGGATTCACTCAGGCGATAGTGCCTGTGTCGTTCCCCCCTACTCCCTGACTGACGAATTGATTGAGCTATTGAAACAGAACACCTACGCCTTAGCCAAAGAGCTTCAGGTCGTGGGATTGATGAATGTTCAGTACGCGATTAAAAACGATACCATCTTTATCCTGGAGGTCAACCCCAGGGCTTCACGAACGATCCCTTTTATCAGTAAGGCCACGGGGATTCCCTGGGCAAAGGTGGCCGCGAAGGTGATGGTGGGAAAGAAGCTTCTGGAACTGGGAATTGAACGGGAGGTGGAAATTCATCACATTGCGGTTAAGGAATCCGTTTTCCCTTTTAACCGTTTCTATGGCGTTGATACGATTCTCGGCCCTGAGATGAAATCCACCGGAGAAGTGATGGGCATTGACACCGATTTCGGAGTGGCCTTTGCTAAGTCCCAGATCGGCGCCGGAACCCCGATCCCTTTAAAGGGAAGGGTCTTTATCAGTGTAATGAATAAAGACAAAAGGTCGATCGTCTTTGTCGCAAAAAAACTGGTTGATCTTGGGTTTGAGCTGGTGGCCACCAGAGGAACAGGAAAGGTCCTCCTCAATAATGGGATACCGGTTCAGACGGTTTTCAAGGTCGGAGAGGGAAGACCCGATATCGTAGACCGGATGAAAAACGGAGAGATTCAGCTGGTGATCAATACGCCAAGCGGAAAAAAGCCAAAAGCGGATGAGGTGGCGATACGAAGTCAAGCCGTTGTCCACAATATCCCCTGCATCACCACGCTTTCCGGTGCCGAGGCTGTGGTCAATGGGATCGAATCCCTTCTGAAGAAGGGGCTGTCCGTGAAATCGATCCACGAATTTCATGCGAGGGACTCATCGTCCATTCCATCCATGGGCAAAACCCGTCTTTGGGAGAGGGCTTCTCTGAGATAAAATCTCACCTTATTCCCCTCCCACCGGGAGGGCTGGAGGATCATCCGATGGGAGTTCTGACAAAACAGGAGATTCTGAGAGAGATCAGCCAGGGTCATATCGAAATTGAGCCCTTCAAGGAGGAGCAGGTCGGCCCGGGTTCCATAGATCTCCGGTTGGGAAATGAGTTCAGGGTTTTCAAAAAACTGAGAAATGCCTGTATCGTCGAAGACAGCATCTCTGTGGAAGCGCTCACCGAACTCCTCGAGGTGAGGGACTCCTTCACCCTAATGCCAGGGGAGACGGTATTGGGTATCACGCATGAACGGATCAAATTGCCTTCCAATATCTGTGGATGGCTTGAAGGGAGAAGCCGGTTCGCCCGTATGGGCCTGGTCATTCATATGACCGCAGGCTTTGTTCAACCCGGGATTAATAATCGTCAGGTTCTTGAAATTGGCAATCTGGCTCCTTTCCCTCTTGTCCTGAAACCCGGTGTGAGGATTTGCCAAATCATTCTTGAGCGAACGGAAGGAGAGGCCTCCTACAGGGGGAGGTTTATGAGCCAAAACCAACTCTGAATACGGATTGCGAAAGGTGGAGGATCAATTAGAGAGTCCCAGATTTTTAATTTAGGGTTGAACATTCCGAAATCCGAACTCCGAAATTAAGATGAATCGCTATTCGATCGGATCGATCGCCGGTATTCTGGTGCTTTGGGAAATTCTGGTGAGGGGGCTGGAGGTGCCCAAATTTTTACTCCCCGCACCAACCACGATCATCACTTACATCATTGCTAAATCTCAACTTCTTGTCTCCCATACCCTCATGACCTTTATGGAGGCAGGAACGGGATTCATCATCGGTTCCATCGGAGCGATTCTCACTGCCATTGCCTTTCTCTGGTCTCACCCGTTCAAGGAGATGTTCTATCCCTATGCGGTCATCCTCAACAGTACTCCCATCGTCGCCATTGCGGCGCCGATTGTGATCATCTTTGGAAGTGGTATGTGGTCCAAGGTCATTACTGCCGTGATCTGTGTCTATTTCCCTGTTCTGGGCCCAACCTTTAAAGCCCTTGCCTCCGTAGGGGCATCCGAATTGAAGTGGATGGACTCCTACCATTCCTCTCGCTGGCAAAAATTCCGCTACCTTCAATTCCCCTTTGCCCTGCCTCAGATGTTTGCCAGTTTCAAAGTGGCCTGGACACTGGCGGTCATCGTTTTTCCGTTTTCAGCCATCGCACAGGAAGCAATTGTCCATGAAGCCTGGTTCGTTCATATGGAATCGGCAGGGGGTTGGGTGGCCGTTGAAAAGGGGTTTTACGGAAAGATCGGGGTGAAGGAGGTTCAGGGGGGGCCCGGGATCTCACCGATCCAGAAGGTGGTGGCTTCCGTGAGGGCGGGGAATATTGCCTTCGGAAATGACTATCCCGAAAATATCATCCGGGCTCGTGAGAAAGAGGGAATCGATCTCGTGGTTGTGAGCGTCGATTTTCAGACGAGTGCCATGAGGATCATCAGCTGGAATCCCATTAAATCCGCAAAAGATATCAAAGGGAATTTCGGGATCTGGATCGGATATGATGCCAAGGCAAAATGTGCGGTGGGGAAAGGCTGGGAAAAACAGTTTACCATTCAGAACCAGGGGGGAGATATCAAACCCTGGCTGATGGGGACCTGGCCTCTGGCTTCCGCGATGACCTACAATGAACTGATTACAGCACAACGAGAGACCAAAAAGATGGGAAAAAAATTCTATACCACCGATTATAAGGACCTGGGCATTGATTGGATGGACAACGTCCTCTTTACCACTGGAGAAATGATCAAAAAATACCCTGAGGTCGTCCAGGCCGTCGTGGCAGGAAGATATAAAGGATTTCAATGGGCCCTTGATAATCCCAAAGAGACATTTGAAATGTTGAAAAAGACCAATGAGGGTCTTGACTTCGCTCACGAGATGGATGCCGTGGCGTCCATGAAAGCGCTGATGATCACAGCCGATACAAAGAAAAACGGCCTTGGGTTCATCCATCCGAAAAAATGGGAGAACGTGGCAAAGGACATGTTTAAGGCAGGACTGCTCGAAAAGATGCCGGAGGTGAAGAAGGTTTATTCGGATAGATTCCCAAGCGGGGTTATTCCCAAATAGATAAATTTGAAATCCTAAATACAAAACACGAAACCAATTCAAAATTCGAATTTCTGATTTCTAAACCTATGGAGGTTGTGGATGCACGAACGCGTTTATCTCGAAGATGTGGGAAAACCCTTCAGCTCCACTCCGATTGGCCATGCGAGGGTCTGGGAGGTTCGGAATTTAGGAAACGACCAGACCCTCCCATTCCTCCTCTATGTGGTGGAGAGTGAAATGGGAGAACAATTCCTCCTCGGAAGAGGGGTATGCGGCAGGCCGAAGTTCAACATGATCCGCTACATCGCCAAATCGTTCGTGGAGCTTTTTTTCGAACAATTCAACAAAAAAAATTGTTTCCAATACCTCATCCTGAGGGGGGCCTATCCCTTCGATCTCCAGTTTGGATTTGGTTGCGCTTCGCCTTACGACCGCCTTCTGCTCCCCACGGGCTTTATCAAACTCCAGAGGGTCCTGAATCCGGAGGGAACCGATTGGGAGATACGGGCCCAGAGTTTCATCGGAGAGTATCAGGGGGATACCTGGCTCATTCCGGATACCGCCATTGCCTCCGGCTCGACCCTTGCGTTTTTCCTGAGAAACGGATTTGTCCACCATCTTCCCAAACGGGTATATATCTTTACGGCCTGCGGGAGTCTCGAAGGGATTCAACGGATTTATCAGGAGTGCCTGAAGAAGGATGTGGAGCTCATCCCTGTCTTCTCCCAGTGTATCTTCGAGGTCTCCAAAGTGGGGAACCTTCCGGGGCTTCCCCTCACCGACCTGCCCGTTGTCAACCCGGGGTCCATCACCACAAAGAAATTCTTTGAAAAGGCCTATCGTCGTTACCAGGGAACCCGGATGTGTTGCGTGGGGGATATCGGTGAAAGCCTTGAGAATCCTGTTCAATATTCCCTCCATACCCTCTGGGAGATGCAGAAGGTGGGAATGGATCCTAAGAAAGAGGACTGGAACTCCTGGAGCGTGGACATCCGGGAAAATAGTTTCCAGAGGAAGGTGATGGATTTCAGTCCTGCGCTCTTCGAATATCTTAAAGAGATCTGGGAAGAGGACCTTCCATGAACGGAGAATCAAATCCTCCGGTGGCCATCGTGAGAGCTCTTGCCCTGGACAACCTGCTTTGAGGCCATTCTTCTGCACCTCAGATCTTCTTTCTCTTGGGCCGGTAAAACCACCAAACTCCTAAGACAAGGAGGAGCACACCCCCACCACCTATCCCTGTTAAGACAGGCCAGGAGGGAAGAAGACTCTTTTCTATATTGGATGAAGCAAGGAGGTTAACCTCTTTGACTCCTTTTCCCTCTTTTTGAACGAGAACTTTTGCTAAAACCTGACCTTTCTGAACAGGAGCCACAACATAGGAAGGTAATTGGGGGAGGGCGGAGACCGAATTTTCCTTTCCCTTCGCGACCGTCGCCCTTCCGTCCTCTGCCGCAATGAGAACGATTTGATTCAGCTTCCCTCTCCTCACCTTGATTGGACCAAAAGATGAACCCTTCTTGATAGCTTCGACAGTCGAAAAATTTCTGAAACCATGCTCCAGCAATTTTTGTGCTTCCGGGGCTCTCTTCTTCACCTTGTCACATCCCATCACCACGGCAATCATCCTTTGCCCATCCCTCTTGGCGGTTGCCACGAGATGATAGCCCGATTCCTCGACGTGCCCTGTTTTTAAGCCATCCACCCCGATATTCTTCTGTAGAAGCGTATTGCGATTTCCCTGACGAATCCCGTTGTATTCAAATTCCGTGGTGGAATGAAAGGATAAGGCTTCCGGATGATCCTCGATATATCGCCTGGAAAGGATGGCCATGTCCATGGCAGTGGTCATCTGCCCATCAGCAGGCATCCCGTGAGAGTTCTGGAAATGAGAATCCTTCATCCCCAGGAGCTTTGCTTTCTCATTCATCTTCGAAACGAAGACCTCTTCTGACCCTGTTAGATGTTCGGCCAATGCGACGCAGGCATCATTTCCGGAGGCAATGGCCACCCCTTTGATCAGATCCTCCACCTTCACCCTTTCCCCCACTTTGATGAACATCTTGGAACCCTGAATCCTCCAGGCCTTTTCACTGACGGTCACCATATCCTCCATCTTCAACTGCCCCGCACGAAGTCCATCCAGGACCAGGTAGAGGGTGAGGACCTTGGCGAAACTGGCAGGTGCAATCTTCAAAGAGGGATTCTGTTCGTAGAGAACCTCGCCTGTAAGGCCATCGACCAGAACGGCAGATTGAGCATCACATTGAAGTGCATTCTTTGTGGCCGGATTTTGTGCCTCTTGAGCGGGTTGTTTCTTTTTTTGAGAAGAAGCCGCTGGGGAAGATTTCGATTTGGAAGCCTTTGGAGTGGACTTGGAAAAACTGTGATTGGGAACGGCAATGAGAAAAATGGACAGGATTAAAATGAATATCCGGCTTTTTTGACGAGAACGAATTTTCATCCTTCCCTCCGAAATTTTCTGAAAAGGTTATGGGTCTTCATAACAGATTCCAGTCCACATTTCAATCTACATTGAAATTCATGGTGATCTGGGTTAGATATAGGACCTGATGGAATTCTTCTCCTAATCATTTTCTGTCCCGATGGATAAGGAACGCTCTTTAGCAGAAATCTTAAAAGAGTTTGAAACCATCGCTTCCTTGGGATATCGGGAAATCGCCTCCTTCCTTCCGAAAGATCAAATCCCGATGGGTTTCTTCTGTCCCTATGTACCGGAAGAACTGATCCATGCCTCAGGGGGCTTTCCCCTCCGCCTCATGGGATCCCCCATCCAGATGTCTCATGTCCAGGCTCACCTCCCTGTCAACTGCTGCCATCTGGTGAAGTCTTCCCTTGAAAGCTTGCTCCAGGGAGAACTCCATTTTTTAAAGGGAGTTATTTTCAGCCATACCTGTGATGCCATGCAGGGACTCGCCGATATCTGGGCTTTTCAGAAACGCACTCCCCTTCAATTTAACTTCATGATGCCCACCCGCCTGGAGGGTGATCTGCCGAGGTCCTACCTCAGGGCAGAGATGGAAAGATTGAAGGCTTTTCTCGATTCGAACGTTGGAAAAGTTACTCCGTCAAACCTCAAGGCCTCGATCCACCTTTTTAACCGTATCAGAGAAAAGATCCGGGAGATCTATGTTCGAAAGCGCTCAACGAATCAATTCTCTGAAACCCATTTCGCCGAAGTCATCCGTGCGGGTCACCTGATGGACCGCCGACATCACCTTGAGCTCCTCGAGGCATTACTCCCCTCAATCCCTGAGAAAATAGAGGCCGGAGACCGGGTTCCCATCTTTCTTTCGGGAAACATGGTCCATTCCCCTTCCTTTTTTTCTCTCATCGAGGAAGCGGGGGCAAAGGTGGTCTCTGATGATCTCTGCAGCGGAGCTCGATTTCTTCCCCTGATGGTGAAAGAAGAAGGAGATCTCCTCGATGCCCTGACAGAGCGATATTTCACTTCCTATCTCTGCCCTGCCAAACATAAAGGTGTGGATACGCACATCCAAACACTTCTGAAGGAGGTGGAAACCTGCGGAGCAAAAGGGGTGGTCTTCCTCCTCTATAAGTATTGTGAAAACCATTTCTTCGACTACCCGGATCTGAAGCAGGCTCTTGAATCAAAGGGAATTCCAACACTGCTCCTCGAAGTGGAAGACCCGTCCCATTCGATTGGGCAGCTGAAGACCCGATTGCAGGCCTTTGTGGAGATGCTCAGCACCTTCTAAACGAAGGAAAATTTCTAATTTCGAAGCACGAAATCCGAAACAAACTTGAATGACCGAATTTCAAAATTAATGAATAAAAAATTTATTTGGGAAATTTGGATTTCGGATTTGTTTCGAGTTTCGATATTCGAATTTCGGATTTACAAACAGACATCTTGGAGAAGCGTTAATTATGGAAAATGAGATTCAAACCAATCCTTATCGGGCCATTCGCGCAACAGGGGCTTATCGTCGCCTGATGAAGGCTTATTATTTGATGGTGAAGCATCCCTCCTGGTTCGGTAAAAAAGTCGCCTGGATCACCAGCGGTGGGCCGGTGGAACCTCTTTATGCCATGGGAGTCCTCCCCTTCTATCCGGAAAATTATGGGGCCATGTGCGGGGCCTCACGCCTCTCCGTCGGTCTTTGCGAGGCGGCGGAGCAAAAAGGATACTCTTATGACCTTTGTTCCTATGCCCTGACAGACATTGGGTCTTCGATCACAGGGAAGGGTCCTCTCGGCAGGCTTCCCAGGCCCGACTTTCTGGTTTGCAGTAACAATATCTGCGGAACGGTGATCAAATGGTATGAGCTTCAGGCACGTGCTCTCCGTGTACCCGTCTTCTTTCTCGATACTCCCTTCGTCCATGATCAGGTTCGGCCCCATACCTTAACATATGTGCAGGATCAGATGAGAGAGTATATCTCCTTCCTTGAAAACCAGTTGAACCGCCCCTTCTCTCTGGAACGGTTTCAAAAGGTCTGCTCCCGTTCTTTTGAGACCATTACGCTCTGGAAAGAGATCCTCGGTCTTTCCCGCCGTCATCCGGCACCGATTGCCGCTTTTGATGCCTTCATTCATATGGCCCCTATCGTGACGCTTCGTGGAACACGATGGGCAGTCTGTTATTACCGGAGGCTCAAGAGAGAGATGGAAGAAAGGGTGAGAAAGGGTGTGGGGGCCTTTGGTCGGGAGGAGATCCGGCTGATCTGGGATAATATCCCTATCTGGTATGATATCCGAAACCTGTCCAGGATCCTTTCCTCTCACGGGGCTGTCCTGGTGGCGGACACCTATACCTCAGCCTGGGTCCTGGATGACCTTGATCTTAAACGGCCCCAGGAGGGCCTCGCCAGGGCTTATGCGACGATTCACCTCAATCTGGGCTTAGAGCACAAGATCAAGAAAATAGCTGGAATGATTGAAACCTATCAGGCTCAGGGATTTATCATGCATTCCAATCGAAGCTGTAAGCCCTATTCTCTGGGGCAATACGATCTCAGACGGGAATTGACCCGGTTAACCGGAAAACCCGGATTGATCATCGAGGCCGACCACACCGACTCACGGAGCTACGCCCCGCAACAGGTGGAGAAACAGATTCAGATGTTTCTCGAAATCATCAAGGGCAGGGGAACCAAGTGAGGATGAATTCTCCTTACCGAACAAGCCTAAAAATACTCTCCACGGCTTTCCTATCTTTCTGAGGAGATTCATCCGGATATCCTACGGCAATGAGGCAGACAAGGGACATCTCCGCGGGGACCTTCAATATCGCTTCGATCTCTTTTTTTGCAATGAGCGGCCCTGCCAGCCAGACCGCACCCAGTCCCATCTGATGGAATGCCAATAGCATTGTGGTGGCCGCCGCAGAGGCACTCTGAATCGCTGTGGGTGCTGTCCTTCGAAATTCCATGATCCGATTTGCCGCAGGATCCACAGGCTCTCTGGCGATTAAAACCTTATCCATCGCACTTCGATACTCACCGATAAAAACTCCTATACAGGCCGGTGCGTTTCTGAAAAAGGAGGCATTTCTTTGATACCGTTTAACATCCTCCTCCCAGGATTTCGCTTCTGGCCAGGAGGCGATCGTATCCGCCGCGGCTTGAACCGCATCAGCCATTTTCCTGATGATCTCCCGGTTCTTCACAGCGATGAAAGTCCATCCCTGGTAATTGCCCCCGTTGGGCGCCCAGGTGGCTAATTCCACTGCTTTCTTCAACAATTCATCCGGGACTTCATCCATTTTCCATTTCCGGATCGAACGTCTGCTCTTAATCAATCTCTCAAAAGCCTCTATTTCCATCTTTTCCATCCTTTCTCTGTTGAAATGATTTAGGATCGAGGAGGTGGAAGTTCCTCGTAACCTTTAACCGTCAGCCCGGGCAGCACCATCATCGTCGATGTCCCGTGGGCAATCAGTCTTTCTTCGTCATCCCTGACAAAGGCCTCTCCGAGCGCAAGGGTTTTACCCATCTTGATACATCGCCCTTCGGCCCTGAGTCTGCCTTTCTGAACCGGCGCCAAATAATTTACCTTAATCTCCACGGTTGTCAATCCCAGACCATTCTCCACCTGAGGGAAGACCGCCCAGAAGGTGGCCGCATCAACAATGGAAGCGATCGCTCCCCCATGAACAAAACCAAAAGGCTGGAGGTGCTTTTCAGCCAATTGGATTTCCAGGAGAGAGGTCCCCCATCCCAGATCCTTGATTTCCATGGAAAGAAGGGAGAAATAGGGACTCCGGTTGACCACCTTTGCCACAGCCTCTCTGTATTTTGGGTTTAATTCTTCCTCCACCATCCAGGCTCTCCTTTCAA
>CAZXMB010000009.1:0-2933 GCA_964641715.1 uncultured Syntrophaceae bacterium
TCTTAGTCAGTTTCATCTGTGAAAGGACGAATCCCGAACCTCCAAAACTCACATCAGTGGAGATTCCGGTTTTCTCTTTATAGATTTTAATCGCCTCTTCTGTGGCAGGCTTGCTTGCAGCACCGGCGAAGATGAATATCCTCTTTGGAGAGGGCAGACTATTTTGGGCGGTCGAAAGAATGAGCAATATCGGGATCATCCAATATATTTTTTTCAATTTAACCCTATCTCCCCTTTTTCCTCTTGAGGAAGAGGCGAGAGCGAAGGGAGGGGGGGAAATGTCTTTTGAAGGTTTTTTCAATGGATCCCTTCACCTCCCTTCGAAACGGTTCATAATGTTCCATGAGGATCTTGGCCTCAGAGGTTAACAGGGAACCTCCGCCGCAGTGCCCGCCCGCTTTTCGACTCAGAAGTGGAAAGCCAAGCCTTTCCTCCAGGGTCCGGATCAACCTCCAGGCCTTGCTATAGGACATCTCCATCTGGAGGGCAGCCTGATGGAGAGAATTTGTTTTTTCCACCCGTTTCAGAAGTTCATAAGGGCCATCGCCAAAGGCCTTTCCATGGTTATCGATCCAGACTTTATAAACCACCTTCATCAGCAAACCCCTACCGTTATTCTTTTTTGAGAATAACGGTAATTTAAAGAATTTCTTCAAATCTGTCAAGGTCCTTGAAAATTTGCATTCATGGAATCTTTTTGATATGATGAAAATCAAGTCATCTCAATGAAAAAGTGGGTAATTTTACTCATCCTTTTGGGCTTTTTGCTTCCCTTGAAATTCACTGAATTTTCCATTGGAGGGGAAGAGAAGGTTTCTGAATCTCGCCCCCTTCAAGAAAAAAGAGTGCTGGAATGGAGAAGGGAGAGGGATGCCTTTTTTAAAACCCATCAGCGGTCTCCCCTCACTCCGCAGGAAAAGAGAAATTTTAAAGGTCTAAAATATTTCCCCTTCGATACCCGATATATCTTTTCGGGGAAGATCGAACGGTATGTGTTCCATATCAATAACCCAAAATATTATGCGACCTTTCTCACCAATAAAGGGACGAATAAACGTTATATTCGATACGGAAAGTTCCGTTTCACTCTGGACGGGAAGGAATATGAGATTGAAATTTACAAATCGATATTGAGCGATAACCTGTTCATCCCTTTTAAGGACAGGACCAATGGAAGGGAGAGTTATGAAGGGGGAAGGTATATGGATGCAGAAATACTGCCGGATTATCAGATGATCTTGGACTTCAACATGGCCTATCATCCCTCCTGTGCCTATAATGATAAATTTATCTGTGTCCTTCCCCCCAGAGAAAATACCCTTGATATCGAGATCCGGGCCGGAGAAAAGAATTTCAAGTAACTCTGCCCCGCCTTCGCATCAATCTTCCCAAACCTAAGACAATGAAGAAGATGGCCAATGTGCCAACGAAGGCCGAAAGGGCAGTGGAGAGCTTTTCATTCTTGATCCAGGGGATGGCATAATCGGGTAGGGGAGCGAATTTCCAGATTTTCCAGCTTTCTCCTTTCTCCAAAAATCCCTTTTTTTCTGCTACCTTTTCTAAGCCATCGGGATGGGGAGAGGCGAAAGGGGAGAGAAAAAGGGCCAAGAGAAGAGAAATCCCCAAACCGATATAAATGAATCCATCAAGCTGTCTTTTCATGGAACACCTCCTTCTTCACATAACAGGTCACTAAATCTGGCCTTGTTTTCAGAATAAGAGAGACGGCTGTCGTGGTGATGATGGACTCACCGACCCCGATAATGGCGTGGACCCCTGCCATGGCGCTTAAAGCCACCTTTAAAGGAGAAGTCCCTGAGATCGCCAATTCGATGGATGCTGCGGTAGCTCCCATCACAACGGAAAACCAGGAGGAAATGGCGAGGGCGGTAAAGAAACCTTTCAGGCTTTTTTGGAACAAGGTGTAAAGAAAGATAAAGATGCTGTAACCTCCCAAGGCCCCGATCACACCCATATTGAAGATATTGGAACCGATGGCCGTTAATCCGCCATCAGCAAATCCCAGACACTGGACCATAAGAACGATCGTCATAATAATTAATCCAGCCCAGGGTCCCAGAAGGACTGAAGAAAAGACGGCACCCAAAAAGTGACCACTTGTCCCCCCTGCCACCGGAAAGTTGAGCATCTGTGCGGCAAAGATGAAGGCCGCGGTCACACCCATCAGAGGAACTTCTCTTTCTCCAAAGTTTCGATTTACCCTCCTGACACCATAGGTACATGCCCCTGCTGAAATGACGAAGGTCACCGCATTGACGCTGTTGCTTAAAAATCCATCGGGAATATGCATCAATTCCTCCTTTCAAATCCCCCATCCCCCCTTAATTTGTGAAAAAATTGGCCTTCTGTGAATTTGGTCCCAAAGGAGGGGCCACTTTCCGAAACTTGAGAATTGCGACATTAGAATTTATGGGCAATCCTCCTTGACAGTAATGCAACGAAATGAATGCGTTTCGGGCTCTTTCGTTTACCTCTATAAGGTTTCGCTCTAAAGTTTCTCCAAGCGCCCCATCCTTTTGGCCGAGGTCTTATTTTCCTCAAATTCTAATTTTTTCACACCTCCTCTTTTCTAAAAGAGAATGGGGGAGTTAAAACAGAAAAGCCACGAAGGTCTACCACTTCTGTGAAGAAAGGGCCTTCGTGGCTCTTTTTAAGTTTCGATCCGGAGGAGGGGACGGTTTCAAACCGTTCCCTGTAAGTTGAGATTTCCTATTAAACTTCTTCCAGGACAATACGATGATCGATGAGGTTCATCTCTTTGATTCTCGCCCTAATCCGTTTCTGTTCCCCGAAGATATTCTGAAGGTAAAGTTCGTCCTTCTCCGGACGAAGAACGGAGATATCCTCGAGAATCATTTCTTCCTTCCCTTCTTTGATTAAGTATGCATTAGCCTCACACATGGTCTCCTCCT
>CAZXMB010000009.1:3033-17049 GCA_964641715.1 uncultured Syntrophaceae bacterium
GAGCTGATCGATCAGATGAGGCAAGGGTTCTTTGGGAGCTCCGATGATCTCCACCTCCGGCATCCTTAACGGGAGAAGGCATTTCATTGCAGGTGATGAGGCGATGGCCTCTGCCATTGTGGGAGTCAGTTCCCCCATCATGGAATGGGCTAAGATAATACCTGTCGTCCCGATGATCAGGTCTGCCTTCTCCACCGTCTGAACAATGGCATTCTCTCCGGAGGCGCCTCTATTCGCCCCCGCCTTTAACATCGCTCCGGTTGCCATGGCATTTGTTCCCAAACCGATGATCTCCACTTCTTCTCCAAATGCCTCTCGGAGACGCTTGATGATAACGGCCCCGATCCCTCCACCCTGTCCATCAATCACCGTGATCAAACTTTTTTTCTTTTCCATTGTCGGGCAAATAAAAAAGCCACTTTTCAGCTCTTCCTTCGTCCGGAGCTTAACCTTCGTGGCCAATTTTTATATAAATGGAATGAAAGAGTTTGTCAATAAATATTTTGGATTAAGGGCTAAAATATTTTTTAATGGCGTTTACAACACCCTTCGCCATCTTTTCCTGGAACTCACTCCGGTTGAGAAGACGTTCCTCTTCTCTATTCGTAATGTAAGCCATCTCGATTAATACGGAAGGGATATCCGGGGCCCTCAATACAATAAAATTGGCCTGGCGATAAGTGGTGTATTTCGGCGGGCTCACTCCTTTGATCTCATCGATGACCATTTCAGTAAACCGAAAGCTTTCCTTCATCGAATTGTTCTGCAAAAGGTCTAATAGGATCTGATTCAGATTGGGATCCCTGGAAATGGAGGCAGGCCGGAGGGAGGCTCCCCCCAGGATATTTGACATATTCTCTTTGTCGGCGAGCAACTTGGCCGCCTGGTCCGTAGCCCCCGAGAGGGAAAGACAATACACAGAGGAACCCCTCACCTGAGGGCTGAAGCTTCCATCCGTGTGAAGGCTGATGAAGAGGTCAGCGTTATATTCTCTGGCTATTCGAACCCTCTGTTCCAGGGGAACGAAGTAGTCTCCCTTTCGAGTCAGGAAAGCCCTGATCTCTTTTTGTGGATTGAGAAGATGGAGTATCTTTTCTCCGACCTTTAAGACAATGTCTTTCTCCATGGTTTTCCGTGGGCCTATTGCACCCGGGTCTTCTCCTCCATGGCCGGGATCAATGACGACAATCTTTGTCCCCCTGGGTTGAATCTCTTTTTGTTTCTGCCGTTCCTCCTGCTCTTTCTTCTCCTGTCCGATGTCGACGAGATCAATGACAAGACGGTGGGGCTTATCAAGATAGGGTTTGAGAGAAAAGATGCTGGTGCTCAACGGCCTCTTCTGATAAAGGACGAGCTTTGCCTTTCCATTTCCAAGGTCGCTCAGGGTCAGTTTCAAGAGATGATGATCGTTGATTTCGATCTCCTTTTTCAAAGGGAGAGAGGTGATGCGGGAGAATTCCAGATGGTATTGGGGCGGGTCTTCCTGGGAAGAACTCTGATATTGAATCGGTTCTGAAAGGTCCAGGACAATCCGGGTATGGTCAGGGGCAGACCAGAACCGAATGTCGGTGATGCTTGCCCCGTAGACGGAAGGGATTCGGAAAAAGAGAAAGAGGATGCCGGCAATGGAAAAAATTTTAAGAGATGAAGACTTCATCTTTTAAGTTACCGATACCATACCGGATAAAAGATGTCAAATATCATCGGGCTGTTGCCCAAATCGATTTCATGCTTCGACAAGCTCAGCATGACCGGAGAGGTTACATCATTTCAATAAATCACCGTTCGCCCTGAGCCCGTCGAAGGGGAAACGGTGATTTGAGCAACAGGCCTGATCGTGCCGGGATTGAGTAACCGTGCCCGCAGGCATATCTATGATGGTCCCATGACACAGCTACGGACAGATGATTCTGTTAAAAATCTTTCGATTTATAAATACGGCAGGGGACGGCCCGGAGGGAGGTCGAGCCGATTCCAGGTTCATAGGGAGGGTCGTTGCTGGTTAATATATTCAGATTTGATTCCTTCCAACCGCTGAGCTCAAGATCTCCCCGTTCCGGAAACCACCACCCAAAACTGAGGACGACAACCTCCGGATTGATCTCCGGATCTATTTTCGCCTTCTGACAGATGGTCCCTTTCTCTGTTTCAATCGCTACCCAGTCCCCTCCTTGAATCCCTTCCCTGGAGGCAGTTTCAGGATGGATCAGAATAAGGGGGTCCGGAGAGAGTTTTCTGAGAGAAGGGAGATTCCGGCAGGAAGAGTGAAAATAGAATGGGTCTTTGGCAGAGGTGAAGAGGAGAGGGTATTGCTCCGGTAGTTTTAAAGATTGAGGGGGTTCCCGGTAATCCGGAAGAGGGTCATAACCCCAATCCCTTAATTGGTCAGAAAAGATTTCAAATTTTCGAGAGGGCGTATGAAATCCCCTTTTCTCGTAAGTCTTATACTCCCATTTTCCCTTGAGGAGGCCGATGGTCTTGAAATCATCATAGGTGACACCGGCGGGTTTTAGAATTTCGTCAAGGCATTCGCTCATATCCTTCCAGAAGTATTGTCCGCAACCGAGCCGTTTGCCCAGTTCATTCAATATCTTTGAGTCCGGCCAGCATTCCCCCATGGGCTCGACCATCTTGGGCCGGGCAAGAATAAATCCATGAGGTAACCCGAAATGTCCGATGTCATCGAACTCAAAATGGGTCGCTGCGGGAAGGACAATATCTGCCAATTGGGCAGTCGGGGTTAAAAAGATCTCGGAGACAGCGAGGAAATCGAGTTTCTTTAATGCCTGAAAGGTTTCTTTTGAATTGGCATAACTGAGCAGGGGGTTTCCTCCCTGGATATACATCCACCGGATAGGGTGAGGTTTTTCAGTGAGGATGGCCTTTACAATCAATTGGGAGGGTACAAAGCCCATCATCGTTGCCAGTCTGAACTCCGGGCTAAGAATCTTCTCGTTTTTGTCCGGGAATTTTTTAATCTGGACCAATTCGCCGGGTCTCATGATGGGGGGTCCCATTCGATTTACATTCCCCCCCGGCACCTCCAAATTTCCGGAGAGTGCCATCAGGAAGAGCAAGGCCCTTGCGGATTGGAAACTGTGGATATGATGTTCCAGGGCATTTCCCCACTGGATACAGGCAGGTCTCCGTTCTGAATAAAGATGAACCGCCTCTGTGATCTTTTCTTTTGGGATCCAGGTGATCCCGGAAATTTTTTCTAATGAGTAGTTTTGAAGATGCGCCTTCAACTCCGTAAAACCTTTCGTCCAATTCAGTATAAAATCTTTATCATAGAGATTTTCTTCCACCATCACTTTCAGCATTCCTAAAGCCAGGGCAAGGTCTGTCCCGGGTCTTGGTTGAAGCCAGAGGTCCGCCTTGGTGGCGACAGAAGTCTTTCTCGGATCAATGACGATCAATTTTGCTCCGAGATCAAGCGCCCGTTTTAAACGGGATCCGATGATCCCTTCTTCGTTCGTTTGGAAGAGGTTACTTCCCCAGACCATGATGCAGGAAGGGGGGTGTTCAAAGTCTGGAACAGGGAAAAATCCACAGGTGAGATTGGAGGCCGTCTCCCTTGGCATATGACAGATATTTCCAGGGGTGGTGATGTTCGGAATATTGAGGAGATTGGCCAGACGGATCATCAAATAAAGTTCCAGCCCTTTAGGGGTTCCCTGAGCAAATGATATGGCTTGCCGGCCGTCTCGGCCTATCGTTTCTTTGATCTTCTCTGTAATCGTTTCCAGGGCTTCGTCCCAGGAGATGCGCTTCCACTTTCCTTCTCCCTTTCCACCGCTCCTTTTTATGGGATATTGAAGACGGTCAGGGTGATTTAGCCTCTCTAATTGGGCAAGGCCTTTAGCGCAGATCGCTCCTCTGCTTAAGGGGGAGTCAGGATCGGGTTCAAGTTTTATGATTTTCCCGTTCTCCACATGGACCAAAATCCCGCATCCACCATGGTCCATCCTGGCGCAGAAAGTTTTAACAATCATCGTCTCTCCACCTTTGAGTCCTTTTTAACACGATCAGGGGGTATTGACAAGTTTCAAAGGCTCAAAAACTGCTTGTCACCCACTCGGTTTGGTGTTATATTTTTAAAAAATCTAAGTGTCGGAAAGGAGGACATATGAGCAAGAGGGTAATCGATTTGCTGAATGCGGCCCGGTCGAGGGAGTTGACAGCGATCTCTCAGTATATGGCTCAACATTATGAACTGGAGGACAGGGATTTCGGGAAATTGGCCTCCAAGTTTAAGGAGATTGCCATCGCTGAGATGAAACACGCGGAGAAACTGGCAGAGAGAATTCTATTCCTGAAAGGAGAACCCACCTCAAAGCCTGACGGTCTTTCCAAGAAAGGGCAGGAAATCGCAGAGATGTTGAAGACCAATATGGGCCTCGAGTCACAGGCGATCAAAATGTATAACGATGCCTCCGTCGTCTGTACCTCTGAAAAAGACCAGATTTCAAAAGAATTGTTTGAAGAGCTTCTCAAAGACGAAGAAGACCACTTTAACTACTTTGAGAATGTGAAAAACCATGTGGATAAGCTTGGAGCGGCCTATTTAGCGACACTGGCAGGCTGAAAAGGTCTATCCCCTCTTAGCCCCCTTTTCTGAAGGGGGCTAAGAGGAATTGAGCCGTTCCTCCTCCGGCCGCCTTCCCACAAGGCATATCTCACACTACCCTGTGCCCCCTGATTCCCAGATGAACTCGCCCCATCCTTGACAGGAATTTAAAAAACGGATTAAATTTACCTTGGGTTGATCAGATTGAAAATGAAAATAAAGGTTTCGGCAATCCTTCTTGGCGCCGGGGAATCGAGAAGGATGGGGGTAAACAAGCTTTCGCTTCCATGGGGAAGAAAAACTATTCTGGAACACTGTCTTCATACCCTTCTTCGATCAGAGGTTGGTGAAGTCATTGTCATCATGAACCCGCGGATGAAAGAATCGGAGAAAAAATTTATATTACCGAAATGCAAAGTGGTTATCAATCCTTATTATCAGAATGGGATCAGCACCTCCATCCGGATGGGTGTGCGGGCCATTGATCCCCAAAGCCGGGGAATCCTTATTGCACTGGGAGATCAACCCTTTCTCAAAACGAGAACGGTCAATGCATTGATTAAGAGATTTGCTAAACAGAGGAAGGGAATTATCGTGCCCTCTTTTCGAGAGGAAAAGGGACATCCGGTGATATTTCATCGTACCTATCAAAACGAATTGCTCAAACTAAAAGGAGATGAGGGAGGAAAATCGATTCTTCAGAAGTATTCCAAAGAAATTTGGAGGGTTCCCGTGAGGTCTTCGGGAGTCGTTCGAGACATTGATGTCCGGAAAGATTATAAAAAATTTATAGAGGGTCAGCATGCCAAGAGAATACCGATGAGGGAGTTCAATGAAAGGAGATAAAAGATTATCAGAGATCACCGTCCTGATCAGAGGGGCGGGGGAGATGGCAAGCGGTGTTGCCCACCGGCTCCATCGGGCCCATTTTAAGACCTGTATGCTGGAAATTCCCCGTCCCCTTGCCGTGAGGAGGGAGGTTTCATTCTGTGAGGCGATCTATGAGGGGAAAAAGGAGATAGAGGGGATTGAGGCGAGACTTATCTCTTCCCCGGAAAAGATTCCATCCCTGTGGAAGAAAGGAATAATCCCGGTCTTGATTGATCCCGAAGGGGAAGAGGCGAGAAAATTTTTAAGTCCGGATGTCCTGGTGGATGCGATTATGGCTAAAAAGAATTTGGGGACTCAAATCCATGACGCCCCTCTGGTGATCGGACTTGGCCCTGGTTTCACAGCGGGAAGGGATGTTCATGTCGTCATTGAAACGAACCGGGGTCATCAACTGGGAAGGATGATCCTGGAGGGTTCCGCAGAGCCTGACACAGGAGTTCCAGGAGAGATCGGAGGGTATACGGTTGAACGGCTCCTTCGAACAATGAAGAAGGGTATTTTCCATCCCCAAAAATCGATCGGTGATCGGGTGACCAGGGGTTCGGTAGTGGCTGTGGTGGATGATTTTCCTGTCATCGCCAGGATCAACGGGGTCGTCAGAGGGCTTCTCCGAGAGGGGGCGGAAGTGAAAAAGGGAATGAAAGTCGGGGATATTGACCCGAGAGGGAAAAGTCAACTCTGTTTTACCATCTCCGAGAAGGCCAGAGCCATTGCCGGAGGAGTACTGGAGGCCATCCTCTACTGGTTTAACCGTTAACCAATCTTAAAAGGAAGTGAAGCTGGGTGAGATCGCGATCCCCCCTTCGAGAGGCCTTAGGCCTCCGGTCAAGAGAACTCCTCAGCCTGGTGGGGGCGGGTGGGAAAACAACCCTGATGTTTCGTCTTGCGGAAGAGTTATCTCTTGAAGGAAAAAAGGTCATTACCACCACCACGACCAAGATACTGAAGCCCTCACTCAAAGAGTCCCCCTCTCTCCTGATAGGCCGGGACCAAGAGAAGATGAAACAGTATGTGAGAAGATCCATTGACCAAGATCGACATATCACCCTTGCATCTGAGAGGATCGGGTCAGGGAAGCTGAGGGGAATCTCCCCGTATCTTGTCAATGAGCTCTGGAGTTCGTATGATATGGATGGATTGATCGTAGAGGCTGACGGTGCCGCAGGGCGCCCGGTCAAAGCTCCAAGGGAGAATGAGCCTGTCATCCCTTCCTGCACGACCCTTGTGGTTGCGCTCCTGGGTTTGGACGGGTTGGGGAAAGATCTGAACGAAGAGAATGCTTTTCAGGCGGAACGGATTTCGCAGTTAACCGGGACCCCTGCCGGAAGCAGGATGACTGAAAATACGATGGCACTCCTGATGACCCATCCGGAAGGCCTTTTTAAGGGAACCCCCTCCGCATCGAGGAGGATTGCATTTCTCAATAAGGCCGATATCCCCAATGGAGTGAAAAAGGGAAAGGCGATCGCGCAAAGAATCTTGGAGGAGGAACATCCCCGGATCGAAAGAATCATCGTGGGGCAGCTCAAAAGGGAACCCCCTGTGATGGAGGTGTTTTTTCCCTTCAAAGAAAATATATCAAAGGAGAGCGGATAATGAGACATAAGAAGGAAATGATCGGTTTGGTGATTTTATTCTTTCTTCTAACCTCCCTCACATTTGCAGAAGATTATCCTCTTCAGTACTTTCTCAAAAAGGTTTCCTCGAAAGCGGATACCCTTTCCAAAAAAGAGAGAGTGGAATTGCTTGACCGGATCAAACAGTTGCTGGAGCAGGTCCAGGAGGTTCATCGAAAATTAATTCAGTCAGTTCAGACAGGGGAGATGGAGATCCAGTACCAGGAGGGAAAGTTCTGGGTCTCCAAATTAGAGGAGGATCGAACATCGATGGATGTGGCCAGTCAACAGATGAAATCCCTGCTGGAGAGGCCCACTCGGCTTGTGCCCGCGATTAAACTTTATAAATCTCTGAGAAACCTTTCATCCAATTTTAATGCCTACAACAATTTGCCGCTCTTTTCTGCTTCGGTGGGGGATCTGGCTCCTGAGTTGGAATTGTGGACAGATCCCGTATTCTATCAGCTTTACCTCCTTCCCCTTGCGCAATCGAAAGATTCGGGGGCAAGGACCTCACCAGGGGAGAAAAAACCTGTCTCCAAGGTAAAGAAACCTTAGCTCCTCGATTTATAAATTCAATGTTATTCATGATCAATATCTTCGGTTTGAATTGGGCCCTTAAACAGCAGACTTGATTCTGATGTTCCCGCCTGAGAAGATTTATAGATGAAATGGAATAAGGGAGTAAGGTTATTTCCTTCAATAAGAACCTTCGCCAGTCCTTCCGTGGGCCTGGTGGCGATCCTTGCCCTGACTTTCTACCTCCGTCTCCTCCTTTTCGGACAATCGATTGATGGAGATGCGGGGAACATGGGTTATCTGGCATGGCGGATGTCTGAAGGGGAGGTTTTAGTCGATCTGGAAGGTCCGGGAAAACCGCCTCTCTCTTCTATGGCTTATGCCCTGTTCATCCATTTTTTTGGCCCCTCTCCAATGGGTCTCAAGATATTTGGCACCCTTTTCATTCTCATGGCGGTTCTCGCGATCTACTGGGTGGCATCTCAGGCCTATGGAAAAGGGGTGGGACTGTTTGCCGCTTTGTTATTCGGGATCTTTTCCTCCGGGCCGATGATCGAAGGGGGATCGGTGAACCTGGAGACCTTTTTGCACTTTCCGTATATCCTTGCCATTGGCTTTTTTCTTAAGGCCTCCCGATCGAACCGTCTTCGGTGGTACTTTCTTCCAGGTCTCGCGGGGGGGGCGGCGATGCTCGTGAAACAGGTGGGTGGAATCGTCTTCATCATCTTTCTCTTCGCCGGGTTCCATGAGTGGTTAAGAAGAAAGGAATCTCACCCGCTCAAAGAGTGGTCTTGTCGTTATATCCTGCTGGGAGCCGGGGCATTATTACCCCTATCAGGGGTCCTCATTTTTTATTCCTCTCATGGATACAGCCTGGGACAACTTTACCACTCCCTGTGGATAAGCAATCTCCAGTATATCCGGCGGGGATACGAATACACCTATTTTTTAAGCGAATTCTTTTCCAGTATGAAGAGGGTTCTCCCTGAAAACAGCCTTCTCTGGATCGGGACCCTGTTCAGCGGAGCCTACCTTGTAAGGAAGAATTGGCATGGAGAGTGGCGGACAACGGATTGGGTCCTGCTTGTGTGGGCGATTGGGTCATTTGGAATCCTCTGGATCACAGGGACTTTCTTCTGGCACTATTTTCTTCAAATCCTTCCTCCCTTTTGCGTATTCACTGCATTTGGATTGGTCACCGCATGGAGGTTTTCAAAATCCCTCCCCCTCCGATTGAAATCCGCAGTCCTGGGGATCGGAGCGATCATCCTCATGGCTTCACTCATCCTCCTCATCAAAACAGATTATCCGTTTTACTTTTCCTATCACCCTGTTGAGCAGACGGTCTTCCAGTATAAAGTCAGGGAAGGGGTCATCGATGGATACGGAGTCTATAACATTGTTCAACAGGAGATCGCTTTCTATATCCGCGATCATTCCGACCCCCAAGAGACCATCTATGTTTGGGGAATCGCTCCACAAGTCTACTATTTAGCCCAACGGAGAGCAGCAACCCGTTACCGGAATAATTACAACATGAGCCAACTGGTTACCCGTTATCCATTAAAGGCGCTTGCGGCTTATGCTCCGATGGTCATGGAGGAGATAAGACGGTCTCCGCCTGCCTACATCGTGCAGATATTCCGCCTGGAAGATTTCCCGGAACTTCAGGATTTTGTCCGAGATCATTATACGGTTGTTAAGAGAATGGAGGCTCCCATGCCTTCTTTCCGTATTCACCTCTACCGAAGGCGTTCAGATATTCGGAAGAGCCGGGATACAAATTGAGGGGATAAAGACTTACGATCGGGTGAGTTCCCCATTCAACATTTTAAAATAAATTGCTATAATTGAAACTGATTCAACGGGAGAGGAAGAGATGATGAAGGATGTTTATGCTGGGATTGTGAAAGGCCTTGAGGAAAAGGTGAAGATGGTTCTGGCCACACTCATTACCCGTGTCGGTTCGGCACCCAGAGAAGTTGGGGCGAAGTATTTAGTCAGAGAGGATGGAAACGCCTTGGGCTCGATTGGAGGGGGTTGCGTTGAAGCCGAGGTCTGGCAGGGGGCTCGCAGGGTGATGGAGAGAGGGGAGGGCGGAGTCCTCCATTTTCATCTGACGGCAGAGCAACTGGCTGAGGGAGGGCTCATCTGTGGCGGGAAAGTGGATATCTTTCTGGAGCCCATTCAGGAAGAATTTTTGAATATCTATCGGGAGGTGGTAGGGATAAGAAAGGGAGGTGTCTCCGGCATCCTCGTCACCGTCATCTCGGTGGAAGGTGATTTTCCCGGAAGGGAAGGGGTGAAGATGCTGTTGAAGCCCTCCGGGGAGAAGGTGGGACATCTCTTTGTCGGAGATGAATTGGATTCGAGGATCTTGGAGAAGGCAGAGGAATTGTTCAAAGAGAAGAAACCAAAGGTCTTGGCTTTTCGTTCAGAGAAGGCAGACTCTCTATGGAGGGAGATGGAAATTTTATTGGAGCCCATCTCCTCTGAGCCTACCCTTTATATCTTCGGGGCAGGCCATGTCTCTCAGCAACTGGCCCCTTTTGCCCAAAGGGTCCAGTTCAAAGTGGTGGTCATTGATGACCGGGAGATGTTTGCAAACCGGGAGCGTTTTCCGGAAGCGGACGAAGTCATCGTATCAGAATTTAAAGACTGTTTTGACCGGCTCCCCATTGATGGGTCCAGTTATATTGTGATCCTCACCCGGGGCCATCTCTATGACGGGGAGGTTTTGGAGAAGGCTGTTCAAACGAGTGCCCGTTACATCGGAATGATCGGTTCTAAGAAAAAGATCCGCCTTCTTTACCGGGACCTCCTCAAGAAAGGAATCCCAAAGGAATCCCTTGACCGAGTCCATGCCCCCATCGGGATCGACATCCATTCCGAAACCCCTGAGGAAATCGCCGTGAGCATCGTTGCGGAGCTGATTAAGGTGAGAAGGGAGAAACTCGCCTAAAAACCCCTTGACAAAAAATAAAATCTTTGATTAAATAATTTTTCAACTGAATCAATTGAAGTAAAAGAATGAATAGAAAGACTCTCCTGTTAAAAAGGCTTTCCCGTGAATTATTCAAAAACGGGAAAAAGGAGATGACCGGACGCCTCCGGGGTGCCCGTCTCCGTGAGACCATTGAAAAGATGTTGAGGGAAGGCGACGAATCCGGCCTTGCCCTCGATTTTTCAGGGATGGGCTCCATCGATTTTTCATGGGCCGATGAGGTGGTGGCCAAACTGGTCTCCCGGCTGTGGAGCGGGGAATACGGTGAAAAATTTCTTCTCCTCAAGAGCCTCAGCCCTTCCCAGGCGGAGAATATCGGGGTTGCCCTGGAGAGGAAAAAATTGGCAGTCCTGGCCACAGGGCCTGAAGGCTGGCACATTGTCGGCTCTCTCAACAATTATTTAATTCATACCCTGGAACAGGTGATGAAGAGAAATCAATTGACCTTGAGAGAGCTTTCTCAAGAAGAAGGGATCGAGATGAACACCTGTGGCACCCGACTGCTTAATCTTTTCAAAAAGCGGCTGGTATGGAGGGTTGAAGGTCCATTAAGAACGGGGAAAGAGGCCTCCCATCGCGGGAGACAGTATGTCTATAAATCCCTCCTGGCCTGAAGGGGTTTTATGGCAGAATTGAGAAGGGAACCCATCACAAGAATGTGGGTGGTGGTCACCACGGATCATCCGAAGGGCCCTGACGACTACCTTCCCTTTAAACCCCCTTACCGGCTTTTAGAGCCAGAAGGACCCTGTCCCTTCTGCCCGGGAAATGAGGCCACCACTCCTCAGGAGCTCTATGTCGTTGGTCAAGGAGGAGGAGGTTGGTCCGTCCGGGTCGTTCCCAATAAATTTCCTTTCTTCCATATCGAAGGGGAGTTTGACCGTAGACCGGTAGGGATGTATGATGTGATGGAGGCCATCGGAGCCCATGAGATCGTCATCGAATCCCCGGATCACAATCAAAGCCTTGCCCTGATGGATCCTAACCAAATCGGCAGGATCCTTCTCACCTATCGGGAGAGGCTCCTCGATCTTGAGAAAGACCGCCGTTTTCAGCAGTTCCTCATCCTGAAGAATTATCCGGGGGTATTTAATCGCCATCCCCACTCCCATCTCCTTGCCATGCCCGTCATCCCACGGAGAATTGATGAAGAGATCGGGGGGGTGCTGGACTATTATCAGAGAAAAGAACGTTGCATCTTCTGCGATCTCATCAAGCAGGAGATCTTTGAAAAGAAGAGGGTCATTCTGGAAACAGTCCACTTCCTGGTCTTTTCTCCCTTTGCCTCTCGCTACCCCTTTGAGAGCTGGATCGTCCCGAAGGTCCATGCCTCCGATTTTCATCATATTGAGGAAGAGGTGTTGGAAGATCTCTCACGTGCGATTCAGTCCTTATTCGTTCGGTTTTACAAACTTCTTTCAGACCCCCCCTATAGCCTGGCTTTTCATACCTCTCCGGTTCAGGACCGTTTTCATCGTCCCGAATTTCACTGGCACATGGAGGCCCGTTTGCGAATCGGATTGAGAGAAGGTTTTGAGTGGGGGACGGGTTTCTTTGTCAATCCAACACCTCCGGAAGATGCGGCCGCTTATTTGAGAGAAATGGAGAGCGAAGGGTGATGGATTTTCAGTTTAAGAGATCCATCTATGAGGGACGGCCATCCCGGGATCGACGGATGAGGAGAAGAAAATGGATTCTCCTCCCGTGCTCCCTTCTCATTGTCCTCTTATTGGTCTTCTATTTTTTTATCCTTCCCGATAGGCCCATTCCCACTTCAGGGGGGCCGGCGCCATCCATCCCTCCTCCTTCGAGAGAGGTCCAGCCCGAGGAGGTGCAGTACCGGATGATCGAGGGGGAGGTCAGGGAGAAGAGCACTTTTTCGAAAGCCTTATCAGATAAGGATCTTTCCCAGAGGTGGATTGACCTCATCATTTCGGAATTGAAGCCCTTTGTTAATTTTAAGAAGATCAAGGGAGGGAAGTTCTGTTTCCAGATCGATGAAAAAGGGGATCTGGTCAAATTTATTTTCGAAGTATCTCCAACTGAAGCCTATGAGATCGAGAGAGGGAAACAGGGGTATCGGACCGAGCGGAAAGAGGTCCCCCTCAATCATCACCTCGTCAAAGTGGAGGGGGAGATCCGGTCTTCTCTCTTCGAGTCCATGGATGCGCTCGGAGAACAAGACCCGTTAGCCATCTCTTTTGCGGAGATCTTAGCCTCAGAGATCGATTTTTATAAGGATGTAAAGGAAGGAGACCGATTTCAAGTCATCGTCGAAAAAATTTACAAAGAGAAAGAATTTATCCGCTATGGTCCGATTCATGCGGTAGAATATCGAAGAGGAGAAAGGGTGACCCGGGGGATCTATTTTGAAGGAGGGTATTACAATGAAAAGGGGCTTTCTTTGAGGAAGGCCTTTTTAAGAGTCCCCCTTCGCTTCACCCGGATCAGTTCGAGATTCAGTCGGGCCAGGAAGCACCCCATCCTTGGCGGGATTCTCCCTCATTTCGGTGTGGATTATGCCGCCCCCTCCGGAACACCGGTATGGGCCGTGGCGGATGGAACAGTGGTCTCCTGTGGTTGGGGCGGAGGCTTCGGGAAGCAGGTCATCGTCAGGCATCCCAATAGATATATGACCTATTACGGTCATCTCTCCGGTTATGGCCCCGGGATCAGGAAGGGTGGACGTGTGAAACAGAAACAGATCATCGGCTATGTAGGTTCCACCGGTCTCTCCACCGGCCCCCACCTCGATTATCGCCTAGCCAAGGGGGGGAAGTTCAAAAACCCTCTGAAAGAGAACTTTCCTGCAGGTTTTCCCATTGAGAAAAAGAAAATGGAGTCATTCAAGAAACAGAGGGATGAAATGGTCTCATGGCTGGATGGATGATAAAGGTAACGGAGAGATTGAGAGAAATCGATGGCTGCCAAAAAAAGGATCCTCATTGTCGATGATGAGAGGGATATTGTCAAGGCATTGGTCATCCGCCTCAGATCAAAAGGATACGAAACTGCAGTTGCATTTGATGGGGCCCAGGGTATGTTTATGGCCCACAAGGAGAAACCGAATCTGATTATCCTGGATATCCGGATGCCTGCCGGGGATGGATTCAGTGTTGCGGAAAAGCTGAGAGAGTCCAAAAGCACCCGTCGGATTCCCATCATCTTCTTGACCGGGAGCCCGGAGTTAAATGCGGAAGAAAGGGCAATGGAACTGGGTGCCCGTTTCTATATTAGGAAACCCTATGATCCTGAGGAATTATTGGACGCGGTGAGAAGGGCGCTGGAAACCAAGCCCCCTGAGTCCTGAGAGATGATTAAAGAGGATTTCGTTATCCAGTCGGAAGTGAGAAGGGTACTGATTCGTTCCAATATCGATTATGCGAAGATCGATTTTGGAACCGTCAGAGGGGTGA
>CAZXMB010000009.1:17149-30286 GCA_964641715.1 uncultured Syntrophaceae bacterium
GAGGCGAGGAGGGAGTATCGAAGAATCCTCAAAGTCACCCCTGAGGATGAACATGTCAGAAAGCGTCTTGAGAAGATTTCACCATGAGCAGGGGAGCAACAGATGGTTCCTTCAGCGATAGGGAAACTGCCAGAGATTAAATCCATGTTGGTAATCCATCAGGGCGCTTTAGGTGATTTCATTCTTGCCCTTCCTGCACTTGCAACCCTCCGAAAGACCTTTCCACAGGCAAAATCGGTCATCATGGGCTACCCAAGGATCCTCCAGTTGGCCGCCGGGAGGTTCTATGCCGAGGAGATCGTCTCCATCGACCAGAGGGGGATGGCCACTTTCTTTGTGCAGGAAGGGGCCCTTGACCTGAGCCTATCACAATTCTTTAAAGCCTTTGACCTTATTGTCGTTTTTGGAAAAAACAGAGGGGGGACCCTCATCAAGAATCTGAAAAAGGTGGCTAAACAATATGTCCTCGATATCAACCCATTTCCCAAATGGGATGAGGGAGTTCATCTATCTGACCATCTCCTGGGGCAGTTGACCTCTTATGGAATTTCAACATTGAAATTAAATCCGAAGCTCTATTTAAATGAGTCAGACCAGGCTTGGGGCAGAAGTTTCTGGGAGGGCAAAGGGTTGAACCTGGAGGAGAGGGCAAAGGTGATCATCCTCCACCCCGGAAGCGGAAGCAAGAAGAAGGTATGGCCGCTGGAGAAGTTTTCGACCCTGATCCAGTATCTTCAACCCAGGATCGATTCAAAGTTCCTCATTGTCCTGGGACCGGCGGAAGGGCCGGAGGTTCAGAAGGCATTTGAAGGAATGAAAGGGAACGGTCCCATGATGGCGAAGGGGCTTTCATTGCTTCAACTCGCATCCGTGATGGAAGGGTGCAGACTCTTCATCGGGAACGATTCGGGTATCTCCCATCTGGCCGCTGCCCTGGGTCTTCCGACCCTCGCCATTTTCGGGCCCACCGACCCCAGGGTCTGGTCACCCAGAGGGGAGAAGGCGGTTGTGGTTCGGAGAGGGATTCCCTGCTCGCCCTGTTCGGAGGAACGTTTCTTCATTTGTAAAAAGTTTGAATGCCTGGCCGGGATTGAGAAGGGTGATGTTTTGAAGGGGCTGATGAGTTTAGGGGTAAAAGTTTAAAATTTGTGAAAGGAGGAATGAGCAGATGGAAGAAAAGAAAGTGGGTGAGGTGATTAAATTCTTTGGAAAGATCAGTGTGGCCGCCATCCGGTTATCAGAGGGTTCTTTAAAGGTGGGAGACCAGGTCCATATCGTAGGCCATACGACGGATATCACTCAGGCCATCGATTCCATGCAGATTGAAAACCAGAATGTCCAGGAGGCAGGGCCGGGCGCAGATATTGGAGTCAAAGTGAGTGGCAGGGTGAGGGAGCACGACGTCGTCTACAAAGTTGTGGGGTAAGGAGTGACCCTTAAGAAGGGGATGGCACGGGAGGAAAAATACCTTACCTGCGGCAAAAAGGAGGGACCTCTCTCCGGTAGCCTTCAGGTTTGTCCGGATGGTATTCGATTGAGAGGATATGCCTTATGTCCTTTTAGCCTTTTACCCCCAGTTCTTTTTTAAAGATTTATCCACGACTTCGAGAGATTTAGCTTATCGCTGTAAGGAGGGGGCAGAAGAGGCAGGACTTCGAAGGGTGAGGATCGGGAAGATGCATCTGATTTAAATTAATTAAATTTCCATCCGGGGATTAAAAAATGGCCAAAGAAACTTCTTTTACTGTACGCGATCTTCCAAGGCAAGAGAGACCCCGAGAAAGACTTCAGAAATTCGGGCCAGAGGCGCTCTCGGCCCAGGAGCTTTTGGCACTTTTGATCGGCCGCGGTATTCCTAAAAAATCTGTGATGAATATTGCTCAGGAGTTATTAGCGAAGTTTGGCAACGTCAAAGCGATCAGTCAGGCAACTCTTGAGGAACTCTCTCAGGTAAAGGGAATCGGTCTTGCCAAGGCCACACAGATAAAAGCATGTTTTGAACTCGGGAAGAGAGAAGATTTAGAACCGGAATTGGTCAATTTTGATATTAATAATCCTGAGGCTGTTGTGAAAGTGGTTCGTTCAGGCATCAGGGACAAAGCCAAAGAGCACTTTAAGCTCATTCTTCTCAATCCTCGCAATAAAATCATTGGCATCTCCACTGTCTCCGTCGGCACACTGAATGCGAGTTTGGTTCATCCACGGGAGGTTTTCAAAGATGCCATTGTGCATAGCGCCGCTTCCGTCGTTTTAGCCCATAATCACCCCTCCGGTGACCCTGAACCCTCGGAGGATGACCTGAAAATAACCAAAAAATTGGTGGACTGCGGGAAAATCTTGGGCATAGAGGTATTAGACCATATCGTTATCGGTAAGAATCATTTTTTAAGTTTTAAAGAGAGAGGCTGGATATAAGACCTCGAGCAAAACAATCTTTGAGCCTTCGATTTGGTTTGAAATTGGTTTACTCTTAACTCATCATTTCGGGAGACCTTTGGCATTTTAGATTGAAGGGTTCGATGCGTTTCATCGCCGACTTTCACATCCACTCAAAATTTAGCCGTGCCACCAGTCGTGAGATGGAGGTGGAGACCCTCAGCCTATGGGCGAAGAAGAAAGGGATCGGTCTTCTGGGAACAGGAGACTTCACCCACCCCACCTATTATGCGGAACTTCGGTCCAAACTGGAGCCTTCGGAGAAGGGGCTATTCCGATTGAAGAACAAGGATCAGGGGGTTCGTTACATCCTGACGGCCGAGGTCAGCAATATCTACCGCCAGGGAGAGAAGGTGCGGCGGATTCACACCCTCATTTTCGCTCCTTCCTTCGAGGTGGTGGAAAGGATCAATTCCAAGCTCAGCTATTTTGGGAAACTCTCCTCAGATGGTAGGCCCATCTTCGGCTTTAATGTTAAAGACCTGGCTAAAATGATCCTCGATACCTCGGAAGACTGTCTCATCATCCCTGCTCACGCCTGGACACCCTGGTTTTCGATCTTTGGAGCCAATTCAGGATTTGACTCGATCGAAGAGTGTTTTGGTGACCTGTCCAGATATATTTATGCCATTGAGACAGGCCTTTCCTCTGACCCCGAGATGAACTGGAGGCTTTCAGCCCTTGATGGGATTACACTGATTTCGAATTCAGATGCCCATTCCCCCAATCGGTTGGGAAGAGAGGCCAATGCCTTCGATTGTGAATTGGATTATCATGAGGTAGCAAAAGCCATCCGGAATAAAGACAGAAAAAGAATCCTCTTTACCATTGAGTTTTTCCCGGAAGAAGGGAAGTATCATTATGATGGCCATCGCCAGTGCGGGGTGATCTCCTCGCCTTCTCAAACGAAGGCGAATCAGTTTCTCTGCCCGAAATGCCACAAACGATTGACCATCGGGGTAATGTATCGGGTTGAGGAACTCTCTGACCGGCCGGAGGGTTTTTCCCCAAAGAATGCCATTCCCTCCATTCATCTCATCCCTTTGGAAGAGATCATCGCAGACGCAATGGGTGTCCGGGTCGGAACGAAGTCAGTCGAAAACGAGTATGAACGCTTGATCGAGGGGGGAGGCTCCGAATTCCAGATCCTTCTTGATGCGACCCCGGAGGAACTGGCTTCCTTCGTCCCACCCAAAATCTTGGAAGGGATCGTCCGGATGAGACAGGGAAAAGTTTCGATCATTCCGGGCCATGATGGAGAATACGGCAAGATCACCCTCTTTCCCGAGAAGAAGGATGAAGGGGAACCTAAAGAACAACTCAAGCTATTTTAAATAATCCCCTCTTCCCCCTTGTAAAAAGTAGGTGGAGAGGCTTTGCAGGGAATTGGGTATCATTCCGTTTGAACAATCAGAAGATGTATGAGGATGCTGTCGGTTTAAAAAATTGTTGGAAGGGGAGGTCTCTCTTTAAATCACAGGAGGGGAGAGATGGAAAAGGATGTGGAGGAGAAACTGGTCCGGGTTAGCCAGAGCCTGATAAAAATGCTGGAGTTGATCTTTGAAGGATTTCGAACTCTCAAAGACAAATCGATCAGGGAAGCCGAGGATGTGAAAGAAGAGGTCCGAAGGCATAATACGGAATTGACCCATTTTCTGATTCTGAAAGGCTCGCCCCATGAGAGGGGAAAGGAGTGGGCAAAGCCGTTTCTCTCGATGGCCTCTCATTTTGACCGGATGGCCTATCACATGGAAGGGATGATCGGCCGGCTGAAAGGCATGGTTCAGGATCACCTTCTTTTCAGTGACCGGGCAATCAAAGAAGTGAATGATGTCTTTCAGGAAGCGATGGATCTCCTCGAGAGCCTTCCTGACCTTATCCTCACTCAGAATAAGTTGCTCGGGCAGCATATCGGGGAACAGGTCCGGTCCATATTAAAAATAGCAAACGGATATGCGGAGGAACATGAGGAGAGATTGATCCAGGGAGTCTGTATGCCCAAATCCGCTCCCATCTATTTAGGGTTACTGGAATCCCTTAAGGCGATCATCATCCACACCCTGGAGGTCAGCGGAAAGATTGTCTCTCTAACAAAAACCTGACGTGTCCCCAGGAGGGAAGCAAGGTCCATCGTTAGCTTTAGTCGAAATGTCACAGGTGATCTTCACGATCGGGACAAGCACTCGAACCCGGGAGGAGTTTTTAGCCCTTCTGAGAGAACATACCATTCAGATTGCAGTCGATGTCAGAAGTTTTCCCACCAGCCGCTTCCCCCACTTTATTAAAGATCATCTTCAGAGAACCCTTGAATCGGAGGGGGTCGATTACCACTATCTGGGAAGAGAGCTGGGAGGTTTCCGAAAGGGGGGTTATCCAGCCTATATGAAGAGCGATTCCTTTAAGAAAGGGTTTGAGAGGTTAGAAGGGATGGGGAGGCAAAAGAGGACCGTTTTTATCTGTTCGGAGAGATTTCCCTGGAAATGCCACCGGCGATGGATTTCCAGGGAATTGACTGAGAGGGGATGGCAGGTCATCCACATTATAGAAAAGGGAAGGGTCTGGATCCCGAAGATAGGAGGTCCATGAGGGGAAATCGCCGGATATTCATTTGACAATCCCATTTTATTATATTAAAAATGAATTGCTATTCATAAAATGAACAAATATTTTAAAAAACAGGAGAAGGTCAGTCGTAAGGAGAGGGAGCATCTGGTCCATCGCAGGGAGATTCTCCGTGCGGCTGAAAAGGTGTTTGCGGTCAAAGGTTTTTTTCATACCACCATGAATGAAATTGCGCGGGAAGCCGAGTTCGGGACAGGAACCCTCTATCATTTTTTCAAATCGAAAGAAGACCTCTACTTCTCCCTGATCGATGAGAAAGTAGAAGAGGTCAATCGATTGACCAGGACTGAACTCCTTGAAAAGGTCTCTCCCATTAAGCGGATCAGGAAGGTCTTGCGCCTTCAGTTTGAGTTTGTTGAAAAGAATCGCGATTTTTTCAAGATCTATATCTCCGAGAGAAATCGTTTTGAGTGGACAGTGAAGGACGATTTGGGGAAGGGGATATACGATAAAATGGTCACCTATATTGACCTCCTAGCCAGGGTCATGAAAGAGGGGATCCGGAGTGGAGAATTGAAACCTCTGAATCCTTTGGATATGGCTCACGGACTTGTGGGGATCGTCAATTCCTTTATGTTCGAGTGGCTCATCAGCCCGAAACCTTACCCTCTTGCCTCAAAGATCGAGGCCGTTTTAGAGATCTTTTTAAGAGGAACCGAGAAAAACGAAAGGAGGAGATAGATCGATGGGAAAGGGATGGCTCATCGGATTCATTTTAATGACTATTTTTCCATCAGGAATGATTTGGGCACAGGAGGTTCCAACGCCTTTGACCCTCGAGGAGGGAATCAAGATTGCTTTAGATCGGAATTTAAAGCTTCATTCCACCCTGGAGGGAGCGGCGGGTTCCGAATTCAGAAGACGGGCCGCCCTGACCGATTTCTTTGCCAAATGGACGGGACAGTATAGCTATACCCGATATAATAACCCTACGACTGTCGGAACTGGCGGGATCTCAAGTTTAGGAGTGGCTGAAACAAGCCGGGACATATTCTACCTGGGCACCACCGTTAGCCAGCCCCTTTTCGCCGGAGGCTCGATCCTTTCGAATTACCGTAATGAGAAATTGGGTGTAGATGTCTCCAAAACGGATGTGGAGACAGTGAAGAGAGATATCGTCCTTCAGGTCAGGGAAGGATATTATAATATCCTGAGGGCCGAGAAATTTTTGGAGGTAGCCCGACAGACGGTCAAACAATTTTCAGCTCAATTGGAAGTGACCAAAGCCTTTTTCGAAGTAGGGATTGTCCCCAAAAATGACGTCCTCCAGGCGGAGGTCAGGCTTGCCAATGCAAGGCAGGGGCTGGTCAAGGCAGAGAATGACGTGATTTTGGCCAAGGCTTCTTTTAATTCATTGCTCCGGAGGGAGATCGATACACCCTTGCAGGTCATGGATATCCTCGAATACAAATCTTTTCCTCTTCGTTTTGAAGAATCATTGAAAGAAGCTTTGGAGAAGAGGCCGGAGATTAGAAATGCCAATTTGAAAATCGAACAGGCCAAGGAAGGGGTTAAGATTGCCAGAAGCGGATTTTTTCCCACTCTTAATCTTTCGGGCAATTATTACCGATATTCTGAAGAGCCCGGTCTTACGGGAGATTACCGGAGCGAGAGGTGGACGATTCAAACCCTGGCAACCTTTACCCTCGGAGATTGGGGTAAGACTGCTTACAAGGTGGGAGAGAGCAAGGTAAAGGTGACCCAGGCCGATGATTCGAAAACCCAGTTGATTGAGGGAATTGTTTTAGAAGTCAAAAGTAATTATCAGAATATGCTGGTTGCCGAAGAGAATATCAGTGTTTCAGAAAAGGCAATTGAACAGGCCGAGGAGAATCTGAGGATGAATGAGGAAAGGTATAAGTATCAGGTAGCGACCGCCACCGATGTTCTCGATGCGGTCACCCTGCTCACCCAGGCCAGGGTAAACTATTATGGAGCTTTGAGTGATTTCAACATCTTGAAGGCAAGACTGGAACGGGCTATGGGGAGGATGTATCCTGAATTACATTGAACGATGAACAATGGACGATAAACGATGAATATTTATAGATAGGAAGTTGAGAGAAAAAAGATGGATATGAAGTACTTATTGATACTGGTGCTATTAATAGCCTTTCTTGGGGGTTGCGGTTCGAAAGAATCAGGGGGTGTCGAGGCCCCATTAAAACCCCAGAATCAAATCCCGGAGGAGAGGCAGGTTGAGGTCATACAAGCGATCCCCCGAGCAATTTCTTATGTCTTCACCGCTGTGGGAAGTCTGAAGGCACCTGAACATGTGACGATCAGTCCCAAAAAGGCTGGGATCATTGAAAAGATTTTTGTCAGGGAGGGAGACCGCGTCAAGAAGGGACAAATTCTGGTCCAACTGGATGATGTCGATGCCAGACTCCAGGTCGAAAGAGCGGAGGCGAATGTCCAACAGGCCGAAGCCTCATTGGAGATGAGCCGGATTACTCTCATCCGATATCAGAGGCTTCTTGAATCAAAGGTTATCCCTCAACAGACCTATGACGATCTCACCCTCAAGGTGAAACTGGACGAAGCGAAATTGGCTTTGGCGAAGGCAGAATTGAAGTTAGCCAGGCAGGGCCTTCTTGATCATCGAATCATCTCTCCCATTGATGGAACGATAAATCTTAAGATTGCTTCTCTTGGAGAACACGTGAATGTGGCCCCTAAAGATGAGATCTTGACCATTGTCCAGATGAACCCCCTCGATTTAGAGTTTTATCTCCCCGAGAACTGGGCAGGGAAGGTTCGAATAGGGAGCAGGATACAGTTTTCAGTCAAGGCTTTTTCTGAAGAGAAATATTCGGCCTCCCTCCAATTCATCAGCCCAACTGCGGACCCCTCCACCCGAAATGTGAAAATGAAGGCCCTGGCTCCCAATCCTCAATATCGATTGAAACCAGGTTTTTTTGCAGAGGTGACTGTTCAGACTGGCATGAATCCCAATGCCATCGTCATTCCGGAGTCCGCCCTTTTCAGCCAGGAGGGTCAATTTTTCACTTTTATTGTGAAGGATGGAATGGCCCATCGCCGGGGAGTCGAAACAGGGATGAGACTTGATGGAGGGGTGGAGGTCTTAAAAGGGATTTTGAAAGGGGAACAGGTTGTTGCCGTCGGGCATGAGCAATTGGCCGACGGGATGAAAGTCAAGGTCATTTCCAAATAAAACTTTAACTCACTTTAGCCACTTTTAACTTAAGTTCACTTTAAGTACTCATTATGTTTCTTGCGGAGACTTCTGTCAAACGGCCTGTCTTTGCGACCATCCTGACTTTAGCCCTTATCTTCTTCGGGCTCCTCGGATATAAGCGGGTAGGGATTGATCTCTTTCCAAAGGTTGAATTCCCCTTTATCACGGTGACCACCACCCTTTTCGGTGCTGCCCCTGAGGTGATGGATACCGATGTGACGGATCCCATCGAAGAACAGATCAATACCATCGAAGGGGTAAAACATATCACCTCGACCAGCGGTTACGGGTTTTCCCAGGTCGTTGTTGAGTTTGAACTCTATCGTGATATTGACTCAGCGGTTCAGGATGTCAGGGCCAAAGTCGATCTGGCGAAGAGGAAGCTCCCCGCGGATATCGACCCTCCAATCATCGATAAGCTTGACATCAATGCCATTCCCATCCTCTGGCTCTCAATGAAGGGCAATCTCCCTCTTCAAAGGCTGGGGATGCTGGCGGATGAGGTCGTAAGACCTCAACTGGAATCGATCAGAGGGGTGGGTACGATCAACCTGGACGGGTATGCGAAAAGGGAGATCCGGGTCTGGCTCGACGGGAAAAAGCTGGAGGCCCACCGGCTCACTTCGAACGATATTGCCAGAGCCTTTCTTGCAAAGAATATCGAATTGCCCGGCGGGATCATTGAGAGTATGGATCGGGAGTTTACGGTCAGAAGTTTAGGGGAGCTTCGAAATGTCGATGAATTTAATCATCTGATCATCACCTATCAGAACGGGGCACCTGTCCGGCTGGGGGATCTCGGATGGATCGAGGATGGGACGGAACCGCTCCGGTCCATCGCACGGTTTAACCAGGTCCCTTCCATCGGATTGAGCATTATCCCGCGGTCCGGGGCCAATGTGGTCGAAGTGGCAAGAGGGGTCAGGGAGAAACTGCCGGAGATCAAGAAAACCCTCCCATCAGAAGTAGAGGTGGTTGTTTCCTTCGATTCCTCAAAATTTATCGAGGAGGCAATTGCCGATGTGGGATACGATGTCTTTTTAGGGGGACTGCTTGCCGCAGGGGTGATGTTCATCTTCCTCTTGAGCATCCGGAGCACGATCATCACAGCCATCGCCATTCCCACCTCTCTCATTACCAGTTTCGGGATCATGCATTTTATGGGCTTTACCCGAAATTATATGACCATGCTTGGCCTATCAATGATGGTGGGGGTGGTCATCGACGATGCCATCATTGTCCTTGAGAACACCTATCGCCATATGGAAGAGGGCGCTGATCCGGTGAGGGCGGCCAAGGAGGGGACCTCTGAGATTGCCTTTGCGGCTATGGCCGCCACTTTTTCGATCGCCGCTGTTTTCATCCCCGTTGCCTTTATGGGAGGGATCATCGGGCGGTTCTTCTACCAGTTCGGGGTAACCGTAGCGGCCTCGGTCATCGCCTCTCTCGTCATCGCCCTGATTCTCATCCCTATGCTCTGCTCCCGATTCTTAAGGATAGAGTCAAAAGAGGGGAAGGTTTATCGTTTCTTCAACCGTTCTTATGAAAGGCTTGAAAACCGCTATCGAAACACGCTGGCTTTCTGTCTGAAACATCGCTGGATGGTCGTTTCGATTTCAATTTTCATCTTTTTGGGAAGTATTTTGATGCTGGTTAACCTCAAAAAAGAGTTTGTTCCAAAATCGGATGAGAGCCGTTTTATTGTCCGGATCGAAACTCCCACAGGTTCCACTTTGCAATATACGGATGATAAGATGAGAAAGATTGAAAAGCTTCTTCTCTCTTATCCTGAAGCGAGGGGGATCTTTTCCGCGATTGGAACAGGTTCCCGTCAGGAAGTGAATAAGGGTTATTTGCTGGTTTCTCTCACAGAACGGAACAAAAGAAAGCGCTCCCAGATGGAGATTATGAAAGAGATTCGAAGGCAAATAAGGGAGATTCCGGGGTTTCGAGCTTATGTGGAGAACTTCGCTCCGATTTCGGTTGGAGGAAGGAGGGGCGCCCCCCTTCAATTTGATATCAAAGGCGCACAGGTGGAGAAGCTGGAGAAACTCTCCAACCAGATCATGGGAGAGATGATGAAGAGTCCAGGTATGGTCGATATCAGTTCAGACCTTGAGTTAACCAAGCCCGAAGTGAGGGTATTCATCGACCGGGATAAGGCCGCCGATGCGGGGGTGGACATCCGGGAGATCTCTTCAACCGTCTTACAGATGATCGGAGGGCAACAGGTATCCAAATTTAAAGATGTGGATCGTGCAAAACGTTACGATGTGAGGATTCGGCTGGTTAAAGGCCAGAGGATGGCTCCGGAGGATATCTCCCAGATTTCCATCCGGACCCCCAAGGGAGGCCTCATCAAACTGGCACAGGTGGTGAGAGTGGAGGAAGGGATTGGTCCGAACCTGATCAATCGAAAAGACAGGCAGAGAAGCACCACCATCTATGCGGATATGGCCGGAGATAAAAGACTGGGTGAAGCCATCGCAGAGGTGGAGGGGCTTGCTAAAAGATATCTTCCCTCAGGCTATTCCTATAGCTTCTTTGGACAGGCCGAGGCCTTTAAGGAGTCTTTTCATTATTTGATCAATGCCCTTATCCAGGCTATCCTCATTGTTTATATGATTCTGGCGATTCAGTTTAATAGCTTCGTTCATCCGTTATCCATCATGCTGGCCCTGCCTCTGAGCACCGTGGGGGCCTTTGGCGCTCTCTATATGACCGGGGATACCATTTCCATTATCAGCATGATCGGGATGATCACTCTGACCGCTCTGGTCGTTAAGAATTCGATCCTTCTGGTCGATTATACCAATACCTTGAGAGAACGGGGAATGGAGAGAAATCAGGCCGTCCTTCAGGCCTCCCCTGTGCGACTCCGGCCCATATTGATGACTGCGGTGACCACGATCTTGGGAGTTCTTCCGGTGGCCCTGGGTTATAGCGCAGGAGGCGAAGTGAGAGCAGGAATGGGAAGGGCAACCTTCGGGGGAATGTTTGCCTCTACCCTTCTCACGCTCTTTGTTGTTCCGGTCGTCTATACCCTGCTTGATGATGTACAGAGGAAGATAAGAAATTTATTGAAAAGAAAAGAAAAATGATGTAATGAATCAGAATCATGAAATGAAAGCCTTAAAAGAGGGGATGCCTGTGAGGATAAAAGAGTATCCACCTCCCTGGTATTCAGGAGAATATCCTTTTTAGCCCCTTTAGAGAAGGAAGGTAGAATGGTCAGGCACAAAGATTGCATAATTTATTTCATTCCAATTCTCAAATCTGAAATCATCTTTTATTTTAAAGTATTTTAAAAAAGGTATTCAATTTATTTTCAGATAATTGAGCGGAATTCATCAATTCTGGTAAATTTTTATCCACTTATTAAATGGAATTAAATTCCATGAAATATGCAATTTTTATATTTTTATTATTTTGCCTCTTACTCTCTGCCCAACCCTCTCTGGCAGGGATTTACCGTTACGTAGACGAGAGGGGGGTGATTCATTTTACCAATTGTCCGAGGGAGCCAAGGTTTAAACTCTATATTCGGGAAAGCAAGGAGGATGTAGGGCCCGAAGAGAATCGTCCGTCCAATGGTATTTTACCGAAAGAGGTGAGCCAATTTGATTTCTTGATCCATGAATTTTCAAAGAAATACGATGTCGATTTTGCTTTGATTAAGGCAATGATTCGAGCTGAATCGGGATTCAATCCCCTTGCCATTTCAAAGAAAGGGGCAAAGGGGTTGATGCAATTGATGCCGGAGACCGCCCTCCGGATGAATGTGTCCAATGTCTTTAACCCGAGTGAGAATATTGAAGGAGGCGTTCGGTATTTGAAGTACCTTCTTTCCCTCTTCAATAATGACCTTCGGCTTTCTTTAGCCGCTTATAACGCGGGAGAAAATATTGTTTCCGAATTGAAATCAATCCCTCCCTATCAGGAGACTGTAGAATACATCCGAAGAGTAATGAAGTATTACCAGACCTATAGGCCCTAATTCCTGTTTCATTTTAGATTTAAAGTTTTAAATTCAAATTTAAAACTCTCGGTTTGAGATGGAATAGTCCTTCATGGAGAAACTCAATCGCCAGCAGATCCTGAGCCTTCCAAACGGACTGACCATTGTTCGAATACTGGCCATCCCCATTATCCTGATCCTGCTTTTCTCCCCGGGAAGGCCATTTCAGTGGATTACCGCTTTTCTCTTTCTTTCGGTATCGCTGACGGATATGCTCGACGGATATCTGGCACGGCGCAGGAAGATGGTCACGACCCTTGGCAAATTTCTTGATCCCCTGGCTGATAAACTGCTCATTGTCACCACCCTCATTACCCTAATGATGGCGAGGGAAGTCCCTCTCTGGATGGTACTGATCATCGTCGGAAGGGAGATTGCGGTGACCGGGCTGAGAGGAATTGCGGCAACCCAGGAGATCATCATCTCTGCGAGCTCTCTTGGAAAATATAAGACCACCTTCGAAGTTGCCGCCATCTTCGTTTTGATTCTTAACGGAGAGTTTTTTTCGATCCATGTTCATCAGATTGGAATGGGTCTCCTCTGGGTTGCCCTGATCCTGTCTGTCATTTCAGGGATCGATTATTTCAAAAGGTTCCTGAAATCGGTCATTGTGTGAGGACGAAAAGCAAAAGTTTTCAAGAGCCTTCCTTCAAAACCTTGACAACTTCCTCTCATTCATGTAATTTTATGCTTGTCTATAAAAGAAGAAGCGGGAATAACTCAGCGGTAGAGTGCAACCTTGCCAAGGTTGAAGTCGCGGGTTCAAATCCCGTTTCCCGCTCCAGAGGCGGCATAGCCAAGTGGTAAGGCGGCGGTCTGCAAAACCGCTATTCACCGGTTCAAATCCGGTTGCCGCCTCCAA